>NZ_JAUXNA010000059.1 GCF_030682935.1 Polaromonas sp.
GCGGAAAAGGAAGAATTCATGCACCGCGAGGCGGTTGAAAAAATCATCGACTTCCTCGAAATCCAGGCCTACCGCAAGACACCGGTCGGTCAGCTGCCCTACGGCCTGCAAAAACGCGTGGACCTCGGTCGCGCCCTGGCCATGGAGCCGCAGGTGCTGCTGCTCGACGAACCCATGGCCGGCATGAACGTCGAGGAAAAGCAGGACATGTGCCGCTTTGTGCTCGATGTCAACGATGAGTTCGGCACCACCGTGGTTTTGATCGAACATGACATGGGCGTGGTGATGGACATCTCCGACCGCGTCGTGGTGCTCGATTACGGCAAGAAGATCGGCGACGGCACACCCGACGAAGTCCGCAATAACCCGGACGTGATCAAGGCCTACCTCGGCACTTCCCACTAAGCGACAGGTAAAAGATGGCTTTTTTTCTTGAAACTCTACTGGGCGGTCTGATGGCCGGCATGTTGTATTCGCTGGTTGCGTTGGGCTTTGTGCTGATCTTCAAGGCCTCCGGGGTCTTCAACTTCGCGCAGGGCGCCATGGTGCTGTTTGCGGCACTGGCCATGGCCCGATTCTCGGAATGGATTCCGCAATGGACGGGCATAGACAGCCTGCTGTTTGCCAATGTAGCGGCCTTTGTGATTGCCGCCTTCATCATGTTCATCGTGGCCTGGCTGATCGAATTCCTGGTGCTGCGCCACCTGGTCAACCAGGAAGGCGCCACGCTGCTGATGGCCACGCTGGGCATTGCTTATTTCATGGAAGGCCTGGGCCAGACGATATTTGGCGGCAGCATCTACAAGATCGACATCGGCATGCCCAAAGACCCGGTTTTCGCGTTCGACTCGGTGTTTCCGGGCGGCCTCCTGATCAACAAGGAAGACCTGTACGCAGCCCTGATTGCGGCCGTGCTGGTGGCCCTGCTGAGCGTGTTCTTTCAAAAGACAGCCACCGGCCGCGCACTGCGCGCTGTGGCCGACGACCACCAGGCCGCGCAGTCCATCGGCATTCCGCTGAACCGCATCTGGGTCATTGTGTGGTGCGTGGCAGGCGTGGTGGCGCTGGTGGCCGGCATGATCTGGGGCAGCAAGCTGGGCGTGCAGTTCTCGCTGGCCACCATCGCGCTGCGCGCGCTGCCGGTGGTGATTCTGGGCGGCCTGACGTCGGTGCCGGGCGCCATCATTGGCGGCCTGATCATCGGCGTGGGTGAAAAACTGTCCGAGGTCTACCTCGGCCCGTTTGTCGGCGGCGGTATTGAAATCTGGTTTGCCTACGTGCTGGCCCTGGGATTCCTGCTGTTCCGGCCCCAGGGCCTGTTTGGCGAAAAAATCATTGACCGCGTGTAAGAAAGAAAACCATGTTCTACAGAGAAAACGGTCAATTCAAAACCAGCTACCGCGCGGACCAGCAGATCTTTCCGATCCTGCAGGACCGCATTGCCATCGGGCTGATCCTGGCGGTCGCCTTCATCGCCGTGCCCATGCTGGCCAGCGACTACCTGTTCCGCGCCATCCTGATTCCCTTTGTCATCATGTCGCTGGCGGCGCTGGGCGTGAATATCCTGGTGGGTTACTGTGGCCAGATCTCGCTCGGTTCGGGCGCCTTCATGGCGGTCGGGGCCTATGGGGCCTACAACTTCTTCGTGCGCATTCCGGGCATGCCGCTGATTCCGGCGCTGATCCTGGGCGGCCTGTGCGCCACCTTGTTCGGCATCCTGTTCGGCCTGCCCAGCCTGCGCGTCAAGGGGCTGTACCTGGCGGTGGCCACGCTCGCCGCGCAGTTCTTCAGCGACTGGATGTTTCTGCGCATCAAGTGGTTCACGCTGGACACGCCGTCCGGCTCGGTATCGGTCTCCAACCTGCAGGTGTTCGGGCTACCCATCGAGAGCGCGGCGAGCAAATACCTGCTCTGCCTGGGTGTACTGGCCGTGATCGCCCTGCTGGCCAAAAATCTGGTGCGCAGCGCGATCGGCCGCGAGTGGATGGCCATTCGCGACATGGACGTGGCCGCCGCGGTGATCGGCATCCGCCCGATGTACGCCAAGCTCAGCGCGTTCGCGGTCAGCTCCTTCATCATTGGTGTCGCAGGCGCGCTGTGGGCCTTTGTCTATCTGGGCGCCTGGGAGCCGGCGGCGTTTTCGGTTGACCAGTCGTTTCGCCTGCTGTTCATGGTCATCATCGGCGGCTTGGGCTCCATCATGGGCGGTTTCTTCGGGGCGGCCTTCATCGTGGTGCTGCCCATCGCCCTGAACCAGTTCCTGCCGGTGCTTCTAGGCACGGTCGGCATCGAAATCTCCACGGCTGGCATCTCGCATGCGGAGTTGATGATTTTTGGCGGCCTGATCGTCTGGTTCCTGATTGTGGAACCGCACGGACTGGCCAAACTGTGGTCCACCGGCAAGCAAAAGTTGCGCCTGTGGCCCTTCCCGCATTGACGCATTCACGCGTCATTGGTTTCCCCGGTTTTTTTCAGGTGTTTTGTTTTTAAATTTTTCAGGAGACAACAATGAAAGTTCGTAATTTGATTCTGGCAGTGGCCGCCGTGGCTGCTGGCGCATCGGCCGTCACGACCAGCGCTTACGCCCAAGCCAAGGAACAGTTCATTCCGGTGCTGTCCTACCGCACCGGCCCCTACGCTCCGAATGGCGTGCCCTGGGCCAACGGCTATGTGGACTACCTCAAACTGGTCAATGCGCGTGGCGGCCTGAACGGCGTCAAGCTGTCCTTCGAGGAATGCGAAACCGGCTACGACACCGCACGCAGCGTGGAGTGCTATGAGCGGCTCAAGAGCAAGGGCGCCAGTTTCGTGCAGCCGCTGTCCACAGGCGCCACCTTTGCCATCACTGAAAAAGCGCCGATCGACAAAATCCCGGTGGTCACCATCGGCTACGGACGCAGCGAAAGCGCGGACGGCTCGGTGTTCAAGTGGAACTTCCCTATTGCCGGCACCTACTGGGTCGCCGCTGACACCATCCTGCAAGCCCTCGGCAAAAAAGAAGGCGGTCTGGACAAACTTAAAGGCAAGAAGATTGCGCTGGTTTACCACGACAGCCCTTTTGGCAAGGAACCCATTCCCCTGATGCAGGAACGCGCCAAAATGCACGGCTTCGAGCTGCAGCTGCTGCCCGTGACGGCACCCGGCGTGGAACAAAAAGCCACCTGGCTGCAGGTGCGGCAAGCCAAGCCCGACTATGTGGTGCTGTGGGGCTGGGGCGTGATGAACTCCACCGCCATCAAGGAAGCCCAGGCCACCGGCTACCCGCGTGAAAAAATGTACGGCGTCTGGTGGGCCGGCGCTGAACCCGACGTGAAAGACGTGGCCGAGGGCGCCAAGGGCTACAACGCCGTGACCATGCAGCACGGGGCCGAGCCGCAATCCAAACTGGTCAAGGACGTGATGGCCATGGTGCATGGCAAGGGCGAGGGCACGGGTCCGAAGGAAGAAGTTGGCCAGGTGCTCTACATGCGCGGCGCCATGAGCGCCATGCTGGGTGTCGAAGGCATTCGCGCTGCACAGGAACGCTTCGGCAAAGGCAAGGTCATGACGGGCGAGCAGGTCCGCTGGGGCCTGGAAAACCTGAACCTGACACAGGCCAAGCTCGACACGCTCGGTTTTGCCGGCGTGATGCGCCCCATCAGCACCTCGTGTACCGACCACATGGGCTCGTCCTGGGCGCGCATTCACACCTGGGACGGCAAAGCCTGGAAGTTCACGTCCGACTGGCTCCAGGCCGACGAGCAGATCATCAAGCCGCTAGTGAAGGCCACCGCCGCCAAGTACGCGGCCGAGAAAAAACTGACGCCACGCACACCGGCTGACTGCCAGTCCTGACGGCAGCTTGCAGTCCCTCCTGCCGCGCGGCGGGAGGGACTGCGCGGCTCTCGCGAGCCGCCAAATGAAAGCCCAGCGGCGCTGGTCTTTCATTTGGCCACCCTGGAAAAATCTATGGAAACAAAAAACATTGTTCTGAACGTCAACGGCATCGAGGTCATCTACAACCATGTGATCCTCGTCCTCAAGGGGGTTTCCCTGCAGGTGCCCGAAGGCCGTATCGTGGCCATTCTGGGGGGCAACGGCGCGGGCAAAACCACCACCTTGCGCGCCATCTCCAACCTGCTCCAGGGGGAGCGTGGCGAAGTCACCAAAGGCTCCATCGAACTGCGCGGCGAACGCATTGAAAATCTGTCGCCGGCCGATCTGGTGCAGCGGGGCGTGGTGCAGGTCATGGAAGGGCGGCATTGTTTTGCTCACCTGACCATTGAGGAAAACCTGCTCACGGGGGCCTACACCCGCAAGAGCAAGACCGAGGTTGCCGCCAACCTGGAAAAGGTCTACAACTATTTCCCGCGCCTCAAAACCCGGCGCAGCTCGCAGGCGGCCTACACCTCGGGGGGCGAGCAGCAGATGTGCGCCATTGGCCGCGCGCTCATGGCCAACCCCAGCATGGTGTTGCTCGATGAGCCGTCCATGGGCCTGGCGCCGCAAATTGTCGAAGAGGTGTTCAACATCGTCAAGGATCTGAACGAAAAGGAAAAAGTCACCTTCCTGATCGCCGAGCAAAACACCAACATGGCCCTGAAATACGCCGACTACGGCTACATCATGGAAAGCGGCCGCGTCGTGATGGACGGCATGGCCAGCGACCTGGCCAACAACGAGGACGTGAAGGAGTTTTACCTCGGTGTGGGCGGCGGCGAACGCAAGAGCTTCAAGGACGTCAAAAGCTACAAGCGCCGCAAGCGCTGGCTGGCGTGAGCCGGAAAAATGACACGGCCATGAACTCATTTTTTGACGCACTAGAGACCCGCTCGCCAGCTGCGCGCGAAGCGGCCCTGATGGCCGCCCTGCCACAGCAAATTGCCCATGCGCAAACCCACGCACCGGCCTTTACTACCCTGCTGGCAGACGTTGACAACGCCGCCATCAACTCCCGCGCAGCGCTGGCGCAGCTGCCGGTGACCCGCAAGCACGAATTGCTGGCGCGCCAGCAGGCTGCGCGCCAGGCTGACAGCGACATCTTTGGCGGCTTCAGCGCGCTGCGCTACGGCGCCCACATGCCCCATGTGTTTGCCAGCCCCGGCACCATTTACGAACCCGAAGGCACGCGCAAGGACTACTGGCGCATGGCGCGCGCCCTGTACGCGGCCGGCTTTCGGCCCGGCCAGCTGGTTCACAACAGCTTCAGTTACCACTTCGTGCCGGCCGGCTCCATGATGGAAACCGGCGCGCATGCACTGGGCTGCACGGTGTTTCCGGGCGGCACCGGACAGACCGAACAGCAGGTGCAGGCCATGGCCGAGCTCCAGCCGGCAGGCTATATTGGCACGCCAAGTTTTCTCAAAATCATCATCGAAAAAGCGGCCGAAATGAAGGTGGCGCTGCCCACCGTCACACGGGCGCTGGTGTCGGGTGAAGCTTTTCCGCCCAGCCTGCGCGACTGGCTCATTGATCGCGGCATTGCCGGCTACCAGTGCTATGCCACGGCCGATCTGGGCCTGATTGCCTACGAGACCGAATCCCGCGAGGGGCTGGTGCTCGATGAAGGCGTTATCGTTGAAATTGTCCGTCCCGGCACCGGAGAGCCGGTGGCCGAAGGCGAAGTGGGGGAACTCGTGGTGACCACGCTCAACCCCGACTACCCGCTGATCCGTTTTGGCACGGGCGATTTGTCGGCGGTGCTGCCTGGCACTTGCCCAAGCGGCCGCACCAATGCCCGCATCAAGGGCTGGATGGGCCGCGCGGACCAGACCGTCAAGGTTCGCGGCATGTTTGTGCATCCGGGACAGGTGGCAGAAATTGCCCGGCGTTTTCCCGAAGTGATCAAAGCCAGGCTGGTGGTCAGCGGCGAGATGGCCAACGACAGCATGACGCTTCAGGTCGAGGCGGCTTCCAGCCCTGCGGGGCTGGACCAGCGAATCAGTGAGGTCATCCGCGATGTCACCAAGCTGCGCGGCACCGTCCAGCTGCTCGCGCCGGGCAGCCTTCCCAACGATGGCAAGGTCATTGAGGACGCACGAAGCTACAAGTAAAGGGGAAAAGGGATTGCCCCTAAGTAGTTCCCGCAATGTGCACAGGGTAGGGGCCTCCTAAACTAGACCGTTCATCATACGGAGCCCCCCATGAAACGCCTGTTAGTACTTGCCGCTGCGGCAGTTAGCCTTTTTGCAGCCAACGCCCAAACTTTCCCCGGCACCAAGCCCATCAGTCTGGTGGTTCCTTTTGCCGCCGGCGGCCCAACCGACCGCGTGGCACGTGACTTGGCCGAAGCCCTGCGCAAGTCCATGGGCGGCAATGCCAACTTTGTGGTGGAAAACGTCAACGGGGCAGGCGGCACCATTGGTGTCACCAAAGTGGCCAAGGCAGCGGCCGACGGCCACACGCTGCTGCTGCACCATATCGGCATGGCCTCGGCACCGGCCCTGTACCGCAAGCTGCAGTACAAGCCACTGGAAGACTTTGAGTATTTGGGCATGATCAACGAAGTCCCAATGACGCTGATCGGCAAACCCCAACTGGCGGCCAACAACTACCGCGACTTCGAAAACTATATTCGCGCCAACGCGGGCAAACTCAACATTGCCCATGCGGGGCTGGGTTCAGCGTCTCACCTGTGCGGCTTGATGTGGCAATCGGCCATCAATGCCAAGGAAGCCATGACGACCATTCCGTTCGGTGGAACCGCACCCGCCATGAACGCGCTGGTCGGCGGCCAGGTCGACCTGATGTGCGACCAAACCACCAACACCACAGGGCAAATCGAGGCGGGCCGCGTCAAGGTATTTGCCGTGACGACTGCCAAGCCCCTGTTGGGCAACAAGCTGCTCAAGGACGTTCCCACCCTGCAGGAAATGGGCCTGAAGAAGTTTGACCTGACGATCTGGCATGGTCTGTATGCGCCCAAGGGCACGCCACCTGCCGTGCTGGCCCAGATCAACACAGCACTCAAGCTGGCGCTTAAGGATCCCGAATTCATCAAGAAGCAGGAAGGCCTGGGCGCCGTAGTGGTGGCCGACAAGCGCGTTGAACCTGCCGCACACAAGGCCTTCGTGGCGAGCGAGCTGGACAAACTCAAGCCCGTGATCGAAGCTGCCGGCAAGTTTGCCGACTGATCGGCCCCACTTTCTGCCAAGCCGCCCGGCCACCACCGGGCGGCTTTTTTTTTGAAGGTCGGGATTGCCCCGATGGAAGCGGGCACGGTATGCGTCTAAGCTGAGGGTATCTCCTTGACCACCTCCTGACAGGAACCTCATGACTCCATTTTTCAAGCAAAATCGGCGCTCAGCCCTTATCAGCTGTGCGCTATCAGCTATTGTTTTTGCAGCAATCCCGGCTGCAGCACAAACCAGCTGGCCCACCAAGCCGGTCAAGATCGTGGTGCCCTTTGCGCCCGGTGGCACCACCGACATTCTGGCCCGTGCGGTAGCGCCTGAACTGTCCAAAGCCCTGGGCCAGCCGTTCATCGTCGAAAACCGCGCCGGAGCCGGCGGAAATATTGGCGCCGACCTGGTGGCCAAGTCGGCGCCTGATGGCTACACCGTGCTGATGGGCACGGTTGGCACGCACGGCATCAACAAGTCGCTATACACCCGCCTGGCCTACGACCCGCAAAAAGACTTCGCCCCCATCACCCTCGTGGCCGGCGTGCCCAATGTGATGGTGATGAATGCCGAAACCGCCAAAACCCTGGGCATCAACAGCGTGCCGGACTTTATCCGCTACGCCAAAGCCCACCCGGGCCGGCTCAACATGGCCTCCAGCGGCAATGGCACCTCGATCCACCTCGCGGGCGAGTTGTTCAAGTCGATGACCGGCATTTACATGGCGCATATTCCCTACACCGGCTCGGGCCCCGCCATGATGGCCATGGTGTCCGGCAATGTGGATGTTATGTTTGACAACCTGCCCTCTGCCATGCCGCAGATCAAGGGCGGCAAGCTCAAGGCATTTGCGGTGACCAGCGCCGAGCGCTCTGCGGCACTGCCAGACCTGCCGACCATAGAGCAGGCGGGCGGCCCCACGCTCAAGGGCTTCGACGCGAGTTCATGGTTTGGCCTGCTGGCGCCTGCGGGCACACCACCCGACATCGTCAAGCGCATGCAGGAAGAAGTCGCCAAAGCGCTGAGCACGCCCGCCATCAAGGAAAAACTGCTGGCGCAAGGCGCCATTCCCAGCGGCAATACGCCCCAGCAATTCGCCGCCTTCATCAACGCCGAGCACGAGAAATGGGCCAAGGTCGTGAAAGCATCCGGCGCCAAGGTCGACTGAACGGCCATCGCAGCCCCGCATGGCCTTGTCGCCAGCCACAAAAAAGCCCCGATTACGGTAATGCCAGTCAGTTAAGGCATTTGCAGCCGAGGTAGGGTAAAAAAGGGACGTGTTCATCACGTCCCTTTTTTATGGAATTTCAAGCAG
>NZ_JAUXNA010000064.1 GCF_030682935.1 Polaromonas sp.
TTCTTTGGCGAAGCAAAGAACAAGTGAGTCGCCACCGGGGCGAGACCCGGCCCCCAAGCCAGCACGAATAACACAGACCGAACAGGAAGGGATTGAGAAATGAACCTCTCAGAACCCTTCGTCCGCCGCCCCGTCGCCACCGTCCTGCTCACCATCGGCCTGGCACTCGCCGGCATAGGCGCGTTCTTCGTGCTGCCGGTCTCGCCCCTGCCGCAGGTTGACTTCCCCGCGATCTCGGTCAGCGCGTCGCTGCCCGGCGCCAGCCCCGCCACCATGGCCAGCAGCGTCGCTACACCGCTGGAGCGGCGCCTGGCGGTGATTGCAGGCGTCAATGAAATCACCTCCAACAGCGGCACCGGCTCGACCCGCATCAGCCTGCAGTTTGACCTGAACCGCAAGATTGACGCCGCCGCCCGCGAAGTGCAGGCCGCCATCAATGCCTCCCGCGCCGACCTGCCCGCCACGCTGCGCAGCAACCCGACTTACCGCAAAGCCAATCCGGCGGCGGCCCCAGTCATTATTTTGGCGCTCACCTCCAGGACCCGCTCACCGGGGCAGATTTACGACGAAGTGTCCAACCTGGTGCAGCAAAAAATTGCCCAGGTGCCTGGCGTGGGGGATGTGGAACTCGGCGGCGGCTCGCTGCCCGCCGTGCGGGTAGAGATGAACCCGTTTGCGCTTAACCGCTATGGCGTGAGCATGGAGGACGTGCGCGTCACGCTGCAGTCGGCCAACGCCAACCGGCCCCGCGGCGCGATTGAAGGCAACGGCCAGCGCCTGCAGATTTACGCGGGCGCCAACACCGCCACGGGCGGGCGGCGCGCCGCCGATTACCGGGACCTGGTGGTGGCCTGGCGCAACGGGGCAGCGGTGCGGCTGGGCGATGTCGCGGAAGTCCTGGATGGCGTGGAAAACACCAACACGCTGGGGCTATTTAATGGCCAGCCCGCCGTCATCGTGCTGGTCACGCGCCAGCCCGGTGCCAACGTGATTGAAACGGTAGACGGCGTGCGCGCCCTGCTGCCGGAGTTGCAGGCCCAGCTGCCCGCCGATGTGCAGCTGCAGGTGGCGTCAGACAGTACCAACTCCATACGCGCGTCGCTGCACGAAGTCGAACTCACGCTGTTGATATCCATTGCGCTGGTGGTACTGGTGGTCAGCGCTTTTTTGCGCAGTGCGCGCGCCACCTTCATTCCGGCTGTGGCCACGGTGGTGTCGCTGCTGGGCACTTTTTGCGTGATGTACTTGCTGGGCTTTTCCCTCAACAACCTGAGCCTGATGGCGCTCACGGTCGCGACCGGCTTTGTGGTGGACGACGCCATCGTGGTGCTGGAAAACACCAGCCGCCACATTGAAGCCGGCATGGACCGCTTCAAGGCGGCACTGCTGGGCGCGCGCGAAGTCGGGTTCACGGTGCTGTCCATCAGCCTGTCGCTGGTGGCGGTGTTTATTCCGCTGCTGTTCATGGGCGGGCAGACGGGGCGGCTGTTCCGGGAATTCGCCGTCACGCTGTCGGCGGCCGTGCTGATTTCGCTGGTAATTTCACTGACCACCACGCCCATGATGTGCGCCTGGCTGCTCAAGCCGGCGGGCAGCAGCAAGCCGCCAGGGCGCCTGGCCCGGGGCTTTGAAAACGCGTTCAATCGCCTGCTCCGCGCCTACGAAGTCAGCCTGGACTGGGCGCTGGCCCACCGGCGGACCGTGATCGCGCTGTTGCTGGCGGTGATTGCGCTGAATGTCTACCTCTATGTCAAGGTGCCCAAGGGCTATTTTCCGCAGCAGGACAGCGGGCAGATCCGGGGCGGCTTGCGCGCCGACCGGAGTATTTCGTTCGAAGCGCTGCAGGGCAAGCTCAAGCAACTGGTCGACATCATTGAGCGTGACCCGGCGGTGGACACGGTGGTCGGTTTTACCGGTGGCTCGCGTTCCGGTGGCGGCTTCATGTTCATCAACCTCAAGCCGGTGGCGCAGCGCACCGACGCGGGCCAGGCCGTGATTGCGCGGCTACGGCCGCAGCTGGCGCAGGTGACGGGCGTCACGCTGTTTCTGAACCCGGTGCAAGACCTGCGCGGCGGTGGCCGTCAGAGCAATTCGACCTACCAGTACACCCTTAAAAGTGACAACACGGCCGATCTGTCGCGCTGGGCCACGCGCCTGGCCGATCAGATGAAGCGCCAGCCCGCACTGGCCGACGTGGACACCGACCAGGAAGAAAACGGTGTCGAGACCATGGTGACGGTCGACAAGGCGAGCGCGGCGCGGCTGGGCATCAGTTCGCGCGATGTCAACAACGCGCTTTACAACGCCTTCGGCCAGCGCCCGGTCGGCACCATCTACACCGAACTGAACCAGTACCGCGTGATCATGGAAGTGGCGCCGCGCTTTACCCGCAGCCCGGAGTCGCTGAAAGACATCTACATTCCGGTGAAAGGCGGCAGCGGCGCGGCGACAGGCTCCGCCATCACCATGGTGCCGCTGTCGGCCATTGCGCGCTTTAGCGAAAGGACCACCGCCGCCTCGGTCAGCCACGAGGACGGCGAGCTCTCCACCACGGTGTCGTACAACCTGGCGCCCGGCAGCACGCTCAGCGATGCGGAAGCCGCCGTGCTGCAGGCGGAAGCCGAGATTGGCCTGCCCAGCAATGTGCGCGGCAGTTTTGCGGCCACGGCGCGCAGCGCGCAGGAGTCGCAAAACCAGCAGCCGCTGCTGATTTTGGCCGCGCTGGTGGTGATCTACATCGTGCTCGGCATTCTTTACGAGAGCCTGGTACACCCTCTGACGGTGATCTCCACCCTGCCCTCGGCCGGCGTGGGCGCGGTGCTGGCGCTGATGCTGTTCAAGATGGACTTTTCCATCATCGCGCTGATCGGCGTTTTTCTGCTGATCGGCATTGTCAAGAAAAACGCCATCCTGATCATCGACTTCGCCATCGAAGCCGAGCGCTCGCGCGGCATTTCGGCCGCACAAGCCGTGCGTGAGGCCTGCCTGCTGCGCTTTCGCCCCATTTTGATGACCACGCTGGCCGCCATGCTGGGCGCCTTGCCGCTGGCGATCGGGTTTGGCGAGGGCGCCGAACTGCGCCGCCCGCTGGGCATCACCATCATCGGCGGGCTGATCGCCAGCCAGCTGCTGACCCTGCTGACCACGCCGGTGATTTATGTTTTGCTCGACAAGCTGCGCCGTCGCAGCCCGTCGGAGCGCCAGCTAAGCCGTCATCCGGATGCGCCGCTGCCACTGTAGTGAGTGATTCCATGCACCCCATCCTGACCCCTCGCCTGATCGCCACGGCCCTGCTTTTGTGTCTGGGCGGCTGCGCCGTCGGCCCCGACTACCAGCGCCCGGCCACCCCCGATGTCAGCACCTTCAAGGAGGCTGAAGGCTGGGTGCCCGCCGCGCCTGCCGATGCGCTGGAACGCGGCCCATGGTGGCAGCTCTTTGGCGACCCGGTGCTCGACCAACTGGCTGCGCGCGTCGAAGTGTCGAACCAGAACGTGGCCGCTGCCGTGGGCGCTTATGCCCAGGCACGCGCGCTGGTGCGCGAGCAGCGGGCCTCGCTATTCCCCTCGGTCACCCTCGATGGACATGGCAGGCGTTCAGGCAGTGGCGGCGGCAGCCCCAGTAACAACTACCAGCTTGGCATAGGCGGCAGCTGGGAGCCCGATGTGTGGGGCCGCCTGGGCCGTGCGGCTGACGGCGCTGCGGCAAATGCAGAGGCCAGCGCAGCAGATTTGGCCTCGGCCACGCTGTCGGCGCAGGGCGAGCTGGCGATCAATTACTTTTCGCTGCGCCAGGCCGACGCGCAAAAAGCGCTGCTCGCCAACACCCTTACCGGTTACCAGCGCGCCCTTGAAATCACGCAGAACCGCTATACCGCAGGCATTTCCGCCAAAACCGATGTGCTGCAGGCGCAAACCCAGCTGGCCAATGCCCAGGCCGACGATGCCGGGCTGCAGCGCCAGCGGGCCCAGCTCGAACACGCCATTGCCGTGCTGGTGGGACAGGCGCCCGGCAACTTCTCGCTGGCCGCCACAGCCTGGAACCCGGTGGTGCCTGAAGTCCCCGTGGGGGTGCCGTCAACGTTATTGCAGCGCAGGCCCGACATTGCAGCCGCCGAGCGCCGCGTGGCGGCGGCCAACGGTCAGATTGGCATTGCCCGAAGCGCCTACTACCCCAGCCTTAATTTGAGTGCGTCTTATGGGCTGGGCGCCAGCCGCGTGGCGGACCTGTTCAGTGCGTCCAGCAACGTCTGGGCGCTGGGCCTGTCAGCGGCCCAGGCGCTGTTTAACGCGGGCGCCACCGGCGCCCGCGTGGAAGGCAGCGAAGCCGGCCATGCCCAAGCTGTGGCGCGCTACCGGCAAACCGTGCTGGCCGCGTTTCAGGGGGTTGAAGACCAGCTGGCAGCCACCCGCGTGCTGCTGACCCAGCAGGAATTGCGACGTCAGGCATCCACAGCAGCCGACCAGGTCGAGCAACAAGTGCTCAACCGCTACCGCAGCGGCCAGGTCGGCTACTCCGAAGTCATCACCGCGCAGGCCACCGCGCTCAGCGCACGCCGCGCACTGGTGCAGGCCATGGCAGACCGCCAGACCACCGCCGTGGCCCTGATCCAGTCGCTGGGCGGCGGCTGGCAGGCGCAGCCGTAACCCGGATGCCGCAAAAATACTACTATTTTGATAGCTGCTTGCGCCCGCCACTACAGGGCAAAGCGCTTATTTTATGTATAAATCCAGATGCTTTCACCGATTCATTGAGCCCGGCTTCCCAGCTTGCGCATCTTGGCCTGCCACTCGGCCACACCGATTTCACCAAGCCGGTCCACCATACCGATCAGGGTTTCGTGCACCGGTGCAATGCCGACAAAGCCCAGGATGTTGCGCTCCAGGGATTTGACGCTGTGTGCGCGGAAATACCAGCGGTACAGCAGCGCCGGCATGCCCATGGTGACCACCACGCGCGCCGAACGCCCGGCCAGCCCCTTGTGGCCAAAGGGATTGGCGCCTTCTGCCTTGAAGGCAAATCCCGGGCGCGCCACCTGTTCCAGAAAACCCTTGAGCACGGCGGGCATGTCACCCAGCCAAAGCGGAAAAAACAGCACCAGGTGCTGCGCCCACGCAATGTCGGTCTGGGCCGGCAACAAGGCCGGCGGCAACTCGCCATGGTCCCAGGCCTCCTGACTCCGCAACAGCGGAAAATCCAGCGCAGCCACATGGACGTGGCGCACCTGGTGCCCGGCCGCGAGCGCGCCGCTGGCATAGGCGTCCTCCAGCAGGTGGCCCAGGTGGCGCTGGGTGGCGTCGGGGTGGCCCTGAATCAAAAGAATGCGTTGTACGGTCATCTCAAGCTCCTGCGGCAAAGTGGGCGATGCCCGCATGGTGGCAGGGCGCGCGCCCGCGCGACTTGACGCAACGCAACGGCCCTGCGGTAGCAAGCGCCCGGCGCGCGCCGGAGTGTCAGAATCACCTCAACCTTTTCTTTGTCACCGTTGCCGAAACCCCTCCATGAACCACGAACCCCGCCTGAACCGCGCCCTGCGCGATCTGCTGGCCACGCGCCGGGTGGCGGCGCTGGGCACGCTGGACACCGAGCGCCCTGACTTGCCGTTTGTGTCGATGGTGCCGTTCGCTCGGCTAGATGGCTGCCTGGTGGTTCACATCAGCAGCCTGGCCGCGCACACGCGCAACCTGCTCGCGCACCCGCAGGTGTCGCTGATGGTCATGGCGACTGAAGTCGACGGGCAACCAGTGCATGCCCTGCCGCGCGTCACGCTGGACGCGGTGGCACAAGTGCCGGCGCGGGACAGCACCGCCTGGGCCACTGCACGCGCCGCCTACCTGGCGCGCTTTCCCGAAGCCGAGCCCATGACCGCGCTGGGCGACTTCATGTTTGTGCTGCTGCGCCCCACCGGCGCACGGCAGGTGGCGGGGTTTGGGGCCGCCCGCCATGTCGATGCACAGGCCTTGGCGCGGATTCTGGTTGACTGACGCGCCCGCTTGAGCCGGCATGCGGACCGGTGCAGCGCGGAAGGCGGAACTTGTTCAGCGTGGCGGCAGTCTGACAAGCTTGCTTCAGGAGACTCCGCCATGACCCCTCATTCAAGCCCCGAAGATTCACCCCTGGCGGCCCCCCGTAATCCGCTGCGCCGCCAGCTTGTTGCCACGCTGGTGGCTGCGCCCTTCGTATGGACCGGGGCCCGCGCGCAGGCCCCGCAGGCGCGAATACTCACGCCGGCCCAGACCGAAGGCCCGTTCTACCCGGTCACCCTGCCAGCCGATACCGACTTTGATTTGCTGCGAAACGGCAGCCAGCGCTATGGGCGCGGCCAGCCGGCATGGCTGGAAGGCACGGTGACAGACCGCGCCGGCCGGGCGGTGCGCGGCGCGCAGGTGGAAATCTGGCAATGCGACCATGCGGGTCACTACCACCATCCTGGCGACGGCGGCCGCGCCGATGCGGCCTTTCAGGGTTTTGGCCGCGTCACCGTGGGGGCTGATGGGAATTACCGCTTTCGCACCATACGCCCAGCGCCCTACAGCGGGCGCACGCCGCACATTCACGTCAAGGTCAGGCTGGGGCCGCACGAGTTGTTGACGACTCAGCTCTACGTGGCCGGCGATGCGGGCAATGCGCGCGATTTTTTGTGGCGGCGCCTGCCCGATGACGCTGCACGCGCCGCGCTGACCGTGCCTTTTACGCCGGGCAGTGACGGCTTGCACGCGACATTTCCCATCGTGGTGGACGCCTGACGGCCCAGCGCACGGCGCTGGCCGCTACCATGGGGGCATGACACAACACCTCTTCATCCTCACCGGCGCCTCGCGCGGCATGGGCCTGGCCATGGCGCAGCAACTGCTCCA
>NZ_JAUXNA010000081.1 GCF_030682935.1 Polaromonas sp.
CAACGTGGACGTGAGCACCTTCAAGGAGTTGGCCAAGCGCTGGCGGCCCGAGGTGTACAGCGGGTTTAAAAAACGCCAGATGCACACCGCCCTGGCCGATGTGAATGAATCCATCGACGAGATGGAGCACTATCGCAAGCACTTCCTGAAGTGATTTTTAAGCGTTTTAGGCCTTTTCCGCTTATTGGACGGGGGTAAGAGGCTATTTTATTGATAGCATATAAGGCGCGGTATGAAACGCCACAGGTGTGCTGCAACAAGCTCTCTTGTGTAAAGATTGGTAGAAACCCGCGAACCGTGCCATAATCATGGGCTTGCAGTTGCACACCCCGTGTACTGCATTTGTACATCTACCTCACACTTTTGGACTCTTCTAACAGGGTCACCGCTTCAGGCTGAATTTCCTCCTGAGCAGCATATTCGTTTGATGGTTGGTGTTTTATTAACCATGAACGAAGCCTTCTGCATCGCGGGAGGTGGAGTTTCCTGTCCATCGCCAAAAGCGTTGCGGACAGGGGATTAGTGAGAAAAAACATGACTGACTCTTTTGAGGCTCGTGGCGACTTTTCGCCCGAAACTACCGAAACCATTTCTGACCTGGAAATCAACGTGATTCCAGACTTTTCTTCCGACGAGCCTGTTGCGGAAGCAAGCTCCCTGGAAGCCGTTGTCGCCGAGCCTAATGGCTTTGTGAAGCTGGGCCTGGCCAAAGAACTGCTGCAAGCTGTAGCCGACATGGGTTTTACCCAGCCGACCTCGGTGCAGATGGCCACCATTCCCAAGGCTATGCAAGCCCTGGATGCTGACCCCAAAGCGCCAAAATTCACCGACCTGCTGGTTTCCAGCCAGACCGGTAGCGGCAAAACCGCTGCTTTCCTGCTGCCCGTGCTGCACACCCTGCTGAAACAGCAGGAAGAGGCCGAGCGCAACGAACGTGCCGAATTCGAACGCCTGAGTGCTGAAGCCGTCGCCCGTGGCGAAGCGCCTTTGAAAAAGCCAAAGCGCAAAGACCCGACCAACATGCGCAATTTCAAGGCCGCCACCCCTGGTGCGCTGATTTTGTGCCCGACCCGCGAGTTGGCCCAGCAAGTTTGCGCTGACGCCATCGACCTGGTTCGCCATTGCCGTGGCCTGCGTGTTGCCAACGTTGTCGGCGGCATTCCTTACCAGTTGCAAATTGCCAAGCTGCAAAATGCCGACCTCGTCGTGGCCACGCCCGGCCGTCTGCTGGACCTGCAGCGCAGCATGCAGATCAAGCTCGACCAGGTGCAATTCCTCGTGGTTGACGAAGCCGACCGCATGCTGGACCTCGGCTTTGCCGACGACCTGACCGAAGTCAACCAGCTCACCATCGAGCGCAAGCAGACCATGATGTTCAGCGCCACCTTTGCGCCGCGCATCATGCAACTGGCTACCCGCGTCATGCGCCAGCCACAGCGTGTCGAGATTGACTCGCCGCACGAAAAGCATGCGTCCATCACCCAGTCGCTGCTGTGGGCCGACAACATGACCCACAAGCGCAAGCTGCTGGACCACTGGCTGCGCGACACCACCATCAACCAGGCGATCGTGTTTGCCTGCACCCAGGTGGAATGTGACGGCCTGGCCAATGACTTGGTGCAAGAAGGCTTTAGCGCCGTGGCGCTGCATGGCGCTTTGGGCCAGGGCCTGCGCAACCGTCGCCTGATGGCTTTCCGTGACGGCCGCGTGCAGATTCTGGTGGCGACCGATGTGGCCGCCCGCGGTCTGGACGTTCCGACCATCACCCACGTCATCAACTACGGCCTGCCGATGAAAGCTGAAGACTATGTGCACCGCATTGGCCGTACCGGCCGTGCTGGCCGCGAAGGTCAGGCGATCACGATTGCCGAATTCCGCGACCGCCGCAAGATCCAGGACATCGAGCACTACACGCAGCAAAACCTCAAGGCCAGCGTGATTGCCGGTCTGGAGCCGCAGCAGCGTTTTGCACCAACCTCCGAGCGCCCGCGTGGCAATTTCGGTGGTGACCGCAATGACCGTGGCGGCCGCAGCTTTGGCGGTGGCGACCGTGGTGGCTTCGCTGGCCGCAAGCCAGCCGGCGGTGGCTTTGGTGGCGGTAATTCGGGTGGTGGCTTCGGCGGCAACCGTGATGACCGTGGTGGTGGCTTCCAGGGCCGTCCCGCAGCACCTCAGGGCAATGCGTATGCCGACCGTTCCGGTTTCAATGACCGTGGCCCACGCCGGGAAGATGATCGTGGCTTCGGTGGCGGCAACAGCAACAGCTTTGCACCACGCGAAGATCGCAACTTTGGCGCCCGCAACGAAGGATTCGCACCCCGCCCTGATTTTGCGAACCGCAAGCCCGCGTTCGCCAGGCCAGCCGGCAAGGTGTTTGTGCCACGCGATGCCGCTAAAAATGCTGGTAAATTCTCCAAGCCGACACGTGACTGACCGTAAGTGCTGAGTCACCGCTGACCGGCAAAAAAGCCGCTGCAAACCGAAAGGTCTGCAGCGGCTTTTTAATTTGTCCTGCCAGCCAGCTTATTCCAGCTTGATGCCTGTGTCCCTGATGACCTTGGCCCATCGCTCCATATCCTTGACCATATAGTCAGCCATGGCCTCGGGGGTTGATGGCGTCGGTTCCACGCCTGCGTCATAGAGCGCTTTTTTGGTCTCAGGTGCGCTCATGACCTTGGCGATTTCGCTATTGAGCCGTACCACGATGTCCCTGGGTGTACCTGCAGGGGCCAGCAAAGCCAGCCAGACCGATGCTTCATAACCCGGCACGCCGGCCTCCTGCATGGTCGGCACGTCCGGCAGTTGCGGTATGCGTTTGGCCGTGGTCACGGCCAGCGCCCTGAGGCGGCCCTGCGGAACCTGCGACAGCGCATTGGGCACGCCGGCAAAGCTGCTTTCGACCACACCGGCGACCAGGTCGGTTGCAGCGCTGCCGCTCCCACGGTAGGGGACATGCTTGAGCGGTGCGCCGGTCATGGACACAAACAGCCCGCCCATCAGGTGTTGCGAGCTGCCGTTGCCTGAAGACGCGTAGTGGATGGTCTCAGGCGCGGCTTTGGCCAGCGCCACCAGTTCCTGCACGTTGCGCGCCTGCAGCTTGGGGTTGACCAGCAGCACATACGGAGAGTCCACCAGCTTGGAGATAACGGTAAAGCTCTTGATCGGGTCGTAAGGCATGTTTTTGTAGATAGACGGACTGATCACATGCGTGGTCGAAACCATCACCAGCGTGTAGCCGTCGGGCGCTGCCTTGGCGACGAAGTCCGTGCCTATGGTGGAGCCAGCCCCGGCCTTGTTTTCAACCACAAACTGCTGGCCCATCGCCACCGACAGCTTTTGTCCCAGGATGCGCGCCACCACATCGGTAAAGCCTCCTGGCGCAAAGGGAACTATCAGTTTGACCGGCCGGTTTGGATAGGCCTGCGCAAGTACGGCCCCCGAGGCCAGCGACAGCGCGCAGGCCAGTGCCACCGAGTTGAGTAGTGCTTTCATGATTCACCTCCATATGCCGGTTCGGGCATGGTAAAAAAGCTGTGCAGAATGTGATAGACCATCATGTAGTTTTTTTGCTGGAAGCTGGCGTGCGAGATGCCTCGCATGACGCTGAACTGCTTGTTCATATTGGGCAGCAGAAGGAAAAAATTTATCAGGTCATCCATGCCCGCAATGCCGTCGTATTCGCCGCGCAGGATGATGCAGGGTACGGGCAGGTTCTTCGGGTCCAGCAAAGGCAGTCGCGAGCACATGTCCACATAGGTGCCGGTGGGCATCGAGTTGTCCAGGGTCAGGATGTCATCGGCAAACGCATTGACGGTGTTCTCGTCAGCAGTGCCGGGATGGTCGCGCTGAAAAATGCTGTGTACGAATGCGCGGTCTATGGGCCGGCGGTTGTTGGCCAGAAACTCCGGCAGTTTTTTCTTGCGCTGGTCCAGCGTGTGGCTGCCTTCGCCCGTCCAGACAAAGGCGTCAAGCGCCAGCTTGGCTACCCGTTCGGGGTGCCGCTCGGTAAACAGGGCCGCTTTCAGCGCGCCGGAAGAAATGCCGTACATGAGCAGTGACTCGGCGCCGGTTTGCTTCAGTATGTACTCGCTGCCCACGGCCAGGTCGTCGGCACCGTTGCTGATATCGAAATTGATGTCGCGGTGTTTGTCCGAGCGGCCATAGCCTTCGTTGTCCATGGTCCAGGTGTCAAAGCCCTGGTCACAAAACCAGTCCATGGCCGACGAATAGGGGCGACCCGGCACAGCCAGATCAAAAGTCGGTTGTGAGGCCATGGAAGAGCCATGCACAAAAAACACCGTGCCCGCAAAAGGCACGTTGGGCGAGGCTTTTTTCTCCCATAGAAAAAGTTTGATGTCGCCTTTTTGGGTCCAGTGCTCAACACCGCCGGTCCACGTCACATTACTCATCAAAGTCTCCTGTTTTAATGGCGCTGCATAGCGCCTGGTCCATGCTTCAAGGCTTGCACCTCATAGCGTCTTGCAAAAAAGTGCCGAAAAAAATTCACATAAACCGGTTTTCGAGCACGCCTATCCCGTCGATTTCAATCCGCACCACATCACCCGTCTGCAGGTAGCGGGGTGGCGTCAGGCCCATGCCCATGCTGGCGGACGTACAGCGTGATGCCTCGTGAACAGGTTTCTATCAGTGTGGGGATGTCGAAAGATCAAGTCCGTGGTCTGGCCGTCCTGGCGCAGCTCACCATTGACCCCGCCGCGCACCCGGGTACGGGTGCCGTCAAGTTCATCAGCCGTCACTGGACAGGCCGAGGGGTGTCACGGACAGATCGTCTCCGGAGACCAGACCTACCTGTCTTTGCCCATTCCATAAGTAAGTGGCTATGCGCAAAATGTTTCCTTTTGTCCTGGTTGTGGATGCGTGCCAGTTTTTTCTTCACTGCACCAGTGCAGCGAGAGAATCTGCAATTTCAACCAAAACCATCCAATAGTCAACCAAATTAGCGCGTAAAAATCCCCGAAATCGGGAAAACACTGAGCAAATAAGGCGTTAATAGCAATATTTTATGAAACCAATTAAGCCCAATATGGAAATACTTCCGGGCTTAAAACCAAATTGGTATCATCACGTCAATTTCACTCAGTCATTTCATCGACTTGTTCTCATGAGCTTTATG
Source organism: Polaromonas sp. (assembly GCF_030682935.1). Lineage (GTDB taxonomy): Bacteria > Pseudomonadota > Gammaproteobacteria > Burkholderiales > Burkholderiaceae_C > Polaromonas. Next base: position 5,135 of record NZ_JAUXNA010000081.1, read on the forward strand.
GACAGCGCCGCAGCCTTTGAAGAAAGCATTCTTGACAATCTGAAGTCGCGCAAATGGCGTGCGGGCCACCGCATTCCGACTGAGCGCGTCTTCAGTGCGCAAAGCGGCCTGAGCCGGTCCACGGTCAGGCGCGTGCTGGCGGGCCTGAAAGCACGGGGCTTGATCACCCAGACGGTGGGCAGCGGGACCTATGTGAGCGCCCAGGTGGCCGAGGTGTTGGGCGGCACGCCCGATGCAGGGGCGGCGCACTCCACCAGTCCGGCGGAGCTGATGAGCGCCCGCCTGGTGCTGGAGCCGGCCATCATCGACATGGTCATAGGCAATGCCAACTCCACCGATTTCGCGCGCATGGAAGAATGCTGCAGCAAGGCCGAGGTGGCCACCACGCTGGAAGACTTCGAGCGCTGGGACAGCATGCTGCACGAGGTAATCGCCGACGCTGCGCACAACGCTTTTATTGCCAGTGTGTTTCGCCTCATGAATCAGGCGCGTTCGGAGGCGGAGTGGGGCATGCTCAAACGGCGCAGCGCCAGCCCCGAGCGCCGGCTCGAGTACCAGCAGGAGCATCGCGCCCTGGTGACGGCGCTCAAGCAGCGCGACGGTGTGCAAGCCAAAGCGCTGAGCACCGAACACCTGGTTCACGTTCGCCGCAATATGTTGGGCTACTGAGTCCTGCGCTCTTGGGTGGGCGAAAAAATAACCGCTTGCAACACCAGTGTGCCGTCCGGGCGCAAGCTGTGCCAGGAAAAGGGCAGCGGTAAAAAAAACATGAAAGAAGCACGCATGAGCAGTTCCGCGGCAAATTTGGACCCCCAGTGGCTGGACAGCATGTACAACAACCGCGCGCTGGTGCCCGATCATGCGGATTACTTCAGGCGCTGGGATCTGGACTCCCGGCGGGTGCGTAAAAGCCTGCCTTGCCTGCTTGATGTGCCCTATGGCAAGGGGCCGGCTGAAATGCTGGATGTTTTTCCCGCCAGCCCGCCTGGCTGCAGTCCGATTGATGCGGCTGGCGCGCCCGTGCTGGTGTTCATACACGGCGGTTACTGGCGCTCGTTGGACAAGGCCGATCATTCATTTCTGGCGCCTGCATTTACCCAGGCTGGCGCTTGCGTGGTGGTGCCCAACTATGGCTTGTGCCCGGCAGTGAGCATTCCCGACATCACGCTGCAGATGGTGCAAGCCTTGGCATGGACCTGGCGCCATATTGCCAGGCACGGTGGCGATCCCAGTCGCATCACCGTGATCGGTCATTCGGCCGGCGGCCATCTGGCGGTCATGCTGCTGGCTTGCAAGTGGCAGGCCTACGCCCCTGATCTGCCGGTCGATCTGCTGAAAAATGCCTTGTCGATTTCAGGCCTGTACGACCTGGAGCCCATGCTGCACGCACCTTTTCTCAAGGACTCGCTGCAACTCACGCCATCGCAGGTGCGCCTGGTCAGCCCGGCCGGGTTGCCGCGCCCGCGCAAGGGCACGCTTTATAGCGTGGCCGGCGGCAGCGAGAGCGCCGAGTTTTTGCGTCAGAACCAATTGATACAGCAGGCTTGGGGTAAAAAAACCGTACCTGTCTGCGAGACCCTGGACGGGCTTAATCACTTCAGCGTGCTGGAGGCCTTGGCGCAGCCTGCGCATCGCCTGCACCGGCTGGCTTTGGATTTGCTGGGGAAATCATAACGCCCTCACGCTTGTCGCTGCGTATGCTGCGCTGACCTCAGGGGGGCGCCCGGTTAAATCAGCAGGTCTTCGTTCGCGTTTTTGCCACCCAGGACGACGTAGTTGACCTTGCGGATGTCCATGAGGCGGGTTCCGCCCGAATAGCTGATCGCGCTCTGGATATCTTCTTCCATCTCGCGCAGCGTATCGACCAGCTTGCCCTTGATCGGCTCCAGGATGCGTTTGCCTTCCACGTGCTTGTACTCGCCCTTGTTGAAGTCCGAGGCGCTGCCATAGTATTCCTTGAAGAGCTTGCCGTCGACCTCGACGGTTTGACCCGGGCTTTCTTCCAGGCCGGCCAGCATGGCGCCAATCATCACCATGGTGGCGCCAAAACGGATTGATTTGGCAATGTCGCCATGCTCCCTGATGCCGCCGTCGGCAATGATGGGCTTGGTCGCCACGCGCGCGCACCACTTGAGCGCTGACAGCTGCCAGCCGCCTGTGCCAAAACCGGTCTTCATTTTGGTGATGCAGACCTTGCCCGGGCCAATGCCGACCTTGGTCGCGTCGGCGCCCCAGTTCTCGAGGTCAATCACCGCTTCGGGGGTGGCGACGTTGCCGGCAATCACGAAGGAGGCGGGCAGTTTTTTCTTCAAATAGCCGATCATTTTCTGCACGGTATCGGCGTGGCCGTGGGCAATGTCAATCGTGATGTAGTCCGGCGCCAGGCCTTCGGCCACCAGCTGGTCCACCGTGTCGTAGTCGGCTTGTTTCACGCCCAGGGAAATCGACGCGTAGACGCCTTTGATTTTCATGTCGCGTACGAACTGAAGGTTGTCCAGATCGAAGCGGTGCATCACGTAGAAATAGCCGTTTTTCGCCATCCAGACGCAGATGTCTTCATTGACCACTGTTTTCATGTTGGCCGGCACCACCGGAATGCGGAAGGTGCGACCGCCCAGTGTGACGCCCGCATTGCATTCCGAGCGGCTTTCCACGCGGCATTTGCGCGGCAACAGCAGGATGTTGTCGTAATCGAATATTTCCATGTCTTCCAAGCTCCTTCAAGGCTGTTGATGAACAGAAGGCGCTTGGACTGGTCCGGTTTTTGTCTGCAGGTCCGCATCGTCAAGTTGCGCCAGCCACCAAAAAACCGGGCGCAATTGCCTGGGCCCGGTGCGTGATTTTAGGCGCCTGGGCGCACTGCGCACATGGGGCGGCCTGTATACCCGTTATATGCAGAGAATGATCCTGCGGAGAGCGTAATGCTTTTCAGGGTGCTTCGCAGCGTGATTGCGCGGCGGCCATGACCTGAGACCCGGGCGCCAGCAGCGCCAGCGCTGCGACCAATTGCGCAAAGAGAAGAGGTGAAGGGCGTGTCATAGAGAAAAGGGATTCATCTGGGTCTTCTACACTAATCGCTGTTATCAGAATTAGCGCCAGGCTGCCCGCTCCTGCAAAACCCTGACGTCGCACGTCAGAAAACCGGGGTCGGGTATCTGCATTGGTCGGCCCCGACTCCCCATTGCCTATCCACATGATTACACGCATGAATCCTTCCACGCTGATCGGCATGGTTGCCAGCTTTTTCCTGTTGGCAATCGTGCTGTTTTTTGCCGCCGATGATCCCCGGCAGTATGTGGATTGGCCAAGCTTGGGTATTGTGCTGGGCGGTACCCTGGCTGCGACATTTCTGAGCTACCCGCTCAAGGAGGTGTTCAGGGTGTTTGGCCTGATCGCCACCGTGATGCGCAACGAGCGCATGTATACCCGGAATGACATCAATGAATTGGTCCTCATTTCGAAGCTGTGGATTAAAGGCGACCTGCATGCCGTGGAGCGGGCTTTGGAGAATGTGACCAACCCGTTTTTGCGCACAGGGGTGCAGTTGGTGATTGATCAGACAAAGGAGGAGGACATCCTGGACTTGATGCAGTGGCGCATCTTGCGCCTGCGCGCCCGCGAAGCCGCCGAAGCGCAATTGTTTCGTGTGATGGCGAGCTTTGCGCCGGCCTTTGGCATGATAGGTACCCTTGTGGGCCTCATCAATCTGATGAGTTTGCTGGGCGGTGGTGACCTGCGTGCGATCGGTCAGCAATTGGCGGTAGCGCTGATGACCACCTTTTACGGCATCTTGCTCGCCAACCTGGTTTTCAAGCCGGTGGCAGTCAAGCTTGAACGTCGCACCGAGGCGCGAGTTGTGTTGATGAACATGGTGTTGCAAGGCATCTCGATGATGTGCGAGAGGCGCAGCCCGGCGCTCATGCGTGAGACCCTCAATTCCTTCGTTGAGCACCATCAGAACGAAATTTTTGATGGTCGCGCGCCTGGTAAAAACGGTGAGGAAAGTTCCCTGGCGCCGCAGTCCAATGGCTGATCACGATCAGACATTGGACGACGGCGCCATTGCTTCATCGCGGTCCAGGACGCACCCTCCAAACGGCTCTTCTCCTGCGTCCGCCCCGCGAAGGGTCCTCGGGAGTAGCCGCTTTGCGCGCTGGAGTCTTGAAGCCGCGGTCGTGCCTGAGGAGGAGGGCTGGCTTCTGACTTACCTGGACGTCATCACTTTGCTGCTCGTGATGATGGTGGTGATGCTGGCGTTCGCCGGTTCCGGCTCCCGGGGCGCCCCTGCCAGTACGACGACCGGGGTGGCGCCTTCTACGCAGGCGTCAAACCCCGTTCCGGCCATTGGCATACCCGGCAGCGTGTCGCCCCTGTCTTTGCCGGTGGCGCTCGCTGAACCTGAACCTGCCATTCAAACTGATCTGCTGTCGGGTTTGGCGCTGGATGGCCTGGACAAAAATATTGAGGTGATCGTGAACAAGGGCACGGTCAGCTTTCGCATTAGCAGTGAAGTCCTGTTCAATTCGGCCGAGGCCAACCTGAGTGGGCCGGGGCTGGGCGTGATGGGCCGCCTGGTGCCGGCTCTCAACAGCGTGGCTACCTACCGCATCGTCGTCGAGGGGCATACCGACAACGTGCCGATCCAGACAGAACGCTTTCCGTCCAATTGGGAGCTCTCCACGGGCCGGGCTGCCAGCGTGGTACGGTATCTGCAAAGCCAGGGCGTCGAAGCTGCACGCATGCGTGCGACCGGCTATGCCGACACCCGGCCCATCGCACCCAATGACACGGCGCAAGGGAGGGCCACTAACCGGCATGTGGAAGTGATTCTGGAGGCGTCCAGGTAAAAGCAGGCATGGGGTTCGCCATGAGGCTTTCTACAATAGGCGATGTTCTCAGAAGTCGCGCCCACATCCCCCCTCTTGCAAAATCTCAATCCAGAGCAGCTGGCCGCGGTGACCTTGCCCGCCACCCACGCCCTGATTCTTGCCGGGGCCGGTTCCGGCAAGACCCGCGTGCTCACCACCCGCATTGCCTGGCTGCTGCAAACCGGCCAGGTCTCGCCTGGCGGCATTCTGGCCGTGACCTTTACCAACAAGGCTGCCAAGGAAATGCTGGTCCGGCTGTCCGCCATGCTGCCCGTCAATGTGCGCGGCATGTGGATTGGCACCTTCCATGGGCTGTGCAACCGCTTTTTACGCGCCCACTACAAGCTGGCCAACCTGCCGCAGAGCTTTCAGATCCTCGACACGCAAGACCAGTTGTCCGCCATCAAGCGGCTGTGCAAGCAGTTCAATGTGGATGACGAGCGCTTTCCGCCCAAGCAGCTGATGCGCTTTATTGCCGGCTGCAAGGAAGACGGCCAGCGCGCCAAAGACCTGCCGGTGCGCGACGAAGAAAGCCGTAAAAAAGTAGAAATCTACGCGCTGTATGAAGACCAGTGCCAGCGCGAAGGCGTGGTGGATTTTGGGGAACTGATGCTGCGAAGCTATGAGTTGCTGCGCGACAACCCCCCGATACGCGAGCATTACCAGCGGCGCTTTCGCCACATCCTGATTGACGAGTTTCAGGACACCAACAAGCTGCAATACGCCTGGATCAAGATGCTGGCCGGGCAGGGCGATGATGCCGCCCCGTCCATGCCCGGTGGTTCGGTGGTGGCCGTGGGCGACGATGACCAGAGCATTTACGCCTTTCGCGGCGCCCGTGTGGGCAACATGGCCGACTTTGTGCGCGAGTTTCATGTCACGCACCAGATCAAGCTGGAGCGCAATTACCGCAGTTTTGGCAATATCCTGGACTCGGCCAACGAGCTGATCAGCCACAACAGCAAGCGGCTGGGTAAGACGCTGCGCACCGAGGCCGGTCCCGGCGAGCCGGTGCGGGTCTATGAATCGACCAGCGATTTTGCCGAGGCGCAGTGGTTTGTCGACGAGGTCAAGCAACTGGTGCGTGACGGCAACTCTGCGAAGGAAATTGCGCTGCTTTACCGCAGCAATGCGCAGAGCCGCGTCATGGAAACTGCGCTGTTCAATGCCGGTGTGCCCTACCGGGTGTATGGCGGCCTGCGCTTTTTCGAGCGCGCCGAAATCAAGCATGCGCTGGCCTATTTGCGCCTGCTGGACAACCCGCACGACGACACCAGCTTCATGCGCGTGGTGAACTTTCCGCCGCGCGGCATCGGTGCGCGCAGCATCGAGCAGCTGCAGGACATCGCCCGCGCTGCAGGCTGCTCCTTGCATGACGGCGTCAGCGCCGTGCCGGGCAAGGCCGGCGCCAACCTCGGCGCCTTTGTCACCAAGCTGGATGTCTTGCGCGAGCAGACCGCGGGCCTGAGCCTGCGCGAAATCATCGAGCTGGTGCTGCAGCACAGCGGGCTTGAAGCGCATTACAAGCTGGAGAAAGAAGGCCAGGACCGGCTGGAAAATCTGTCCGAACTGGTCAATGCTGCCGAGTCTTTCGTCAGCCAGGAAGGCTTTGGCCGCGATGCCGTGGCCCTGCCGGTCGATGAACTGGGCGCGCGGCTGCACCTTAGCCAGTCGCCGGCCAGCCAGGGGCTGAACCCGACGGCGCCCGCTTCGGACGCGCTGCTGCCTGAATTTTTGGCGCCCGATGCCGAAACCGGGGAAACGCTGTCGCCGCTCGTGGCCTTTCTCACGCATGCGGCACTGGAATCTGGCGATAACCAGGCGCAGGCCGGTCAGGACGCGGTGCAACTCATGACCGTGCATTCCTCCAAGGGACTGGAGTTTGACTGCGTGTTCATCGCCGGTCTGGAAGACAGCCTGTTTCCGCATGAAAACGCCATGAACGATGTGGAAGGGCTGGAAGAAGAACGCCGCCTGATGTACGTGGCGATCACGCGCGCGCGCAAGCGGCTGTACCTGAGCTACTCGCAAACGCGCATGCTGCACGGCCAGACGCGCTACAACCTCAAGAGCCGGTTTTTTGACGAACTGCCGGCGTCGGCCCTTAAATGGATCACGCCAAAAAACCAGGGGTTTGCGTCCGGACTGGGCGCGGGAGGCGAGACGGGCGGCTGGAGGGGTGCTACTAATTCAGGAGCTTCTAGTTCCCGTGGTGATTGGGCTAGCAGCCTTTTTTCTTCAAAATCAGGCGGTGCGGAGCGTTTTGCCAGCCCACCGGTGCCACCGCAGCGCAGCGCGCCCTCGCATGGCCTCAAAACCGGCATGCAGGTGTTTCATGCCAAGTTTGGCGAGGGCAAGGTGCTGATGCTGGAAGGCAGCGGCGATGATGCACGCGCGCAGATCAATTTTCCCCGGCATGGCGTGAAATGGCTGGCCTTGAGCGTGGCCAAGCTCACGATCGTGTAGGGGGACGGCTCAGGAAACGTTTTCGGCGCCGTCCGGCACGTCGGTCGGCGTGGCTTCAAAACTGTCACGAAAGGTGAAGTAAATCGAGGTGAAAAACATCGCCACAATCACCAGCGCGACCGGAAACATGGCCACATTTGCCAGCATGGGGTTGCCCAGCAGGCTGGAAATCAGCGCCACCACGATGGTGGCCAGCACGAAAAGGCCGGTCCAGGCCAGCCCGAACACGGTCAGCGCGCCAAAGTTCTTGTAGCAGGCCATGAAGCTGAAAAACAGGCTTTTGACCGGTGACACCCCGTGCCAGTGCACCAGCGCGGGCGCGTGCCAGAACAGCAGCGACAGCGGCAGGTACAAGCCCATGGCCACCCACATGGCGGTCTGAAAGCCGCTTTGCAGCACCAGCTCCTCGGTGATTTTTCCGCCCACGAGGTAGAGCTTGGCAAACTGCCCGCCGTCAAACAGGGCCGACACGCCCATCAGGATCAAAAAGCCCAAGGCATACAGCGCACCCAACACCAGCATGGCCCGCATTTGCTGCTGGCCCGCACGAAAGGCGCTGATCAAAATAGAGGGCATCGGGAAGTTGCCTTTGGCGGCCTCTTGTGTCGCGGCCATCAGTCCCAGCGTGGCCGCCGGCAGCAGGGCCAGCGCCAGCGCAGCACCCACAAAAGGCACCATCGTGGCAACCGAGAGCAGGGCCATGAACATGAAAAACAGGCCCGACATGGCCAGCGGCTGCTTGATGAAGGTGGTAATGCCCAGCTTGACCCAGGTCAGGCCGGTGCGGGCGGGAACAATATGTAGTTTCATGGGACTCCGCAGGCGGGGGGGGATAAGTGGCCGGCAGGCAACAAAAGCGCCCGCAGTACGCGTTCAAAATGGCTGGGATCGTGGGCCTGGAGCACGGCGGCCTCGCGAGGCAAATGGAAATCCCAGAGCCGTGAAATCCAGAAGCGCAGCGCTGCAGCGCGCTGCAGGGCCGGCAGCAGGCTGCGTTCCTGCGCCGTCAGGGGGCGCACGCGCTGGTAGGCGGCCAGGAAGGCGCCGGCCCGAACCGCGTCCTGCGCACCGCTTTCCAGGTCAATGCACCAGTCATTCAGGCAAACGCCAATGTCAAACAAAAAGGTGTCGCAGCCCGCAAAGTAAAAGTCAAAAAAGCCGCTGAGCTTGCCGCTGTCGAACATCACGTTGTCGCGAAACAGGTCGGCGTGGATCGGGCCGCGCGGCAGGCTGCCGTAGCTCGAGGAGGCCGCGATATGGTTTTGGTAGGCCAGCTCGCCCAGGATCAGGCTGCGCTGCGCTGGCGTCAGGTGCGGCAGCACCACGGGCACGGTGTCGTTCCACCAGTCCAGCCCGCGCAGGTTGGGCTGATGCCGGGGGTAGTCCAGCCCGGCCAGGTGCAGGCGTGCCAGCGTTTCGCCCACTTGCGCGCAATGGTCGGCCGTGGGCGCCAGCTCGCTGTGGCCGCGCAGCTTGTTGACGACGGCGGCGGGCTTGCCCTTCAGGCGGTGCACGATCACGCCCTTGGCGTCCGCAGCCGGGTCAGGCACGGGGATGCCACGTGCCGCCAGATGCTTCATCAGGTGCAGGTAGAACGGCAACTGCTCGAAGGTCAGGCGCTCAAACAGCGTCAGCACGTACTGGCCCTGGCTGGTGTCTACAAAATAGTTGGTGTTTTCAATGCCGCCTGCAGCACCCTTGATGCTCTGCAGTTGCCCCAACTTCAAGGCGTTCAAGAACGCTGCAGCCTCGTCAAACGAGACTTCGGTAAATACGGCCATGCCTGAAACTGAACCCTGAACTTAAATAAAAGAAAACTGAAAATTTAAAACTTCAGCACATTCCAGACGCGGGAGCCATTGGTGTCGCCGCTGGACGCCGCGGGCGCCGCACCCCGGGCGCCTTCCGCTGGCTTGACCTCGTAAGCCGGCACACCGGTTTTGGGTTGCACCACAATTTGCTGGGTTTCGCCGCCTACCCGCAACTCATCAATGCGCGAGCCCGCGTCTTCGGTGCGGATGCGCTGAATCGCCCGGTCTGGACGCCCTGCTTTTTCCACGGCAGCGGGCGCTGCACCAGGCGCAGGCGCCTGCGCCACGGCTGCAGCCAGCGGCAGCAGGGCGAGCGCGGCGAAAAAGGGAAGGCGAAGGGCGTTTTTCATGTCTGCATTGTAGGCGGGCTGGTTCGCCCAGGCTTGCCGCCCATTCCCGCAATATCCCCGACAATCTGGCGCTATGAGCTCTGACAAAAAAACACTTCTGCTGGTCGATGGTTCCAGCTACCTGTACCGCGCTTTTCATGCCATGCCCGACCTGCGCGTCAAGCCGGGCGACCCGCTGAGCCCGGCCACAGGCGCCATTCGCGGCATGATCAACATGATGCAAAAGCTGCGCAAGGACGTGCGCGCCGATTACGCGGTATGCGTGTTTGATGCCAAGGGGCCGACCTTTCGCGACGCGCTCTACCCCGAGTACAAGGCCCAGCGCTCGGCCATGCCCGATGACCTGCGCAGCCAGGTCGACCCGATTCACGAGGTGGTGCGCCTGCTGGGCTGGAAAGTGCTGGCCGTGCCCGGCGTGGAGGCTGACGACGTGATTGGCACCCTGGCCTGCATCGGCTCGCGCCAGGCCATCGAAGTCATCATTTCCAGCGGCGACAAGGATCTGAGCCAACTGGTCGATGAACACATCACGGTGATCGACACCATGAATGACCGCCGCCGCGACCTCGCGGGCGTCGAAGCCGAATTCGGCGTGCCGCCGCGCCTGATGGTCGATTACCAGACACTGGTCGGCGACACGGTGGACAACGTGCCCGGCGTACCCAAGGTCGGCCCCAAAACGGCGGTGAAGTGGTTGCTGGAATACGGCTCGCTCGATGCGCTGGTGGCCCGCGCCAGCGAGATCAAGGGCGTGGTGGGCGAGAACCTGCGCCAGGCCCTGGGCTGGCTGCCCACGGGGCGGGCGCTGGTGACCATCAAGAAAGACTGCGAACTGGCCGACTACATCGACGGCCTGCCCGCCATGGAATCCCTGGCCATTGGCGGCCAGCAGACGGAGGCTTTGAAGGCGTTCTATGAAAAGTATGGCTTCAAGGGGCTGGTCAAACAAATCGACACTGAAAGCACGCAGCCCGAAAGAATAGGCGGGACCGAGGGCCGCCAGCCTTCCGCCAAGGCAAAAAAAGCAGCCTCGCCCAACGAGCCCGGCCTGTTTGACGGGCCCGCCTTTCTCGACACGCCGCTGGAGGAGCGCGCCAGCAACCTCCGGTACGACACCATTTTGACGTGGGAGGCGTTCGAGCGCTGGCTTGCCAGGATTGAAACCGCCGAGCTGGTCGCGCTGGACACCGAAACCACCTCACTCGACGAAATGCTGGCGCAAATCGTCGGGCTGAGCTTCAGCGTCACGCCCGGCGAGGCCGCCTATATTCCGCTGACGCATGACTACCCGGATGCTCCCGCGCAGCTGCCGCTGGACGAAGTGCTTGCGCGGCTTAAACCCTGGCTTGAAAACCCGGCCAGGCTCAAGTTGGGCCAGCACGTCAAGTACGACCGCCATGTGTTTGCCAACCACGGCATTGAAGTGCAGGGCTATGCCCACGACACCATGTTGCAAAGTTATGTGCTCGAAGCGCATAAACCGCACGGGCTGGCCAGCCTGGCCGAGCGGCACCTCGGGCGCAGCGGCATCAACTATGAAGACCTGTGCGGCAAGGGCGTGCACCAGATCAAGTTCAACCAGGTCGATATTGCCAAGGCCTCGGAATACTCGTGCGAAGACTCCGATCAGACACTGGACGTGCACCGCGTGCTGTGGCCGCAAATCGAGGCCAATGACAAGCTGCGCTTTATTTATGAACTGGAAATCAAAAGCAGCGAGACCCTGTTTCGCATCGAGCGCAACGGCGTGCTGATTGACGCGCCCACGCTGGCCAAACAAAGCGGTGAGCTGGGCGCGCGCATATTGCAGCTGGAGACCGAAGCGCACGAATTGGCGGGCCAGATTTTCAACCTCGGCTCTCCCAAGCAGATCGGTGAAATTTTCTTTACCAAACTAGGCCTGCCCATCGTCAAGAAAACCCCGAGCGGCGCGCCTTCTACAGACGAAGAAGTGCTCGAAAAGCTGGCCGAAGACTACCCGCTGCCCGCCAGGATTCTGGAGCACCGGGGCCTCTCAAAGCTCAAGGGCACCTACACCGACAAGCTGGCCCAGCTTGCGCACCCCAAAACGGGCCGGGTGCACACGCACTACGCGCAGGCCATCGCCATCACCGGCCGCTTGTCGAGTAACGACCCCAACCTGCAGAACATTCCGGTGAAAACCGCCGAGGGCCGCCGCGTGCGCGAGGCCTTTGTGGCACCCGCCGGCAGCGTGATTGCCAGCGCTGATTACTCCCAGATCGAGCTGCGAATCATGGCCCACATCAGTGAAGACGAGGCCTTGCTGCGCGCCTTCACCGAAGGCATGGACGTGCACCGTGCCACCGCCGCCGAGGTGTTTGGCGTGGCGCCCGATCAGGTCAGCAGCGAACAGCGCCGTTACGCCAAGGTCATCAATTTCGGGCTGATTTACGGCATGAGCAGCTTTGGCCTGGCGCGCAATCTGGGCATTGAAACCAAGGCCGCAGCCGCCTACATCGACAAGTATTTCCAGCGCTACCCCGGCGTGAAGCACTACATGGACGAAACCCGCCTGTCGGCCAAAAGCAACGGCTATGTGGAAACCGTGTTCGGCAGGCGTTTGTACCTGCCCGAGATCAATTCGCCCAATGGCCCGCGTCGCAGCGGTGCCGAACGCGCCGCCATCAACGCGCCCATGCAGGGCACGGCGGCCGACTTGATCAAGCTCAGCATGAACCAGGTGCAGCAGGTGCTCGACGACGAAAAGCGGGCTACCCGCATGATCATGCAGGTGCACGACGAGCTGGTTTTTGAAGTGCCCGAGGCGGAAGTCGAATGGGTCAGAACCGAGATTCCGCGCCTCATGGCCGGGGTGGCCGAGCTCAGGGTGCCGCTGCTGGCCGAGATCGGCTTTGGTGCCAATTGGGAGAAGGCGCACTGAACCGGCCCTGAGGGCCTGTTCATGAATAACGTGCACCCTTGACTCGCCAGCGCCAGCGCGCTGCGTGGTTGCGAACTGCTTGTGCGGCTATGCTGGGCAAGAGCCGGCGAAAGAACCAATGGCCTGTTGAATCGCATTGGCGTCGTACGGCCCACCCTTCGGTCCGTATGCTGAGTTCTTTCCATGCTGCTCTGCGATCTTGGAGATCACACACCCGCGTTGCTTGCCGGTCAAGTAAGTGCGCCAGGTTGACGAGTTGATATACGCGTTGGCCACAGCCGGGGGGGCGGGTATTCAGCGGTCGAGTTTGCGACTGTTACTTGCTCGCTGTCACTACCGCTGGGTCTGGGTGGCGTTCTGCGCCGACTTGGATTGCGCTTCGTTCAACACCACCAGTTCATCGCCTTCTTTCACTCGCTGCCCCTCCCGCCGACACCTGACCACGCCAACTGCTCATGGCTAGGTCCACCGGCGAGAGCGCCCCCTCAGCAGGATGGACGCCGTGCGCATGCAAGCCCTGCTCCATGCCCACCTCTGTACGGTTTAGCGTTCGCGCCCGGCGCGTCGCAGCACCTGCGTCACCGGCTCGGCCAGGTACTGCAGCGGCGTGCGTGCCTCGCCTTTGATGAACACCTCGGCCGGCATGCCGGCCTGCAGCTTGACGTCGCCGGCCTGCGCCAGCGAGGCAGCGTCGGCCTCGATCAGCGCCACGTAATACGCCTGGTTGGTGGTCCGGTCCACCGTGCGGTCGGCCGCCAGGTAGAACACCTTGCCTTCGACTAGCTTGGTGGTGCGGTACTTGAACGCGGTAAAACGGATCTCGGCGGCCTGACCCTGCTGCACCCGCGCCACGTCCTCGGTGCGGATGCGTGCCTCCACCACCAGGCGCGGATTGCTCGGCACGATGTCGGCGATCGGTTCGCGCGGCGAGACCATGCTGCCCGGCGTGGTGAACTTCAGGTTGATGACGTCGCCGGCCACCGGCGCCACGATCACCTGCCGGCTCGACGCGTCGGTGGTTTTGCGCTGCTCCTGTTCGATTTCGGTCAGGCGCGCGGAACTCACCTTCAGCTGGTCGCTGGCCTGCTGCCGGTAGTCGCCCTCGAGCCCCTTGATGCGCAGGTCGGCGTCGACCAGGCGTTGCTCGGAGCGCGCCAGCTCGGAGCGTCGTTCCTCCAGCTTGACGCCGTAGTCAGCCACCGTGGCCTCGAGCTGCGAGATGCGTGTCGCGGAGATAAAGCCGTCTTTCAGCAGGTTGCGGTTCGTCTCCAATTCGGCACGCTGGTACTTCAGCGAGTCGGTCGCCAAGGTGATCTGCGCACGCAGCGCAGTCGCCTCCTGCACCACCTTGGCCTGTTGCTGACGCAGTAGCACCGATTGGCCAACGAGCGCGTCGCGCCGCGCGCTGAAGAGTGCGCGCTCCTTCGTCATCTGCTCGGCCAGGCGCGAATCGGCGCGCGCCGCGTCGACCACATCGGCCGGAAAATCCACGGCCCGGGCCGACAGTTGCTCGGCTTCGAGCCGCGCCAGGCTGGCGCGCTCAGCCATCACGCGGTAGTTGAGCCGGTTCAGGTCTGCGTCAACCGACACGTCGCCGAGCACCAGTAGCGTCTCGCCCTGCGCCACGTGCTGGCCGTCGCGCACCATCACCTCGCGCACGGTGCCGCCCTCGGCATGCTGCACCACGCGGCGATCCAGATCGACCTTGACAAACGAACTCGCCACCACCGCCGCCGACAAGGGCGCCAACGCCATCCACGCCGCCACCGGAACAACGCCCAGCAGCAGCACTGCGGCGGCGCGGCGCGCCAGCTTGCGCGCTTCGAGCAGGTGCTGCTCAAGCGGGGCCTGCGGATCGAGGGGCGACATCACGGCGGCGCTCATGACGCCTTCTCCTCGCGAAGATTCAGAGCATCGTCATTGCCGGCCGCGTGCGGCGCATGGGGGGCGCGCGGCATCGCCACCACCTGGGCACCGCCGCCGGCGGGGGCCGCGGCGGGCTGGCTCTTTTGCTGCATCGCCTTCATCACGTCGGCGATCGGCCCGTAGTGCTGCACCTTGCCGGCGTCGAGCACCAGCATCTTGTCGACATGCTGGATCAGCGTGGCGCGGTGCGTTACCACCACTACCGTGGCCTGCCCGCGCAGCGAGCGCAGCGTTTCGGCCAGCGCCAGTTCGCCGGCCCCGTCCAGATTCGAATTGGGCTCGTCGAGGATCACCAGCTTCGGGTCGCCATACAGCGCGCGCGCCAGTGCAATGCGCTGGCGCTGCCCGGGCGAGATGACTGCGCTGTGCGGGTCGACCATCGTGTCGTAGCCCTCGGGCAGCGCCAGGATCAGCTCATGCACATGGGCGCGCTGCGCGGCCTGCACCACCTGCGCCGAATCCACCGCGCCGAGCCGCGCGATATTCTCGGCCACCGTGCCGGGGAACAACTCCACATCCTGTGGCACGTAGCCCAGCCACGGGCCCAGGTCTTCGCGCGGCCACTGCGTCAGGTCAGCCTGGTCCAGTCGCACCGTGCCGGCGGTCGGCTTCCATACCCCCGTCAGCAGCCGCACCAGCGTCGACTTGCCGGCGCCGCTGGCGCCGATGATGGCCAGCGACTCGCCCGCATCGAGCTGCAGCGACACACCGGCCAGCAGCATGCGTTCGCCCTGCGGCGCGCGGAACATCAGGTTTTGCGCCAGCAGCTGACCACGCGGTGCCGGCAGCGCCATGCGGGCCGGCTCCGCTGCTGCGGCGCCGAGCATCTCGCTCAGGCGTCGGAACGCGGCCCGGCCCTCGGCCAGTACCTTCCAACTGCCGACCACCAGCTCGACCGGCGCCAGCGCGCGGCCCAGCAAGATGGTGCACGCAATCATCACCCCCGGCGTGGCCTGCGCGCTGATGACCAGCCAGGCACCCACCGCCAGCATCACCATCTGCACCGCTTGGCGCAACGTGCGCGTCAGCGCCGCCATCGCCACCGTCTTGGTCGCGGTCGGTTGCTGCAAAGCCGTGACCTCGGCGTTCTTCTGCCGCCAGCGCGCGATCAGCGCATCGGTCATGCCCAGCGTCTGCGCCACTTCGGCGTTCTGCAACGAGGCTTCGAGGTAGCGCGTGGCGCCGGCCGCGGCCCGCTGCAAAGCCTCGATCTCGCGGCGCGTGATGAAGTCATTGATCAGCGCCAGCGCCAGCATCAGCAGCGCCGCCCCGGCCGCCGTCATGCCGAGCACCGGGTGAGCGAGCCAGATCACCGCCACGTAGACAATCACCCACGGCGCGTCAAACAGCGCCAGCAGGCCCTGGGCCGAGAACAGCGCGCGCAGCGCGCCAACGTCGCGCAGGCCCTCCGAGGTGCCACGCCCGCTGCGCCGTGCGCCCTGCACGACGACGATCTTGGTCACCGCCGGCGACAGCGACTCGGCCACGATGTTGCCGGCTACGCCCTGCAGTCGGGCGCGCAGGTAGTCAAGCGCCAGCAACAGCACCATGGCCACGCCGGCACCGATCAGCAGCACCAGCAGCGTCTCGCCGCTCTGGCTGGCCAGCACGCGGTCGAACACCTGCAGCATGAACAGCGCCGGAACGAGCAGCAGCAGGTTGACGAAGAACGACAGACCCGCGACGTGGAGCAGCGGGCGTTTGAGGAGTTGGAGGAGTGTGTTCATGGGCGAGGCGGAATTTAGAAAATCCTACCCCCAGCACCTTGCGGGCTGGCGGCAGGATCTCACGGTCTAGGACCCAAGCTTGATATCGAGGTTGTCGAAGGTGCCCGTAAGACCAGCTAGGTCGAACTTGGCGAACGCAGTCGCATCCGACAAGCTGCCGCCGTTGGCATCGTAGTAGAGCGTTCCCGTGTGGCTGTCATAAACGATGTTCACTGCAACTCCGACTGACTGCGATGCCACGGCCACCGAGGTACTGTCAACGACCGCATAGTCCGTGGCCGAGAGAGGCCCGCTGGTTCCCAGACCAAAAATCGCGTTGGACAGCAGGATGGCGTCGACGCCGCTGGCGGCGCTACCGCCGCCAGCATTGAAGTCCTTGATGGTGTCGATGTTCGTCGTCGCGTTCAATGCGGTGTCGAAGAAGAACGTGTCGTTGCCCGCGCCACCGTACAACACATCGTTCCCATCTCCACCATGAATTTCGTCGACACCGTCCTGCCCAAACACGGTGTCATCCCCGCTTCCGGCGAACACCACGTCCTTGTTGCTTCCACTCGCGGATGACATGGCGTAGATGATGTCATCCCCGGTCGCACCGGTGAGTGAATCTGACGCGTTGTTCTTTCCTGTGATGATAGTCAGCGTCTGCTCAGGAGTTTGCAACCCACCCGCGTCGGTCGACACGAACTTCAGGGTGTACGTCGAGCTGGCACTCAAGCCCGTGGACGTGGTCAGCACGCCCGTGGCAGCCCCCAGCGCAAAACCTGCACCCGTGCCACTGCTGAAGCTATAGGTGAAGCCGGTCGTGTTGTCCACGTCGTCCGTGGTCAGCGTCGCGATCATTTGCCCGGCTCCCGGCAGCGTGTTGCCTGACGACCATGTGGCAGCGTTGAAGTCGATGTCGGTGGGCGCATCGTCCGCACCGTTGATCGTGACGGTCAGCACCGCCGTGTCTGTGAGGCTACCGTCGGAGACCGTGTAATTGAAGCTGTCGGTCAACGTCTCCCCCACGTTCAACGCCTGCACCGCGTTGTCGGTTTCGTTGATGACGTAGGTGTAGCTGCCGTTGGCGTTGAGGGTCATCGTGCCGTGCGCTCCGACGAGACCGGACCCAAGGGTTCCGGCCGTGCCCGCGCCTTCGACCGCCCCGGTCCGAATGGTGTTGACCACCAGGCTCGCCGCAACGGTGTCCACATCGCTGTCGTTGGCCAACACATTGCCGGTAGCATTGGTACCGCCCATGCCATTATTCGTGCCGCCCTTCTCGGTGGCGCTGCCTGTGTCGTTGCCTGCCGTCGGTGCATCGTTGACTGGCGTGATGTCCAGCGTGGCGCTGCCATCCGCCGTCAGCGTGCCGTCGGTGACGGTGTAGCTGAAGCTCACCGCGCTGTCGTCGTTGAGCGCCGGGGTGTAGTTCCAGGTGCCGTCGAGGTTGTTGAGCAGCGTGCCGGTGCCTGCGGAGATCGCCAGGCCGGTGGCCGTCAGGGCCGGGCCGTCCACGTCGCTGGCGTTGGCCAGCAGTTGGGCTTGCGTGATCACACGCGCGCCGTTGTCCTCGGCAATTGCCACCAGCGTCACCGGCGTCGTCGTCGGCGCGTCGTTGACCGCCGCCAGGCTGTAGCTCTGGCTGGCCGCCATCGTGCCGCCGTTGCCGTCGACCACGTTGTAGCTCAGCGTGACCGCGCCGTTGAAGTTGGCGCTCGGGGTGATCGTGAACGTGCCGTTGCCGTTGTTGACCACCGCGCCGTTGCTGGCGCTCAGGCCCGACACCGACAGCGT
>NZ_JAUXNA010000086.1 GCF_030682935.1 Polaromonas sp.
CTACCGCTCGACCAGCGCGATTTTGCGCGCCGCCAACAACGTGATCGGCCCCAACCCCAAGCTCTACCCCAAAACGCTGTTCAGCGAACTGGGCGAAGGCGAGCCGGTGCGCGTGCTCGACTGCGACAGCGAAGAACACGAGGCCGAGCGCGTGGTGGCCCGCATCCAGAGCCTGCGCGCCGAGGGCAGCCTGCAGGTCGAAGGCGGCCAGTACCGCGAGTGGAAAGACTTCTGCGTGCTCTACCGTGCCAACCACATGGCCAAGCCGTTTGAAAAAGCCTTTCGCAAGGCGCAAATTCCCTACAAGGTGTCGGGCGGGCAAAGCTTTTTTGACCGCGCCGAGATCAAGGACCTGTGCAGCTGGATGGTGCTGCTGGTCAACAACGACAACAACCCGGCCTTCATACGGTCGATCAAGACGCCCAAGCGGGGCATTGGCCACACCACGCTGGGCGCGCTGAGCACCTTTGCCGACACCTACAAGCTCAGCCTGTTTGAGTCGCTGTTCAGCAATTCGCTGGGCTCCGTGCTGCCGGCCAAGGCGGTGGGCTCGCTGCACGAGTTTGGCCGCTACCTGAACGAGCTGGAGCAGCGCGCCAAAAAAACCGTGGGCGCCGAAGCAGCGCGCGTTTTTCTCACCGACTGGCTCAAGGAAATTGACTACGAAAAGCACCTGTACGCCGGCGAGGAAAGCGAAAAAGTCGCGGCGGCGCGCTGGAGCAACGTGATGGATTTTTGCGACTGGATGGCGCAGCGCTGCGGCGGGCAAATCGCCGATGCGTCGGGCGCGGTGGTTGAAAAAGAAACCAAAACCATGCTCGAAGTGGTGCAGACGATTGCGCTGCTGTCGACCATCAGCGAGCGCGAAGGCGAGCAGAACGTGGTCACGCTGTCCACGCTGCACGCCTCCAAGGGACTGGAGTGGCCGCATGTGGTGCTGGCCGGCTGCAACGAAGGCCTGCTGCCCTTCAAGCTCGAAGACGACGACGGCGGCAACAGCGACAGCATTGCGCTGCGCCTGCAGGAAGAGCGCCGCCTGATGTATGTGGGCATCACCCGCGCCCAGCGCACGCTGGCCGTGAACTGGCTGCGCAGGCGCAAAAAAGGCCGCGACATGATCCCGGGCATCCCGAGCCGCTTCATTGCCGAAATGGCGCTGGACAAAACCACCATCAAGGAAGATCCGCGCGAAAAGCTCAAGGCCCTGCGCGCCGAGTTCGCCAAAAAATCGGCCGACGCCCTGGCTGCCAGCGCCGCTGCGGCAGCGGCTGAGGGCCGACGCTGAGCAGGCGGCGCAAACCTTACAGTCATTTACCTGCGCTGCAGAATGCGCAACCTCCTCCCTTGCAAACTCGTTTTCGCCTCCATGCGGCACCTGTCCGCCGGCCCCGGCCCCAAAAAAAGAGAGGCTTTCAGCTACCATGCGGGACCGCTCCGTAGCCTCTGCGGCCCCCGAACGCGCCGCCAGGACTTGGCCGCGCACGGCATTGATGGATCACTGACCTTGAATTTCTTCCGAATTGCTATTTTTTTGATAGCCATCAGCGCCCTGCCATTAAGGACTATTGCCCAAAACAGTCAAAAAACAGCGTGCCCCGTCGGGCAGGAGCTGAAAGCCGCCCAGTTGTACGGCCTGTGGGCCGTGCGCTTTAGCAACCCGCCCGCCGGCCTGCCCACCCATGCCACCTTGCGGCTGCAGCAGCATGCCGAATTCACGGAAAGCCTGGCCGGCCTGGTCAGCCGCGAGCTTGGGGCCGCTGCAGGTTCGCCGGCCATCGCCGGCCATGCCAACCAGGCCGCGCTGGCCGGCGACCTGGAGGACGGCCGGCTGCTGCTGCTGGACGAGTCCTCTGACCGGATCAGCATCACCGGCACCTGGAACGGGGAGCTCGTCGAAGGGTCCTGCGGCAAGCAGTTTCAGGGCAGTTGGAAAGACACCAGCCGCAGCGCCGCCGACAACGCCCCCGACGTGCCCTTCACCCTCACCAAACTCCCCTGACCGATGGCCGCCCCGATGACCCTGAAACTATCGACCCTGACCCCGCGCCAGCTATGCGCCCACCTGATGTCCGCCGGTTTGCTGGCGGGCGGACTGGCGCAGGCCCAAAGCGCGCCCGCCGATGCCGCCGCCAGTGCGCCCAGCCCCGGCTGGCAGGCCTGCCAGACCCTGAAGGCCGACGCCACGGCGCAGCTGGCCTGTTTTCAACGGTGGGCGGATTCCCAGTCGCGGACCGACAGGCCTGCGCCCTCGCTGACCACGGCCCCCGCCAATACCGCCACCGGCCAGCCGGCCACCCAGGTGCTGCTGCTGCCCACCCTGAATACCGAATCGCCCGACGGCAAACCGATTGGCTGCAAAAACAATCAGTACTCGGAGCTCTCCAAATTCTGGGAACTGCAGCGCGGCACCGACTGCGACACCTTTGCCCTGCGCGGCTACCGCCCCATCTCGCTGGCCGTGGTGGCGTCGGACAGCGTCAACGAGCAGCCTTCGTCCACCGCTGCCGACCACACGGCACTGACGGCGCTGCCCTACAAGCGCACCGAGAAAAAAATCCAGCTGTCGATTCGCACCAAGCTTGCCAAGGGCTTGCTCAAAAGCAGCCCCGAGGACAGCGCCGACCACGACTCGCTGTGGTTTGGCTACACCCAGAAAAGCTACTGGCAGCTGTTCAACACCGGGCTGTCGCGGCCGTTTCGCGTGACCGATCACGAACCCGAGCTCATCTACATCTTCCCGCACCAAGTCCCGCTGGCCGGTGGCTGGAGCTACCGGCTTTCGGGCCTGGGGCTGGTGCACCAGTCCAACGGGCAAGCGCTGCCGCTGTCGCGCAGCTGGAACCGCGTTTACCTGATGGGCGCGGCCGAGAAAGTGCTGGGCCAGGACGCCAGCCTGACGCTGCAAGGCCGGGTCTGGAACCGCGTGCATGAATCGTCCGGCGATGACGATAACCCCGGCATCGAAGATTACGTCGGCCGGGCCGAGCTCACTGGCAGCTGGCAGATCAGCAAGTCCCATACCCTGGGCCTGACGCTGCGGCACTCGCTGCGCAAGGACGCCCGCGGTTCGGCCCGCCTGGACTGGATGCTGGCGCCCGCCTCGTCGCCCAACTACACCGGCCTGCGCTACCACCTGCAGTTTTTCAGCGGCTACGGCGACAGCCTGTTGGACTACAACCGAAAGCGCCAAGTGCTGAGCGTCGGCATGAGCCTGGTGGACTGGTAGGTCTTGGCTGCCGCGGGCCCAATTTGCTTCTATATTGATAGCAACAAACTCCCGTATTTATTAGGCTGTAGCCGTATTTCATCAATATTCTTACGACGGCACGGCAGCTGTTGACGGCCTTGCCGCGCAGCCGCTGCTGCCGCCACCGCACGGCCGTTTGCTTTAAGCTAGGCGCATGACTTTTACAGCCCTGGGCCCCGCAAGTGGCCGCACCCGGCGCCCGCCCCATGATTAATCCATCCGATTTCATCGTGGGCTGCATCATCGCCGGCCTGCTGCTGATTGCCATGACGCTGGCCGGCTCCTTCATTGCGCGTTTGCCGCTGAGCGCCGCCATGCTCTACCTGGGCGCGGGCGTGGCGATTGGCCCGATGGGCCTGGGACTGATCAAGCTCAACGCCTTGACCAACGTGGTGATGCTGGAGCGGCTGACCGAAGTGGCGGTGCTGATCTCGCTGTTCACCGCCGGCATGAAACTGGAACTGCCGCTGACCAACCGGCGCTGGCGCATTCCGGTGCAGCTGGCCACGCTGTCGATGCTGGTCACAGTGGCCGCCGTGACGGCGCTGGGCGTGTATGGCCTGGGCTTGTCGCTCGGCGCCTCGGTGCTGCTGGGCGCCATCCTGGCCCCGACCGACCCGGTGCTGGCCTCTGACGTGCAGGTCGGCGACCCCGGCGACCGCGACCGCCTGCGCTTTGGCCTGACCGGCGAAGGCGGCCTGAACGACGGCACCGCCTTTCCTTTTGTCATGCTGGGTCTGGGCCTGCTCGGCCTGCACGACCTGGGCGAAGGCGGCTGGCGCTGGTGGGCGGTGGACGTGCTGTGGGCGGTGGCGGGCGGCTTGGGCCTGGGCTACCTGATGGGCACACTGGTTGGCCGCGCCATCATTTACCTGCGCATGCGCCACCGCGAGGCGCTGGGTTCCAACGAATTCATTGCCCTGGGCCTGATTGCGCTGACCTACGGCCTGGCCCTGCTAAGCCTGACCTACGGATTCCTGGCCGTGTTTGCCGCCGGGCTGGCGCTGCGCCGCGTACACGAACACAAAAACGGCCCCGCCTCTGCGCCCTTGCCGGCACTGAGCGCGGAAGAGCGCGAAGCCTCCGGCGCCCACGCCTCCGCCCACATGATGAACGAGGTGCAGCGCTTTAACATCCAGCTCGAAAGCTTTGTGGAGGTCGGCATTGTGCTGGCCGTGGGCGTGCTGCTGGCCACCGTCAAGTTTCAGGCCGAACTGCTGTGGTTCATCCCGGCGCTGTTTCTGGTGATTCGCCCGGTCGCGGTTTATATCGGCCTGCTGGGCACGCCTGTCAAAGGCACCCACCGCCGCCTGATGGCCTGGTTCGGCATTCGCGGCATCGGCTCGCTGTATTACCTGCTCTACGCCATCAGCCACCACATAGAACCGGCGCTGGCCAAGCGCCTGCTGTCGCTCACGCTGGCCGTGATTGTGGCGTCGGTGATTGCCCACGGCATTTCTGTTACGCCGCTGATGAAGCGCTACGAGGCGCGCAAGGCCGCCCGCCGGTAACTATTCAGCACCCTCAAGTCCACCAGCCCCTCCCCTGTAGTCGGTTTTAGACGTCCTGCGTGGTCAAGTCTGCCGCCTTGGGCTGCTGGCCGACGTTCCACACCAGTCCCGTGCACGAGCCCGGCATGTCGTAGCATGATGCTTTGCCCATCCAAGTCAGATGGAAAACCCATCAGGCCGACGCACGCACAAGTCCTTGCGCCAAAAGGCGAAGTGCGTGTGCCTCGGCGAAAGAGTTGGTGGGGATTTTTTTTGATTACGCAAAGCCCGCCGCGTGCGGGTTTTCTTTCGCCTGGTACTGGGCTCGCCGCTTAACCCCGGGCCGCCAAGGCCCATGGCCGACCTACCGCCCCCTAAACCTCATTTGCGGCCGAGCCCGAGGCCCCTTCCCATGGGTCACCCCGACTGGGTGGTCAAGAAGCAACCTTCCGGCACAAACCACCACCGGACCTCAGGACTCGGCACTCGTACTCGGCGGCTTGGCCTCGGGCACCAGTGCAGCGGGCGGAACTTGCGTCTGCAGCAGGCCCTCCCTCAAGAGCCCCTCTACGATATCGGCCTGACGCACATCGCGCCGCCGCTTTATCTCCGGTCTGTTCTGCGCGTTGTCAGCCATCCAGCGCTTGAAGCTTACAAACACGGCGGGGTCAATGGTTCGCATCAGCGCCATGCGCCCCGTCGCCGAGATGACCAGATGCTCAAACAGGGGCGTACTTGTCAGCACCGCAGCACGTTTAGCCTGCACTGGCCACAAGTCGTCCTCGTCGCCCGAAAAACGAAACGGGTGGGGGTCGCCATCCGCGCTCTCGCGGCGCAGGAAATCCACCTCGAATCCCTTGTCGTCAATCGCTGTTTCGGCCTGCTCTTCCTTGCGCCGAAAACTCGGTTCGGCCTTTTGCAGCACCTGGAGCATCGACTGGTCGAGCTTGGCAATGGTGGTGACAAAGCTCACCCGCCGCCCGGCATCCCAAAGCAGGTCCACATCCTGCGTGGCAAGTGCTCCCTGCACGATGCGAACGCCTGCAGCCGTCTCATAAGCGTACAGGGCGTGGGTTCCGACCACTCTGAAATGTTCTCCCAAGCCCGCATCCTCAAGGGCTTGCAGCACAGCGACGACTTTGGACGGCACACGGCCCGCCTTGAGTGCCTTGTTCAGCCGCTCAGCCTCCTTCAGGGCCTCCCGCAGTGACTTCAGTCGCGCCTCTATCGCGGTCTTGCGCTCCGTGAAATCCTTGAAAATCGCCTCTGTCTTGGCAGAGCGGGGGCCTATGCGAGTTTGGCGGTTGTCGGGCAGGGTTTTGACGAGATACTCGTATTCTCCCTGACGCTTCCAGTACATGCCGCCCACATAGGGACGCGCCTCCTTCTCGACGCGGCGCCATTCCTCGAAGATGGTGGAGGCGTCAATGACTTGCCGGGCTGCGTTGTCTGAAAGCGGTAGATAGTCCATTGGCCGTATAAATATTGTTTTTATATTTTGTACGGCTAAACCAATAAAATCAATAGGTTACATGACTTATTTTTCTTCTTTTACGCTAAACGGAGCCTGTACATAGCCCTTGTCAGCCCGCGCCAGTTCTGACGTCATGGGCACCTCGCCATCCGCCAGCAAATATTCCTTGTCACGCGGCGCTGCCGCCTTGATCAGAAGCTCGTTAAGTTGTCCCATGGTGTACCCAAAAATGACTGCGGTTGAAAAGCAGTCTGGGGTACACGCAAGAACGGGACGTTGTGGGATTCAGAGATACCGCTTGAGCCGCCTTTTTCAGGCTAAGTCCTTGATTTACAAGAACTCTGGGCTAACTTGGGATCGTCTGAGAAAAAGAGATGGTGGCCTGGGGCGGAATCGAACCACCGACACAAGGATTTTCAATCCTCTGCTCTACCGACTGAGCTACCGGGCCTAAGCCGCATAGTATATATCAGCCGCAACGGCACTTTGGCCGATGGCGTGCAGAATGTTTACGCGCTGCGCTTGCCGCGCGCGAGATCCACGCCCAATTGCTTTAGCTTTCGGTAAAGGTGGGTGCGCTCCAGTCCGGTTTTTTCGGCGACGCGGGTCATGGAGCCGCCCTCTTTGGCGAGGTGAAATTCAAAGTAGGCTTTTTCAAACTCGTCACGGGCATCGCGCAGGGGTTTTTCGAGCAAGAAACTCTGCGTGGCCTGGGGGCCCAGGTCAACGGCTACCGGCAGCGTGCCGCCGGTCATGATGGCCTCCAGCGTGAGTTCGGCCGCATTGACGCCAGCGCTCAGGGCGATGGGCTTGCGGGCCAGCGTTCTGGTGAGGCCTTGCTCCACGGCCTTGAGCAGCTTTTGCAGGGTGATGGGTTTTTCAAGAAACGCCATGGCGCCGATTTTGGTGGCCTCTACCGCCGTGTCTATGGTGGCGTGGCCGCTCATCATGATCACCGGCATGGTGAGCAGGCCGTTGGACGACCACTCCTCGAGCAGCGTCACGCCGTCGGTGTCGGGCATCCAGATATCGAGCAGCACCAGATCTGGCCTGGCGCGTCCGCGGGCGGCGCGGGCTTGCGCGGCATTTTCAGCCAGCTCGATCTGATGCCCTTCGTCGTTAAGGATTTCCGAAAGAAGGTCGCGTATGCCCAGCTCGTCATCGACCACCAGAATATTTGCCATGATTGAATTGCTGCCCTGCCGGTTGTTGCGGATGCGTAGGTGTTGCGAAAGCGGTTGCCACGTATGACGCGGCCTGTGTTGTTAAGCCACAACTGCGAATGATAACGACACTTGCGCGCCTTGCACCTGGCCGTCCACCACGCGGTTGGAAATATCGACGCGGGCGCCGTGTTCATCGGCGATTTTCTTGACCACGGCCAGCCCCAGACCGGTGCCTTTGACCTTGGTGGTGACGTAGGGCTCAAAGGCGCGTTTGAGGATGTGTTCGGGAAAGCCGGTTCCGCTGTCACGTACGCTCAGGCGCACGCGCCGGGAACTGTCGAGGTACTCGGTTTTGAGGACCACGCGGCCCGCGCCCTTGCCTTCCTGGGCGTCCTGGGCGTTTTGCAACAGGTTGTGAATGACCTGGCGCAGCTGCTGGGCATCGCCCTTGATCGGCGGGGCTTTGGGGTCGAGCTCGGTCGTGACGGGGACCACGGCGTTGTCGCCAAGGTAGAGCTGCATCACCTCGGCGATGAGCGCGTTGAGGTCAACGGGCTTGAGTTCGGCAGCGGGCAGGCGGGCGTAATCGCGAAACTCGTTGACGAGCCGCTTCAGGGCATCGACCTGGTCGACGATGGTTTTGACGGACTTGGTGAGCAGGGCCTGCTCGGGGGCGCCCACCTTGCCCGTGAGCTTCATCTCCAGACGCTCGGCCGACAACTGGATGGGGGTGAGCGGGTTCTTGATTTCGTGCGCCAGCCGGCGCGCCACTTCGCCCCAGGCCCGCGCGCGCTGGGCCGACACCATGTCGGAGATGTCGTCAAACACCAGCAAGAACTCTTCGGTCCCCGGCATTTTGGCGCCGCGCGCAATCAGTGTGATGGCATGGTCGGGCGCGCCGGGCTCGGCGGTATGGAGTTCAAACGACTGCTGCCAGTGCGCCTGCTCATGGGAAGCATTTTCGCGGAGGTAGTCGGTAAACTGGGCCAGCACGTCCTGGGCAAAGGTCTCGAGGCCGGGAACTTCGCCGAGCGACTGGCCCTGGTAGGCGGCCAGCGGCGCCTGCAGGATGCGTGTGGCGCCGGGGTTGCTGGACTGGATGCGGCCCCGAATGTCGAGCACGATCACGCCTGCAGTGAGGTTGTCCAGGATGGTTTGCAGGTTGGCGCGCGCGGCGTCAACCTGGCTCATGCTGTGCTGCACGGCCGAGCGGGCATCGGCCAGCTGCTGCGTCATGTCGGCAAACGAGCGGGTCAGTCCGCCCAGCTCGTCTTTGCCTTGCAGGGCTGCTTTGGGCGTCAAATCGCCCAAAGCCACCTGCCGCACGCCTTCGGCCAGCACCAGCAGCGGCTTGGCGAGCTGGTTGCCCAGCACCACCGCCAGCAGCACGGCGCCAAACACGGCCAGAAAAAGACTGAGCGTGAGTGTGCCTATGTACATTCTGCGCAAGCCGCCGCGCGCCAGCGCACGCTCCTGGTACTGGCGATTGGCCTCTTGCACGGCAATGGCGTTGGCCACCAGGCCTGCGGGCAGGACTTCGGTCACCTGCAAAAAACGGAACTGCCCCAGCACATTGACATTCGGGTTGTTGACCACGGCAATGGCTTTGACGCGTGGCGCCAGGGCGGCCGCAGCCGCGCCCGCGCCCGCCCTGGCCGGCGCGCCGCCGGCGGTGAGTTCGCCGTTGCCGCCGGGCAGCATTTCTTCGAGGCCTTCGATCTGGGTGACGACGCGCTGGGTGCGGGCATTGCGCAACTGTTGCACCGAGGGGCGCTCGGGCTGGAATAAAAATCGCGATTCACCGGCGCTGGCAATCATTTGGCCGGACGCGCTCCAGAGCACCACATCGCTGGCGGACAACTGCTCGCGCAGGCGCTCGAGCGCCAGGCCGGCCAGGGCATCCGGGGTTTCTGACAGTTGCGTGGCAGCCTGCCGCGTTTTGTTGCCCAGGTCGGCGGCCAGGGTGTCCAGCGTGGCACGGCCCAGGTTCAGGCCCGACGCCAGCGCGCCTTCGACCTCGACGTCAAACCAGCTTTCAATCGAGCGCGAGACAAACTGGTAGGACACGACATAAATCATCATGCCGGGCAGCAGACCGACCAGCGCAAAGATGGCGGCCAGCTTGACCAGCAGGCGGCTGCCAAAACGGCCGCGGCGAAGGCGCAGCGCCAGGCGTAGCGCGATCCAGCCGATCACCAGCAGCAAAAGACCCGCCACGGCCACGTTCAGGCCAAAGAGCAGCGCGTAGTTGCGTTCGTAAAGATCGCGGTTGCCGGTGGCCTGGGTCAGCAGAAACAGCAGCACCAGTCCCATGGCGGCCATGACGCCGACGCCCACACCGACGGTCCAGCGAAAGGCCTGGCTGCTTTTGATCGATGTCATGTTGGCGGTGAGGCTCACTTGGCGACCTCTCGCACGGCGGCTGCAGGCGCCGCAGGGAGTTCCAGCCTCAGCCGGTCTTTAAACTGCGCGGAGATACTCCATTCGCGTTGCCCGGCCATGCCGATCTGGAAAGGGCGCGGCAGCTGGGACAGGTCGAGCCGGAAACTGAAGTCGAGCGTGTGCGCGGCCCCCGGGTCCAGGTCGGCGGTGTCGGCGATTTTCCAGCGGGCCACGCGCTGGATCGTCGACAGGGCTTCGTCCAGCGTGTCGTAGTTCTGGTTCAGGGCGGCGCGCAGGCCGGCGGAACTGGTGATCAGGCCCGAAGCGATGTTGACGCGCCAGCGCCCGGTCAGCGGCTGGTAGGCCAGGCGCAGGGTGCGGGCGGCGCTGGCCACACGCGGATCGGTCCAGTACCAGCGCTCGCGGTAGATGTCAGCCTCGACCACGAAAAACAGCGGAATCCCCTTGAGCAGGGCCTCTTGCACCACGGGCGCGAGATCGAATCGGACCAGCGCGGACAGCTGAATCCCGTCATCGGCACGCTCGACGCGCAGCTGGGTGATCTCGGTGGCCGGCGTAGCGCTTTCGCCCTGCGCCCAAAAGGGGCTCATGCAAAGGCACAAGCCCACCAGGAAGCGGGCCAGGCAGCGCGAAATGCTGCTGATGCCGCCAAGACTGCTAGAGGCTGCGTTTTTCAAGGAGCGCGTAATAAAAACCGTCGTGTTCACGCAGCAAATTGTCCGGGAAGTCCGCCTGCCCGGCGCCACTTTGGGGCAGCAAATGCCCGGGCGAGGGCATTAATAGGGCATCGGTGTGGTGCGCAAGGAACGTTTGCGTCTGCTGGTCGCCTTCGGCCCTGAAAACCGAGCAGGTGCAGTACAGCAGGCGCCCGCCGGGTTTGACCAGGGGCCACAATGTTTTGAGCAGATGCGCCTGCAGGCCGGCCAGCTGGGCGATGTCGGTGGGACGGCGCAGCCAGCGCACATCGGGGTGGCGCCGCACAATGCCCGAGGCGGTGCAGGGCGCATCGAGCAAGATGCCGTCGTACAGCCGGCCATCCCACCAGGCCTTGGGCTTGCCGGCGTCGCCCACCACGATGTCGGCGTTCAGGCCCAGGCGCTGCAGGTTTTGCGCGATGCGCTCGCAGCGGCGGGCGTCGATGTCCAGCGCCGTCACGTCGCAATCGGCCAGTTCCAGCAGGTGGGCGGTTTTGCCGCCGGGTGCGGCGCAGGCGTCAAGAATCCGCAGCGGAACCTTGCCCTCGCCAGCCGAAGCGAGGCCGTCGAGCAGCAGCGGCGCGGCCAGCTGCGCGGCTGCGTCCTGCACCGAGAAATGCCCTTCGGCAAAGCCCGGCAGCGCAGTCACGGGGCGGGCAGCCGTCAGAACCACACCATGCTCCCCGACCGGAAATGCTCCTATATCCATAGCCAACAATGTATTCAGGTAGTGCGCCTGAGTCGTTTTTCGTTGATTTATCCGGAGTATCAGCGGAGCCCGGGTATTGTTGGCCTGCAAAATCGCCTGCCAGTGTGCCGGATGGTCTTTGCGGACCTGGTCGATCCACCACTGCGGGTGGTTCCACACGGCTTGCGGACTTCTTTCGCTCACGGCCACCAGCGCATCGCGCTCGCGCAGAAAGCGGCGCAGGCAGCCGTTGATGAAGCTGGCCTGGTGCTTGGTGGCTTCGCTGCGCTTGGCCGCTTCAACGGCCTGGTCGACCAGCGTGTGCATGGTGTAGGGCGCATCCTGGTCCGACCAGCCCAGCGCCAGCGCCACGCACAGTAGCGCATCGGCCTCGGGCGGTGGCGGGCGCTGCGCGAGTTGCTGGCGCAGGGCTTCGGCGCGGCCCAGCCAGCGCAGCGCATGAAAGCCGAGCGACTGCACGCCGGGCCGCAGCATGGCGTCCACATCTTCGAGCGCGGCCGTCATGGACTGGCCGTCTCGCACGGCCATTAGGAGGGAAGCTGCGCCCTGAAGCTGGCGCCACAGGGGGACTTGGGTCGGGTTATCTTGCATCGGTTCCGTAAAGGCCGGCCCCTTGAGGGCCTGCGGTATAGCCGTCCGGAGGCGGACGGTGCTGGGTACATTATCGATTCGGCGCGGGCCTGTTGCTCAAAATAAGGCATCGGGGCGCGTTGCAGCTTCATCATCGCGCCGCAAAGGCAGCGCCGCCATGGGTCGGCCATAGATGCGGCGTATGCGCTCGGCCAGCGGCGGATGGCTGGCAAACCACCGGGCCTGGGCGCCCTCCTCGACCAGCAGCATGTGCTGAACGTCCGGGTGCAGGCTGCGTTGCAGGGCTCTTGCCTGGCTGCGCTGCCCGGCCTGCTGGCCCGCCACCTTGCGCAGCACCCCGCCCAGCCCGTCCTTGCTGCGCGTGAACTGCACGGCGCGCGCATCGGCCAGAAACTCGCGCTGACGCGATACGGCGGCCTTCAGCGCCCGCCCCGCCAGCCAGCCCAGGGAACCGGCGCCCATGATGGCGAAGCCCGGCAGCGCAAGAAAGGAGCGGCGGCCATCCTCATCGGCGGCGCACATGCTGCGGCCCAGGTTGAAGATCATCTCCAGCCCGAACACCATGCCCGCCAGCCGCATGTTGAGGCGGGTATCGCCTTCGCGCAAATGGCTGAACTCATGGGCCACCAGGCCCTGCAACTCATCGCGCGTGAGGTGGTCGAGCGCGCCCTGCGTGACGGCCACCACCGCGTCAATCTCGTTCCAGCCGGCGGCAAACGCGTTGATGCCGGCTTCCCGGGCCAGCACCATGGGCTGGGGCGCCTTCATGCTGGCCGAAATGGCCAGCTCATGAACGATGTTGCAGAGCTTTTGCTCGGCTTCGCGGCTGGCGGGCCAGGCCTCGCGCGCACCGACCCGGCGCGCCAGCCGTTCACCGCCGCCGTGCAGCGCCGCGGTTTCCAGCCACCAGCCGCCCAGAACAAACAGCAGGGTCACCGCGCTGTTGACGGCGAAGAAATAGGCCGGATAGCCGCTGAAGCCGGGCGACACCAGGCGCCAGGTCAGCGCCAGCGCGGCGTTGACAGCCAGCACCAGCGCGATCACGGTCACGCCAAACAGCAGCAGCAGCCGCAGGGTTTGCCTGCGGGCTTGTTCCTGCCGCTCAAAAAAACGCATGGTGCTTACGGCGCCGGGTGGGCACGACCAGGGCCGGGCGTCACAGCTGGACGCGGACGGCCTGGCGCTCGGCCGCGCTCTCGGTGGCGCGCAGCATGGCCGAGGGTGCAAAGCCAAACAGGCGGGCAATCAACAAGGCCGGGAATTGACCTTGCGCATTGTTGTAGTCGAGCACGGCATCGTTGTAGGCCTGGCGGGCAAAGCCGACCTTGTTTTCGGTGCTGGTGAGCTCTTCGCTGAGCTCGCGTATCGTCTGGTCGGCCTTCAGGTCGGGATAGGCCTCGGCCAGGGCAAACAGCCGGCCCAGACTGCTGTCCAGCGTCTGCTCGGCCGCCGCCAACGCAAGAACGGCGTCGGCCTTGCCGGGGCGGCTTGCTACCCTATCGCTGGCGCTGCGGGCCTGGTTGCGCGCGGTAATCACCGCCTCCAGCGTGCTTTGCTCGTGCTGCAGGTATTTTCTGGCGGCCTCCACCAGGTTGGGAATCAGGTCGTAGCGGCGCTTGAGCTGGACATCAATCTGGCCAAACGCATTGGCAATGGTGTTTTTAAGCCGAACCAGACGGTTGTAGGCGCCCACCGCCCAGAAAACCAGCAAGGCCGCGAGGACGATAAAAACAAGGGTGCTCATGGACATGGAAAGATTCCTTGAAACTGAGGATTACCGGCTGGCAGCGAGATTAACCCGCTTTTTGCACGGTTAAAACGACGCGGCCGCACAAAGCGCACCAACTGCTATTATTTTAGTAGCTAGTTAATACCGTGAATTAAGGGCTATCGCCTTATTTTTCATAAATTTTCGGCTTGGCAACTTTCAAGCGCTGCCAGGCGCCCATAAAAAAAGCCCCACACCCAGGAGGATGTGGGGCTTGACGCCGTTAAGGACGCGGGCGTTGGCCAGGCTTACTCCGAGGCGGCGCTTTCATCGCTGGTTTCAGCGTGAGCGGCATCGAGCTCGGCGGCTTCGGACTCGGCGATGGCGCGGCGCTCGGCGTCGTCCATCAGGTCCTTGGCCTTGCGGGCGTCGTGGTAGGCCATGCCGGTGCCGGCAGGAATCAGGCGTCCGACGATCACGTTTTCTTTCAGACCGCGCAACTCGTCGCGCTTGCCCATGATGGCTGCCTCGGTGAGCACGCGGGTGGTTTCCTGGAAGGAAGCCGCAGAGATGAACGAGTCGGTCGACAGCGAAGCCTTGGTGATGCCGAGCAGCAAATTGCTGAAGGTCGCCGGGATCTTGCCTTCGCCGCGCAGGGCGTCGTTGACGTCCAGCATGGCCGAACGCTCAACCTGCTCGCCGGCAATGTAGCTGGTGTCACCGACGTTTTCAACGACCACACGGCGCAGCATCTGGCGAACAATCACTTCGATGTGCTTGTCGTTGATCTTCACGCCCTGCAGGCGGTACACGTCCTGCACTTCATCGACGATGTAACGGGCCAGTTCGGCCACGCCCAGCAAACGCAGGATGTCCTGCGGGTCGGCCGGGCCGTCCACAATCGATTCGCCCTT
>NZ_JAUXNA010000092.1 GCF_030682935.1 Polaromonas sp.
GAACAGCAACAAATACTGGGGAATTCGGTCTCTGTGTCAGACGAAGTCTATAGCTTGCTTGAAGGCCCAAAGAGGTGTGGCACAATTGTTGTAACGCTTTGGGTGATGGTCATTCACGGCGTGTAAATTACTAATCGCAGCCAGTCTGCGGCTTTTCTCTAGAGGAGAACCATGAAGAAACTCAACAAAGTGGCAATGTTGTTTGCTTCCGCAGCGCTTGTTACCGCCGCTGGTGCGCAAACTATCGACAACTGGAAAAATGGCAACAACGAGTTGGTCTGGAAAAACGGAACCAACGAATTGTGCTGGCGTGACAACTTCTGGACTCCAGCTACTGCTGCTCCAGGTTGCGACGGCGCAATTGTTCCTGTTGTTGCGCCCGCTCCGGTAGTTGTTGCTCCTCCTCCTGTGGCTGCACCTGCACCTGCTCCTGTCGTCGTTGCTCCTCCTGCTGCAACCAAAGTCACCTACGCCGCTGACGCGTTCTTTGACTTTGACAAGTCTGTGCTCAAGCCAGAAGGTAAAGCCAAGCTGGACGATTTGATCGGCAAGATCAAGGACATCAATCTGGAAGTGATTATTGCTGTGGGTCACACTGACTCCATCGGCAGCGACGCCTACAACCAGAAGCTGTCGGTTCGCCGCTCGGAAGCTGTCAAAGCTTACTTGGTATCTAAAGGCATCGAGAAAAACCGCGTCTACACCGAAGGCAAAGGCGAGAAACAGCCGGTTGCTGACAACAAGACCGCTGAAGGCCGCGCAAAAAATCGTCGCGTGGAAATTGAAGTGGTCGGTACCCGCGTCAATAAATAATCCTGCCGGATTACAAAAAAAACCGCGCCATGGCGCGGTTTTTTTATGCCTCAACGAAAATCCTTCGATGCTTACAACTGACAACTTTGATCCTGCGGAATTAGCCAAGTTCTCTGACCTTGCCCATCGCTGGTGGGACCTTGAAAGCGAGTTCCGACCCTTGCACCAGATCAACCCGCTCCGGCTGGACTGGATAGACAGTCTGATGCCGTTGAAAGGCTTGCGCGCGCTGGATGTAGGCTGTGGCGGCGGTATCCTGGCCGATTCCATGGCCCGAAAAGGCGCAACTGTACTGGGGATCGATCTGGCGACCAAAGCCCTGAAAGTGGCGCAACTCCATGCGCTGGA
>NZ_JAUXNA010000101.1 GCF_030682935.1 Polaromonas sp.
TGGACGATTTCGGCACAGGAAAAATCCATCACGACAAGCTTGTCAATATCATCAGGAAAAACTTTGATATGACTCCCAATGGCATCGTAAAAACGCTGAACCTGAGGCGGCCTATTTACAAGAAGACCGCGGCCTATGGCCACTTCGGCAGGACCGAGCCTGAGTTTACCTGGGAAAAAACGGACAAGGCCGCGAAGCTCAAAAAGGACGCGGGAGTGAAGTAATAGCTTGAATGGAGAACTTTATGTCTACTAAAGACTACGTCATCGCCGACATCAAACTGGCCTCGTGGGGCCGCAAAGAAATCGCCATCGCCGAAACTGAAATGCCCGGCCTGATGGCGATCCGTGAGGAGTTCGCCAAGACCCAGCCGCTGAAAGGTGCGCGCATTACCGGGTCGCTGCACATGACCATCCAGACCGCCGTGCTGATCGAGACGCTGAAGGCGCTCGGTGCGGAAGTGCGCTGGGCTTCATGCAATATCTTCTCGACGCAGGACCACGCCGCTGCAGCCATCGCCGCCGACGGCATTCCGGTGTTCGCCGTTAAGGGCGAAACGCTGACCGAGTACTGGGACTATACGCACCGCATCTTTGAATGGGCGGATGGCGGTTTGACCAACATGATTCTGGACGACGGCGGCGATGCCACGCTGCTGATGCACCTGGGCACGCAGGCCGAAACAGATGCGAGCCTGCTGGCCAAGCCCGGCAGTGAAGAGGAAATCTGCCTGTTCAACGCCATCAAGGCCAAGCTCGCGCAAGACCCGACCTGGTACAGCCGCCGCCTGAAAAACATCGTCGGCGTGACCGAGGAAACCACCACCGGCGTGCTGCGCCTCAATGAAATGTCGGCCAAGGGCACGCTGGCGCTGCGCGCCATCAACGTCAACGACTCGGTCACCAAGTCCAAGTTCGACAACCTCTATGGCTGCCGCGAATCGCTGGTCGATGCGATCAAGCGCGCCACCGACGTGATGATCGCCGGCAAGGTCGCTTGCGTGGCCGGTTACGGCGACGTGGGCAAGGGCTCGGCCCAGGCGCTGCGCGCCTTGAGCGCCCAGGTCTGGGTGACCGAGATCGACCCGATCAACGCCCTGCAGGCCGCGATGGAAGGCTACAAGGTCGTGACCATGGAATATGCCGCTGACAAGTGCGACATTTTCGTGTCGGCCACCGGCAACAAGAATGTCATCACTTACGCGCACATGGCGGCCATGAAAGACCAGGCCATCGTCTGCAACATTGGCCATTTCGACAATGAGATTGATGTTGCTTCGCTGGAAAAATGCACCTGGGAAGAGATCAAGCCGCAAGTCGACCATGTGATCTTCCCGGACGGCAAGCGCATCATCCTGCTGGCCAAGGGCCGCCTCGTGAACCTCGGCTGCGGCACCGGCCACCCGAGCTTCGTGATGTCGTCGAGCTTCGCCAACCAGACCATTGCCCAGATCGAGCTGTTCACCAAGCAGGCCGACTACGAAGTCGGCAAGGTCTATGTGCTGCCCAAGCACCTCGATGAAAAAGTGGCGCGCCTGCACCTCAAGAAGGTCGGCGCCATGTTGAGCGAGCTCAGCGATGAGCAGGCCGCCTACATCGGCGTGAGCAAAGCCGGTCCGTACAAGGCCAATGCCTACCGTTATTGATTGCACGGTCCACGCCCCATTCCCTGGCCCCTTGGCCAAGGACGGGGCGAGGGCCTGCGGCCTGAGTTTGATCACGCCGCACTACTAAGCCCTTGAGGCGACTGGAACCCTATGCGCGCTGATATTTTCCTTGTTGAACATGGCTTTGCCACCACCCGCTCCCAGGCGCAGCGCCTGATTGCCTCGGGCGTGCAGTGGCGCGTGGAAGCCGAAGGCGCCTGGAAAAAAGTCGTCAAAAATGGCGACGAAGTGCCGGACGCGGCCGAACTGCAGATCCTCGATAACAGCGAGGCGAAATACATTTCACGCGGCGGGCTCAAGCTCGAAGGGGCATTGGCCAGCACCGGCCTGGACGTGACGGGGCTGCGCTGCCTCGATGTCGGTCAGTCGACCGGCGGCTTTACCGACTGCCTGCTGCAGCATGGCGCTGCGCAGGTGGTGGGCGTGGACGTGGGCCACGGCCAGCTGCACGGCACGCTGAGGGGCGACCCGCGCGTGGTGTGCATCGAGGGCGTCAACGCGCGCTCGCTCACGGCGGACGACCTGGCCGAGCATTACCACCGGGCGCTGAATACCGAAGAGGACGCCGACAGCGGCGACTTCAACCCGGAATTCGACTTCCTGACCGGCGACCTGTCGTTCATCTCGCTGACGCTCGTGTTGCCCGCCGTGGTGCGCCTGCTCAAGCCCGATGGCCAGCTGCTGATGCTGGTCAAGCCGCAGTTTGAACTGCAGCCGGGCCAAGTCGGCAAAGGCGGCATTGTGCGCGATCCGGCGCTGTTTGAATTTGTTGAAAAACGTCTGCGCGACACCTGCACCGGCCTGGGGCTGGACGTCAGGGCCTGGCTGGCGTCGCCGATTGCGGGCGGCGACGGCAACCGCGAGTTTTTCATCCATGCCCAAAAAGGCCACGAAACCGCCGGCGAAGACCAGCCGTTGGCCGCCGTGCCCAAGCGCCAGTCCCCGAAACGGCTGCCGCGCAGCACCCTGCGCGAGATGCGCGAGCCGCACGAAGACTCGGAGGCGGCGCACGCTGGTCAGCACGGGCCGGCGCGCAGCAAGCGGCGCAATAAAAACCTGACGAATGATTGAGGTTCGCGATGAATATTCCTGTCAGTTTTGAATTCTTTCCCCCCAAAACGCCCGAAGGCGCCGCCAAACTGCGTCTGACGCGCCAGGCCCTGTATGCGTACCAGCCCGAGTTTTGCTCCGTGACTTTTGGCGCTGGCGGCTCGACGCAAGCGGGCACCTTCGGCACGGTCCAGGAAATCCTGGGCGAAGGCGTGGCGGCGGCTTGCCATTTTTCCTGTGTAGGCGCAACCAAAGCGGCTGTGCGCGAACAGCTGGCCACCCTGCAGGCCATGGGCGTCAAGCGCCTGGTGGCGCTGCGTGGTGATTTGCCCAGCGGCTACGGGCTGGGCGGTGAGTTTCACTACGCCAGCGACCTGGTGGCCTTTATTCGCGCCGAAACCGGCGATGCCTTCCACATTGAAGTGGCCGCTTACCCGGAAATTCACCCGCAGGCCAAATCGGCCGACGCCGACCTGCAGGCCTTTGCCGCCAAGGTCAAGGCCGGTGCCAATTCGGCCATTACCCAGTATTTTTTCAACCCGGATGCCTATTTCCGCTTTGTCGATGACGTGCAGCGCCTGGGCGTCGATGTGCCCGTGGTGCCGGGCATCATGCCCATTACCAGTTCAACGCAACTGCTGCGCTTTAGCGATGCCTGCGGCGCTGAAATTCCGCGCTGGATTCGCCTGCGCCTGCAGGGCTATGGCGACGACACGGCTTCCATCAAGAGCTTTGGCCTCGACGTGATGACCGACCTGTGCGACCAGCTCTGCACGGCGGGCGTGCCCGGCATTCACTTCTACACCATGAACCAGGCCGCGGCGACATCAGAGATCATTCGCCGCCTCAAGCCGGCTTGATCGCTGTCGCTGCGCCCGGGCGCCTCATCAGGGCCGCTGTCGGCACCAGTTTGCTGGCGCTGCTGGCGGCCTGCACCAGCGTGCCTTCAACGCCGACGCCGGAATCTCCCCTCTTGACGTCTGTAACGCCGCCGTCCAGACTGGCCGCGCTGGCGGCCCGGGGGGCGCGCAAATCAGCGCCAGCCGCCCTGCCGGTCGAGGCCGAGCCGGTTCCCGAGCCGGCGGCGGTCGACGAAAAATACCAGCTGACCGGTGAAGCCGCCCGGCAGCTGGAGCGTGGCCAGGCGTCCTGGTACGGACCCCGTTTTCATGGCCGGCTCACGGCCAGCGGCGAGCGCTACGACATGTATGCGCTGACGGCGGCCCACAAGACTTTGCCCTTCGGCACCGTGGTGCGGGTGCGCAGCAAGGTCCTGGGGCGTGAAGTGGATGTCCGCATCAATGACCGTGGGCCGTTTGCCCCGGGCCGTGTGATCGATGTGAGTCGTGCCGCGGCGGAGGCATTGGGCCTGCTGGATGTGGGTGTCACCGAGGTGTCCTTGCGGTTGCTGCCCGACTTCACGGCGCTGGAGGTCGATCCGCCTCAAGCGGTCCAGAAAACCCGGCGCAACTCGCGGCGCTCCCCGGCCGTGAAGCGGCGTTGATTTTTCGGGTCCGGGTGCTTGCTTCGGCCCGCTTCACTGCGACGCAGTGAAGTCGCTGAAGCCGGACTCAGCCGCCATGCTCCAGCGTAAAGCCCGCATTGCGGTCTTGCCCGAGCAGTGCGACCATTTGCGGCAAGGCCGCTTGCAGGTCGGCTTTCAGCGTATGCGGCGGATTGATGATGAACATGCCGCTCGCGGGCAGGCCAGGGCGTACCACGTCGCCGGCGGTGTCGGTCGTCAGTTTGCTCGATTTGACCGTCAGGGTCGCATGGAGCCAGCTTCGGTGCGCCTTGACGGCCAGGGTTTTGAGCTTGCGCGGCAGGTCATGCGCTTCCGGGCGCGGAATGATCGGATACCAGACCACGTAAGTGCCGGTCGCAAAGCGCTTGACGGCGTCCGCCATGCAGCTTGAAACGCGCAGATAGTCGGTTTTCATTTCATAGCTCGGGTCGCACAGCACCATGGCGCGCCGGGCCGGCGGCGGCAAAAAGGTTTTGAGCGCTTCAAAACCGTCTTCACGCGCGACCGCGACCTGGCGGCCCACGCCGAGCTGCTCGATGTTGCCGGAAAGCGACTTGAAGTCGGTGGGGTGCAACTCAAACAGCTTGAGCTTGTCGCGGCCGCTCAGGAACTGCTGCTCGATGAACGGCGAGCCCGGGTAAATTTTCAGATGCGCCGCTTCGCCGGTCTCGGCAAACTGCGGGTTCAGTTTGCGCAGCAGGTCCACGTAGTCCTGCAAGGCAGGCGCCAGGGGACCGATGGGCGCTACTTTTTTGGTAGCTGCTGGCGCACGTACTTCTTGGGCTGGAGGTGATTTTTGGCCTGAAATAAGCTTGAAGATGCCTTCCTGCGCTTCTCCGCTGGTTTCGGTGTAATCTCCATCGAGCCGGTACAGGCCGGCACCCGCATGGGTGTCGATCACGGTCAGTGCCGTGTCTTTCTGGGTCAGGTATTTCATCAACGCGATCAGCGTGGTGTGCTTGAGGACGTCGGCGTGGTTGCCTGCGTGGAAGGCGTGGCGGTAAGAAAACATGGGCGTATCGTACCTTCTTGGGGCGGGGAGGCAACAGAAAATTGACGCAAGCCCTTGATTATTCATATAATCCACGGCTCTGCAGCGCCAAGTGGTTCCGCGGCAGAGTTGCATGGCAAGCGCTCGGTGGCTTCATTTTGGTGGAGTTTTCTGAAGGTTCCCAGGCAAATTACTACCTAAGAGGTTCTCATCAGAGGAACGCCGACCGTAGAAAAGAACCCGACAAACCCTTTTTCTGAAAAGATAAAACTCATGAAAACCTTCAGCGCCAAACCCGCTGACGTGACGCACGAGTGGTTTGTGATTGACGCGACCGACAAGGTCCTCGGACGAGTAGCCAGCGAAGTTGCTCTCCGTTTACGCGGCAAACACAAGGCCATTTACACGCCTCACGTCGACACCGGTGACTTCATCGTCATCATCAACGCAGCCCAGCTGCGCGTGACCGGTGCCAAATCGACCGACAAGATTTACTACCGTCATTCCGGTTATCCAGGCGGCATCACGGCCACCAATTTCCGTGACATGCAATCGAAGTTTCCAGGCCGCGCCCTGGAAAAGGCCGTCAAGGGCATGCTGCCCAAGGGCCCGCTCGGTTACGCCATGATCAAGAAACTCAAGGTGTACGGTGGTGCAGAGCATCCGCATACCGCCCAACAGCCTAAAGTGCTGGACATCTAAGGAGCTATTGATGATTGGTGATTGGAACAACGGCACCGGCCGTCGCAAATCAAGCGTCGCCCGCGTGTTTCTTAAAAAAGGCACTGGCAAGATCACGGTCAACGACAAGGACATCCAGGTGTTCTTCGGTCGCCAGACCTCGATCATGATCTGCCGCCAGCCCCTGTTTCTGACGAACCACGTCGAGACGTTTGACATCATGGTCAACGTCCACGGCGGCGGCGAGTCCGGCCAGGCCGGTGCAGTGCGCCACGGCATTACCCGTGCGCTGATCGACTATGACGCAACGCTCAAGCCAGCGTTGAGCCAGGCCGGTTTTGTCACGCGTGACGCCCGCGAAGTCGAACGTAAAAAGGTCGGTTTCCGCTCAGCGCGCCGCCGCAAGCAGTTCAGCAAGCGTTAATCCGCTTCTTGTCCCGAAAAAAGCCGCCATGGTTTGTGCCTGGCGGCTTTTTTCATGGTTTTCCAGGCCGGGCAGGGCGTGCTTCGATGCGCGCGCCTTGCCTGCGGCGGCTGCATGCGTTGTCCAGATGATGTGCGAATCGCCGCTGCGTGCACAATGCCTCTTCCGACTCCTAACACGACAGGGTTCCTTTGAAATTTCGCCTGTTCCGCCGCCGCCTGACCATCAGTTCTCCGCGCATGGCCGTGCGCAGCTCGTTGCCATGGCCACTTCGCTGGATTGCAGGTGCGCTGATGCTGGGGTTTTCTGCCGCCATTGCCCTGTGGGCTTTTGAAGTGGGCCAAGGCCTTGCGGGCCTGGACAGCCATGCCAAGGAGGAGCTGGCCCAGCTTCGGCAAGAGGTCCTCAGCCTGCGTTCAGACCGCGACAAGGCGCAGTCGATTGCCAATACGGCGGACAGCTTGCTGACGGCCGAAAAGGCGCTGCAGGAAAAGATGATGGGCCAGATCAGGCAACTCGAGCTTGACAACCGCAGCTTGCGCGACGACCTTGGATTTTTTGAAAAACTCTTGCCCACGGGACCGGCTGAAGTGGTCTCCATACGCAGCCTTCAAGCTGAAGTCTTGTCGGAAACCCAGCTCAAGTGGCAGGTGCTGGTGATCCAGCCCGTCAAAGTGACCGCCAATTTCAATGGCAAGCTGGAGCTGACGCTGCAGGGTACGCAGGCTGGAAAGCCCTGGAGCATGAGCCTGCCCGGTGGTCCGCAACTGTTGCAGTTCAAGCAGTACCGCCGCATGGAAGGCGTCCTCGACTTGCCCGCGCGCACCGTGGTAAAAACAGTGACCGCGAAAATCATGGACGGCGCCAGCGTTCGTTCCGTTCAAACCTTCACGCTCTGATCTCCTTCAGGCACACAGGAACCTGCATATGTTTGGCAAAAAGAAACAACCCCCCATCAAAAGCCTGATTGCCCAAGGCAGCTGCATTGAGGGCAACCTGGTATTTACCGATGGTCTGCGGGTTGACGGTGAGGTTCGTGGAAACATTCGTGCCAACGAAGGCAGCGCCAGTATTTTGGTGATCAGCGAATCGGCCATCGTGACCGGCCTGGTTCAGGCTGACCATGTGATCATCAATGGCCGCGTGATGGGCCCCATCCACGCCATTGAATTGCTGGAACTTCAGCCGAAAGCCAAGATTGAAGGCGATGTGTCTTACAAGTCACTTGAAATGCACCAGGGCGCGGTCATCACGGGGAAGTTGTGTCCCATTGGGCTCCAGACGCTGGAAGAAAAACCTACGCTGAAACTGGCCGCCCACAATATTTGAGTACTTGGGTCTGTCGCGGCTAGCAGCAAAGCCTGCCGCTTAATACACGTGGGCGTTATGGTTGATTGTTTTGCTGTAGTATTTATCAACTGAATATTGAATAACGGAGTACCCTATGAGCGCAGTTGCCGAAAACATCCAGACCGAGATGCCTTCCCCCTTTGTCTTTACCGACAGTGCCGCGTCCAAAGTGGCCGAGTTGATTGCCGAAGAAGGCAATCCTGACCTGAAACTGCGCGTTTTTGTGCAGGGCGGCGGCTGCTCGGGCTTCCAGTATGGCTTCACCTTCGACGAAATCACCAACGAAGATGACACCACCATGACCAAGAATGGCGTGTCCTTGCTGATTGACGCCATGAGCTACCAGTACCTGCTGGGTGCCGAGATCGACTACAAGGACGATCTCGAAGGCGCGCAGTTCGTGATCAAGAACCCCAACGCCACCAGCACCTGCGGGTGTGGCTCCAGCTTTTCTGCCTGAGCGTCCCGCTTCCCGCTGAAAAAGCCGCATTCAATGCGGCTTTTTTGCTTTTTTGCTTTCTTGCGCGTCCTAAGCGGGGTACAGGGCGCCCAGTACGCGCAGCCCGGCCGCACCCGTGACACTGGGCAGATTGCCGGCTTGTCGTTCCAGCATCTGGCGGGCCAGCCAGGCAAAAGCGGTGGCCTCGACTTGCAGGGGCGGCAAACCGTGCAGGTCCGAGGTGCTGACGCGCAGAAAAGGCAGGCCCGCTTGCAGCCGCTGCAACAGGTAGTGGTTGAAAGCCCCGCCGCCACACACGATCAGTTCTTCGCTCTCCTTTCCGTGGCTTCTGACGCCCGTTGCACAGGCCCTGGCGGTGAATTCGGTCAATGTATTTTGAACGTCTTCGGGCCGCGCCGCCGCGAAGGGCCGCAGTTTTTCGGCCAGCCATGCCAAGCTGAAAAGATCCCGTCCGGTGCTCTTGGGGATGGGCTGGGAAAAGTAGGGCTCATTGAGCAAACTCGCCAGCAGCGCCGCAATCGGCTGGCCGCAGGCCGCCCAGGCGCCGCCTGCGTCAAAGGCTTGGCCGGTGTGTCGCTGGCACCAGGCATCCATCAGTGCATTGCCTGGTCCGCAGTCAAAACCCAGCACCGGCGATCCGGCCTCATGGGGCAGCACGCTGAGGTTGGCGATGCCGCCCAGGTTCAGCACCGTCACGGTGGCATCTGCACGGCCAAACACGCGCTGGTGAAAGGCTGGCACCAGCGGCGCGCCCTGGCCGCCCGCGGCCACGTCGCGGCTGCGAAAATCGGCCACCACGTCCAGCCCCGTGAGCTCGGCCAGCAAGGCCGGGTTGCCCAGCTGGAGCGTGTAGCCTACGCCTGCGGCTTCCTGGGATGTTCTTTGGGGCTGGTGCCTGACGGTCTGCCCATGCGCACCCACCGCCTGGATCTGCGCCGGGGCGATGCCCTGTGCGGCGGCTTGGGTTACAAGCGTTTTGACCACCTGGGTGTATACCGCCGCGAGCTGGTTGCCGGCCAGCGCGGCGCGGTGCAGTTCGTTGTGCGCAGGGGTATTGAGCGCCAGCAATTCGGCCCGGAAGCGGT
Organism: Polaromonas sp.; assembly: GCF_030682935.1. Classification (GTDB taxonomy): domain Bacteria; phylum Pseudomonadota; class Gammaproteobacteria; order Burkholderiales; family Burkholderiaceae_C; genus Polaromonas. The sequence continues at coordinate 9,233 of NZ_JAUXNA010000101.1, forward strand.
CCGAAAACGGCTCGGTGGCCGTGGCCATGACCTTCAGTTGGGGGCCTGAAAAATCCACCAGCACCCCATCCGCGCCATCGAGTGAGGTGCCTGACATCAGGCCAATGGTGTAGTTCAGCATGCGGCTATTTTGCCGCAGCGCTGCCGCTGGTCTTATTCCGCCCGGGCCTGGTTCATGCTGGCTGCAGCCACGAGCTGGCTTTTGGCGCCGGCTGCAATCTGCCTGAACAGCGGAAGGTCGGCCTTTGACAGCGTGACGGTGTCGCTCTGCTTGGCAATCGTCATCGGGTCCTGCTGCGCGCCGTTCACGCGGAACTCAAAATGCAGGTGCGGGCCGGTGGCCCAGCCGGTTGAGCCGACGAGGCCAATGGTCTGGCTCTGGCTCACGCTCTGGCCGGCCTGCACATTGATTTTGCTCAGGTGCGCGTACACCGTTTCGTGGTTGTTGCGGTGCTTGATGAAGACCACATTGCCGAAACCATTTTGCACGCCGGCGAACGTCACCACGCCGTCGCCCACGGTGCGCGCGGGGGTTCCGGTGGGGGCGGCATAGTCGGTGCCCAGGTGGGCGCGCCATTTTTGCAGGACCGGGTGAAAGCGCATGGCAAAGCCGCTGCTGATGCGCGAGAACTCCACCGGCGAGCTCAGGTAGGCGCGGCGCAGGCTCTGGCCGTCCAGCGTGTAATAGCTGCCCTTGGCGGTGGCGATGCCTGCGGCGTCCTTGCCCGGGGGCTGGAACCACATGGCCTCGTAGGTCTTGCCTGCGTTGACGAATTCGGTAGACAGCACGCGGCCGGTGCGCAGCGCTTCGCCATCGGCTTCCAGGGTTTCGTACACCACGTTGAAGCGGTCGCCCTTGCGCAAGGCGCGGCGAAAATCGATGTCGCCCGAGAAAATTTCGGCGATCTGCACCGCCACGCCGTCGGGAATTCGGGCTTCGTCGGTGGCGGCAAACAGCGAGGTCTGGACGCTGCCGCTGGCCAGTTGGGCCGAACGGGTGTAGGGAGCGGTTTCAACGCGCGAGCTAAAGCCGGTGGCGGTGCGTTCAACCACCAGGCGGTTGAACAGTTCCTCGTTGTCGGTGGACCAGCGCATGCTGAGCTTGAGCAGCTGCTGGCTGTCGCTGGCTTCTACCGTCACGTTTTTACCCGGACGGCCCGCCAGAATTTGCTGCGCGTTGGGATCGGTGCGCAAAAAAGCCGCGGCCGCCGCATCGTCAAGGTTCAGGCGTTTGAGCAGGGAGTTAACCGTGTCACTGCTGCGCGTGCTTTCGGTGCGAAACAGATTGAAGCTGAAATCGGCGAGCGCATCAGTCTGCACCTGTGTGGGCAGCGGCTGCACCACTTCCACCACCTGGCGCACGGGCAGGTCGGCGGCATCGGGCGCCAGCGGCGCTACGCCAAACGCCGTCACGCCCGTGCCCAGCAGCAGTGCGGCAAGGCTGGCGGTGACGCGTTTGGGGTGGCGGCGCAGGCTGTCGGCGACGCCGAGCAGGAGGAGGGAGGAACTGTTCAGGACACGGGAGGAAATGGATGGGCGCAAAGCGGGGGTTCCCAGCTAAAGTGCATCGGGCTGCGTGAACGCGCCGGACTGCTGTTTGAAAAAACGAAGGACCCTGGTGACCTGTTCTTTGCGGGTCTGTGGTCATCGGGCTAAAAAACTTTGATTCCGATCAGCAAGTTGTGCGCCAACTAAAATGGCAGGCTGATGTAGGAAAGCATTAATTATATCTGTCGGACATCTTCCCGACATGAGAAAAACCCTTATGAATCAAGCGCTTGTTACAAATTTTCCCGTGACTGACCGTGTAAAGATGGCTCTGGCCGTCTCGTTGCGGGGCTGCGAAGAGTTGATCCCCCAGGATGAATGGGTCAAGAAACTGGCCCGCAGCGAAGCCACCGGCGTGCCGCTGCGCATCAAATTGGGGCTGGACCCGACGGCACCGGACATTCACATCGGCCACACCGTGGTGCTCAACAAGATGCGCCAGCTGCAGGATTTGGGCCACACGGTCATTTTTCTGATTGGCGACTTCACCACGCTGATTGGCGACCCTTCAGGCCGCAACAATACGCGCCCGGCCCTGAGCCACGCGCAAATCGAGGCCAACGCCCAGACTTATTACCAGCAGGCCAGCATGGTGCTGGACCCGGAAAAAACCGAAATCCGTTACAACAGCGAGTGGTGCGACCCGCTAGGTGCGCGTGGCCTGATCCAGCTGGCGGCCAGGTACAACGTGGCGCGCATGATGGAACGCAACGACTTTCATGACCGGTTCAAGGCCGGAACGCCGATCAGCGTGCATGAGTTTTTGTACCCGTTGTTGCAGGGCTATGACTCGGTGGCCTTGAAGAGCGACCTGGAACTGGGCGGCACCGACCAGAAATTCAACCTGCTGATGGGCCGCCACCTGCAGGCCGAATACGGCCAGGAGCCGCAGTGCATTTTGACCATGCCGCTGCTCGAAGGTCTGGACGGCATCGAAAAGATGTCCAAGAGCAAGAACAACTACATCGGCATTTCCGAAGATGCCAACAGCATGTTTGCCAAGGTGCTGAGCATCTCGGACGTGCTGATGTGGAAGTGGTACACCTTGCTGTCGTTCAAAAGCGAAGCCGACATTGCCGCGCTCAAGGCCGAAGTCGCCGCTGGCCGCAACCCGAAAGACGCCAAGGTGGCGCTGGCCAAGGAAATCACGGCGCGCTTTCACTCCATCGCTGCTGCCGCTGCCGCCGAGCAGGATTTCATCAACCGCAGCAAGGGCGGTGTGCCCGACGAGATTCCTGAGGTGTCCGTGTTGGGCGCGCCGTTAGGCATTGGCGCGCTGCTCAAGGCCGCCGGCCTGGCGCCTTCGGGCAGCGAGGCCACCCGCCTGATTGAAGGCGGCGGCGTCCGGGTGGATTCTTGCGTGGTCAGCGACAAAGCGTTAAGGCTTGCTGCCGGCACCTATGTGGTGCAGGTCGGCAAGCGCAAGTTTGCGCGCGTCACGCTGGCATAAGCCGCGCTGGAACTGCCCATGAAAGCCGTGTTGCAGCGGGTGGCCCAGGCCCGCGTTGAAATTGCCGGCGAAACCGTCGGCCAGATTGAGCAGGGCTTATTGGTTCTGGTCTGCGCAGAACGCGGTGATACCGAAGTGCAAGCCGATAAGCTGCTGGCCAAACTTCTCAAGCTGCGGATTTTTTCGGATGGGCCGGGCGCCGGGCCGCCCCAAGCAAGGCCAGCCCCCTCGGGGGGCAGCGTATTACACGAAGTGAAAAGCATGGGGGTCAGTCAACCCGGCAAGATGAACCGCAGCGTACAGGACCTGGACGGGCAGGGCGCTTGCGGCGGGCTGCTGATTGTGAGCCAGTTCACGCTGGCCGCCGACGTCTCGGGCGGCAACCGGCCCAGCTTCACGGACGCCGCGCCGCCCGAAGAAGGGCGCCGGCTGTACGACTACCTTGTGGCGCGGGCGCGCGCAGCCCACCCGTTGGTGGCGACCGGGCAGTTCGGGGCCGACATGCAGGTGCACCTGGTCAATGACGGGCCGGTGACCATTCCCTTGCGCATCGTTCCCGGTGCCTGATGAATGGATTTGCGCTATTAATTGAATAGCTGCTCATGCCCGTCCTTGTTGGGCTAGAGGCTTATTTTATGCTGAAAAACCTCAGCGGTAGGGGTTTTCAAGGCCCAGGCCCGCCAGAATCCTGATTTCCAGCGCTTCCATGGCTTCGGCGTCTTCCTCGCCGGTTTCGTGGTCGTAACCCTGGGCGTGCAGCGTGCCGTGCACCAGCAGGTGGGCATAGTGGGCCTGCAGGGTTTTCTGGTTCTCGCGGGCCTCTTTTTCGACCACCGGCGCGCACAGCACCAGGTCTGCGGTCACGTAGGGCGCCTGCGTGTAGTCAAAGGTCAGCACGTTGGTGGCGTAGTCCTTGCCCCGGTAGTCGCGGTTCAGCGCCTGGCCCTCCTCGGCATCGACAATGCGCACGGTGATCTCGGCATCACTTTGCAGCGCATGGCGAATCCAGCGGCTCACGCTGTGGCGCGGCAGGGCGGCGCGGTGCCGTGCCGCGTCCTCGAGGCCGCCAAACTGCAGCGACAAGTTCAGGTTTTTAAGAGCCATTTCGACTCCTGGCGCTTGTTTTACGGGCGGGGGCAGCTACTGAATCAATAGCAATCTGGGCATCGTCCCGGTCGCTCGGTGTTTTGTCATACGCATCGACAATGCGCGCCACCAGCGGGTGCCGCACCACATCGGCGCTGGTCAGCCGCGTAATGGCAATGCCCTGCACGCGCTTGAGTACCCGCTCGGCATCGATCAGCCCGCTCAGTTGCGTTCGCGGCAAATCCACCTGGCTCACGTCGCCGGTCACCACCGCCTTGCTGCCGAAGCCGATGCGCGTCAAGAACATCTTCATCTGCTCGGGCGTGGTGTTTTGCGCCTCGTCCAGAATCACGAACGCGTGGTTCAGCGTGCGGCCGCGCATGAAGGCCAGCGGCGCAATTTCGATCTGCTGGCGCTCAAACGCTTTTTGCACGCGCTCAAAACCCATCAGTTCATGCAGCGCGTCATAGAGCGGGCGCAGGTAGGGGTCCACCTTCTGGCTCAGGTCACCCGGCAAAAAGCCCAGGCGCTCGCCGGCTTCGACCGCCGGGCGCGTCAGCACAATGCGCTGCACCGTGCTGCGCTCCAGCGCATCGACCGCGCAGGCCACCGCCAGGTAGGTCTTGCCGGTGCCGGCCGGGCCAATGCCAAAGGTGATGTCGTGGGTGGCGATGTTTTCGAGGTAGGTGGCCTGGTTGGTGGTGCGGGCGCGCAGGTCGGCGCGCCGCGTCGACAGCGCTGCCGTGCCGTCGGGCGCCGTGCTCAGCGCCGTGTCGCCGGCCATCATCAGCTGCACGGTTTCGGGCTCGATCGGCCGCTGCGCGATTTCGTACAGCGCCTGCAACACCTCCAGCGCCTGCTGCGCCCTGAGCTTGGTGCCCTCGATCTTGAACTGCTCAAAGCGGTGCGCAATCGCGACCTGCAGCCCCGCCTCGATGGTGCGCAGGTGGGTGTCCATGGGCCCGCACAAATGAGCCATGCGGGTGTTGTTGGGCGGCGTGAAGGTGTGGCGAAGAATCAAGGCGTGGGTTTTCCTGAAAGGGGTAGAACACAAGGCAATTCGCGATTGTCCGCCTAAATCCGGGCATCCACCTGACTGATAAGATTCACCCATGATAGGAAGACTCACGGGCCTGCTGGCCGAAAAAAATCCACCGGAAATCCTGCTGGACTGCAACGGCGTGGGCTACGAGGTGCTGGTGCCCATGAGCACCTTCTACAACCTGCCCGGCCTGGGTGAAAAAGTCAGCTTGCTGACCCATTTTGTGGTGCGCGAAGACGCGCAAATCCTCTATGGCTTTGGCAACGCCGCCGAGCGTGCCGCGTTTCGACAGCTCATCAAGATCTCGGGCGTCGGGCCACGCACCGCGCTCAGCGTGCTCAGCGGCATGAGCGTGCAGGACCTGTCCCAGGCCGTGACGCGCCAGGAAGCCGGCCGCATCCTCAAGGTGCCCGGCATCGGCAAAAAAACCGCCGAACGCCTGCTGCTGGAACTCAAGGGCAAGCTCGGCGCCGACATCGGGGTGCCGGTCAGCGTCGCCGACGACGCGCAATCCGACATCCTGCAGGCGCTGGTGGCGCTGGGCTACAGCGACCGCGACGCGGCGCTGGCGCTGAAAGCCCTGCCCAAGGATGTGGGCGTGAGCGACGGCATCAAGCTGGCACTGAAGGCGCTGGCGAAGTAGCCATGAGCATACAAACCGACGACTTCGACATGTCCGGGCTGCCGCCGGCCAAGCGCGTGATGTCGGCCGCGCCCGCTTCGCCACGTGAGGAGGCGATTGAGCGGGCGCTGCGGCCCAAGCTGTTTGACGACTACGTGGGCCAGACCAAGGCGCGCGAGCAGCTTGAGATTTTCATCGGCGCGGCCAAAAAGCGCAGCGAAGCGCTCGACCATGTGCTGCTGTTCGGCCCCCCGGGGCTGGGCAAAACCACTCTGAGCCACATCATTGCGCACGAACTGGGCGTCAACATGCGGCAAACCTCGGGCCCGGTGCTGGAAAAGCCCAAGGACCTGGCGGCGCTGCTGACCAACCTCGAAAAAAACGACGTCCTGTTCATCGACGAAATTCACCGCCTGAGCCCGGTGGTCGAGGAAATTTTGTACCCCGCGCTGGAGGACTACCAGATCGACATCATGATCGGCGAAGGCCCGGCGGCGCGCAGCATCAAGCTTGATTTGCAGCCCTTCACGCTGGTGGGCGCCACCACGCGCGCCGGCATGCTGACCAACCCGCTGCGCGACCGCTTTGGCATCGTCGCCCGGCTGGAGTTTTATACGGCTGAAGAGCTGGCCCGTATTGTCAAGCGCAGCGCCGGTTTGCTCAACGCACCGATGGACGAGGAGGGTGGTTTTGAAATTGCCAGGCGTTCCCGGGGCACGCCGCGCATCGCCAACCGCCTGCTGCGCCGGGTGCGCGATTACGCCGACGTCAAGGGCACCGGGACCATTTCGCTGGACATTGCCAACCGGGCGCTGGCCATGCTTGATGTGGACCCGCAGGGCTTTGACGTGATGGACCGCAAGCTGCTGGAAGCCGTGATCCACCGTTTTGATGGCGGACCGGTCGGGCTGGACAACATTGCCGCCAGCATTGGCGAAGAGCGTGACACGATTGAAGACGTGATCGAGCCCTACCTGATTCAGCAGGGATTTTTGCAGCGCACCCCGCGCGGGCGCATCGCCACACTGGCGGCCTACCGGCACCTGGGCGTGGCACCGCCGGTCAGCGGCGATGACATGTTCACCTGACGGCCCGGACCCGGCCTGATCAGGTCATGGCGCCGCGCGCATCCACTTTGTAAACGCGGTGCACGGTGCCGTTGCGCAGGCCGCCGCGCACGCCGATCATCACGTCATGAAGGTTCACGGTGGGGTCGCAGTGGCCGGGAATCAGCCACAGCATCTGGCCCAGCCCGGGCAGGCGGGTGCAGCCTGCGGCGGGCCGCAAGATGCCGTGCTCGTCGCCGCCATTGAAGTATTCCAGCGCACGCTCGGCGTCAAAAGCATGCACCAGCGGCATGCCGGAGTCGATGGCATGGCTTTTGTGGCCGGCGTCGCACACGGCATGGCCGCTGTGGCTGCTGGTCACCTGGGTTTTGACGAACAGGGCCTGCTCAAACTGCGGCTGAGCCGGGTCGCGCTCGTTTTGGGCATAGTCGGCGTCCATGAACAGGAAGGAGCCAGCCTGCAACTCGTCATACACGCCACTGGCCGCTTCCAGCACCAGACTGCCGGTGCCCGCCCCGGTGACCAGTCCCGCCTCCATGCCCTGGGCCGCAATAAGCTCGCGCGTGAGCACCACTGCATCCACTGCCCGGGCGATGGCGATCCGCCTGTCCTGCGCGCGGCGCAGGTGCTGGGCCTTGCCGTGGTAGGCTTGCAGACCGGCAAAGCGCAAGGCCGGGTGTTTGCGGATTTCCAGCGCCAGGGTGAGCGCCGCATGTCCGGGTTCGACGCCACAGCGGCCCTG
>NZ_JAUXNA010000109.1 GCF_030682935.1 Polaromonas sp.
CCCAAGCCAGCAAAGCCAACCCAACCCGCTACCAATTGATTAGCGACTTTCAAGCCTTCAAGCCTTCAAGACTTCAAGACTTCAAGATCGCAGGCATGTCCAGCGACTGCGGCTCAGAACCGCCCCGACTGGTAACGCTGACTCAGCACACCCTGCAGCGTCTGCACCACCAGGAACGCGTCCTTGAGGTGGCTGCGCTCAAAGTTGGACAGCTCCTGCAGCGCCAGGAAGTTGTCCGGCGCTTGCCCGCGCGCAATCTGGCGCGCCTGGTGGGCGATGCGCAGCTTGCCCAGAAACTCCAGCGCATCGCGCAAATCCCGCGCGCCTTGCTCGCTTACCTCGCCGGCCTGCGCCACCTGCTCCAGCCTGTCGTAGGTGTTGACGGCTTGCACGCCGCCCGCCAGCGCATAGACCCGCGCCAAATCCACGATGGGCACGATGCCGCTGTGTTTCAGGTCAATGGTGCGGGCGTTGTCGCCGCCGCGAATCAGCGACAGGTTGCCAAACAGGCCCAGCGGCGGACGGTGCTTGAGCGTATTGCTGACCATGTAGGCCAAAAACAGGCTGTTGCCCCGGGTGCGCTGCAGCACCTCACGCCTCAGCGTGTCCAGCAGTTCAGACTTGCCGTAAATCGCACGCTGGTCAAAGAACACGCAGGTCAGCATCAGCGCCTTGGGCTCGGGCGTGTTCACCCATTGGTCAAAGTACTGTGCCCAGCGCTGGCGCGGTTGGCGCCAGGTGTCGGTCATGGCCATCATTTCGCCGGGGCAGTGGATGAAGCCGCAGGCGTCCAGGCCGTCGCAGACGAATTTTGAGAAGTCACGGAAATAGGCGCCGTGCGCGGCTTCGTCGTAGCCATCGTCCAGGATCATGCAGTGGTCCTGGTCGGACTTGGCGGTCTGTTCGCTGCGCGCCTGCGAGCCCGCAGCCACCCAGACATAGTCAATCGGCGCGGGCCCGAACTGCGCCTCGGCCAGGTGAATCAGCCGCGTGGTCAGCGCATCGGTGATGGCGGTGATGATGTGGCCCGTGCTGTAGGCGCTGGCATCGGCGGCGGCCAGGTGTTGCTGCAGCAGTTTGATGCGCGTGCTGATCCGGGCCAGCCCTTCCACCGTGGTTTGTTTGTAGATGTCGCTCGCCAGATAGACGGCCGAGGTGCTGTGCTGCTCGGTCAGGTCGGAGGCGGTGATCATGCCGGCGATGCGATGGCCGTCCATCACCGGCACGTGGTGGATGTTGTGGCGCGCCATCAGCAGCAGCGCCTCAAAGGCGGGGCTGTGGGCGTCCAGGGTCAAAGGCGCCAGCGTGGCGATGTCGGCCACCGGGCGCTCAATGTCCAGCCCCTGCGCCACCACCCGGTTGCGCAGGTCGCGGTCGGTGATGAGCCCGAACAGGTGGTCCCGCTCCACCAGCAGCACCGACGACACGCGCCGGTCCCGCATCAGCTCCGCTGCGGCGCGAATCGATGTGGTGGGCGGCAGGGTGATGGGTTCGCGCTTGATCAGCGTGCGGATCGGCGTAGCCAGCAGGTTGAGCGCCGTGCCCTGCTCGTCCGAAGCTGTGCCGCCCAGGGACGCGGTCCGGTCAAAGGCCGGCAGCGACGGGAAAAAAACGGCCAGCTGCGGATTCGCCTGGCACAGCGCGTTCACGGCGTCGGCAGGCAAAAACGCCAGCGAGGTCGCGGTGGCGGCCACCGCCTGCCAGGCCGCCTGCCGGTGCGCCGGGGTGATGCCGGCCCCAAAGCACTCGCCCGCATGCAGCTGAACCGTCCACCCCAGGTCAGGGTCTTGAAGGTCTACCGCCCCGCTGGCAATCAGGGCCAGCTGGTCCTGCAGCTGGCCCTGTGCCAGCACCATGGCGCCTGCCGCAAAGCAGGTCCAGTCGCACTGGCGGGCCAAGGCTGCACGCTCGGCTTCCGGCAGCAGCCCGAACACACGGTGGCGCGACAAAACCGCAAGGAGGCGGGGGAGGGTGGCGGTGTTTTGTGTCATGGCGGGCAGCAACAAAAGGGTGATGAAGAACCTCGATTTTCAATTGTTGCAGATGCCCGGCCCCAACGCTTGCCGAGCGGCTTGACGCGGCTCAATCGGTGGGCTGCCAGCGGGGGCATCGCCCGACGCCTGGGACGCAGCCACGCCTCAGCGTTTGAACTTTCCGCTACTGTCAATGATTGACAGGTCGGCGAAATCCAGGCCGCTGTGGTCGGTGGGGCTGTAGCTGATTTCAAGTCCGCCAATGTCAAACTTGCGCAGCCCTTCCAGCGCGTCGCGCAGTCCTGCGGGCGTCGGTTTGGGGCCCGCACGGCGCAGCCCTTCAACCAGTACCTTGGCGGCGGCAAAGCCTTCTATCATGGCGGGTGAAACGCCCTTCAGCCCTTTGACTTTGGCCAGTTCCCGCGCTTCCTTGATGAGCGGATAGGCAATCAGGTGCTCGTTGGGGAAAACCTGCGTGACGATCACGCCCCGGGCATGCGCGCCCAGCAGCTTGATGAAGCCATCCGAGGCATTGTTCGACAGGGTGACGATTTGCGCCCTGGAGCCTGCCTCGCGCAGGGTCTTCACGCCGCTGGACACATTGCCCGACGAACCGATGAACAACACGGCCTGGGCGCCGCTTTGCGCGACCTTGGCCGCGAGGGCGTTGAAGTCGGGTTTTTCGCGCGGAAACTTTTCCAGAAACAAAGGCTGCAAGCCCGCGTTCGCGAAGCCCTTTATGGCCCCGGCGGCCGAGTCGGCGCCGAAAGAGTCGTCGGTCTGCAGCACGGCAATGCGTGTGAGGCCGATGGTCGCCAGGTGCTCAATCGCCTTGATCGCCTCGCGCTGGTAGGTGGCCCGCACGTTGAACACCCAGGGGTTGACCGGCTCGTGCAGCGCCATGGCGCCCGTGCTTGGCCCCACCAGCGGCACCTTGAACTCGGCCAGCAGCGGTAGCAGCGCCTGCGCATGGGGTGTGCCCCGGTTCAGGAACAGGGCCAGCACGCCCTTTTGTGTAATGAGTTCGCGGGACACCTCGACCGTGGTTTTGGGATCAAACTTGTCATCTACCGGGATCAGCTCGATCTTTTGCCCGTTAACGCCGCCGCGTGCATTCACGGCATCGATATACAGCTTCGCGCCCTCGTTGTTTTCCTGGACCCCGGCGGCCACCGAGCCGGTGAAGCCCGAGGGCTGGCCGATGCGCAGTTGCGCCCAGGCAGGGGTGGACGCGGCCAGCGCGGCCGCGAGGGTCCAGGTGGTCAACGCCGTGCGTGACCGGAAGCAAATTTTTTTCAAGGGCGAGTCTCCAATGTGTCCGAAATTGTAGGCACCCGGCCTGACCTGGAAAATGTGGAAATGACGTAGCTGCACGGGGGGCCTTGTCAGCGTTCCTTAAAATGGCAGCTATCTCATTTTTGAAGCTTCGCATGTCTCAAGCTCTTTTTGAAAAAACGCCAACACCTGAAGATGTTCCTGCGTTGCAGCGACGCCTGCGTAGTGCGCCGCGTGGAGGCTTTGCCGATTGCGGTGCTGAGCTCAAAAGCCTTCCCGAAGGCGTGCAGCGGGTGGCAGCGCTGCTGCAAGCCCACGGGCATGCGCATGCGCCCGTCATGCTCGATGACGCCGCGCGCACCGCGCAGCAGGCGGCCGACGCCCTGGGTATTGCCGTAGGACAGATTGCCAAAAGCATTGTTTTTCGCCGCAAGCCGGATGATGTGGCCGTGCTGGTGGTGACCTCCGGCGACCAGCGTGTTGATGAAAAAAAGGTCGAAGCCCTGATTTGTACTGACGGCATGCGTCTCGGGCGAGCGGATGCAGCGTTTGTCAAAGACCGAACCGGATTTTCGATCGGCGGCGTTTCACCGCTCGCGCACGCCACGCCCCCGGTCATGCTGATGGATCAGTCGCTCTTTCGTTTCAACGAAATATGGGCCGCAGCCGGCCATCCGCATGCCGTGTTTCAGCTCTCGCCACAACAGCTTGAACAACTGACGGGTGCACGGGTGGCCGACTTCGCAGTCGATCTGGCGGCGGTTGTTGAAGATGAAAAAGTGGCGTTGCAGCGCGCCATCGGGTTGGTCACCCTGCGTGCCCCTGCGCTGGATGCCGCTGAAATTCTGTCGCCCTGTATTTCCATTTGCCGAATGAGCGCAGCCAGCGGTTGGTGCGAAGGCTGCTTTCGCACGCGTGAGGAAATTGCCGCCTGGGGTAGCGCAGACGCTGGCCGCAAGCGCGTCATCTGGAGCGCCATTTCGCAGCGCATGCGCGCCCTGCAGGCATGACGCCAGCAGACCTTTCCCCTGCACCTGCGCCACCGGACAGCGGCCTGAGGCACATCACGGTGTACCTCGACTTCATCTCGCCGTATGCCTGCCTGGCGTTTGAGCTGCTGCCGCAAGCCTTGATGGGGGTCAGCTACAGCGTCAGCTACACGCCCGTGCTGTTTGCCGGCCTGCTCAAGCACCACGGCCAGCTGGGCCCGGCTGAAATTGCCCCCAAGCGCGACTGGACCTACCGCCAGGTGCTGTGGCTGGCGCACAGCCGGGGCATTCCCCTGCAGTTGCCGGCCAGTCATCCGTTCAATCCCTTGCCCCTGCTGCGGCTTGCGCTGGCCTGCAGCCCCGAGTACGCACCGGCCACGCCCAATCGCTACGTGTGCGAGCGGATTTTTCACCATGTCTGGCGCGGCGGCGCCGAGGCCGCCGACACGCAGCGGCTCGACGCGCTGGCGCAGCAGCTGGCGCCGCGGCGTGACCGGCATGGCGACGCGGTCAAGGCGCAGTTGGCCCGCAATACCCAGGACGCGATCGCGCTAGGCGTCTTTGGCGTGCCCACTTTTGCGGTGGACGGCAAACTGTTCTGGGGGCTGGACGCGCTGCCGATGCTGCGCGACTACCTGCTGGGCGGCGACTGGTTTGCCGGACCGGACTGGCACGGCGCCGGTGGCGTGGCGCCCGGCGTGCTGCGTCCGCGTTAGTTTTTAGTGATTTCCGGATCGCGACCGTCGGCCTTCAGCGCTTGAATTTCCCGTCGGTGCCAATGATCGACAGGTCGGCAAAATCCAGGCCGGTGTGGTCGCCGGGGCTGTAGCTCACCTCCAGCCCGCCAATGTCCAGTTTGCGCATGCCTTCCAGCGCGGCCTGTAGTTTGTCCCGGCTGGGCTTGGCGCCGGCGCGCTGCAGGCCTTCAACCAGCACCTTGGCGGCCGCGAAGCCTTCCAGCATGGCCGGGCTGAGTTCGCTCGCGCCCTTGGCCTTGGCCAGATCCTGGGCTTCCTTGACCATCGGGTAGGCAATCGAGCGTTCGTAAGGAAAGACCTGGGTGACGATCACGCCGCGCCCGTTCTCACCCAGGCTCTTTATAAAACCGCCCGACGCGTTGTTGGACAGCGTCACAAACTGGGCCGTAGAGCCGGCTGCGCGAAAGGCCTTCACGCCATCGACCACCGCCTGCCCGGAAGCCACCATGATGACGGCCTGCGCATTGGACTGGAACACTTTGGGGGCGATCGGGCCAAAGTCGGGCTTGGCACGGTTGAATTTTTCCAGCGTCACGGCTTGCAGCTTGGCCGCCGTCAGGCCTTTTTGGGCGCCGACCACGCCATCGGCGCCAAAGCTGTCATCTACATAAACAATGCCAATCCGGGTGATGCCCATGGAGGCCAGATGGGTGACGGCTTTTTCAGCCTCCCGCTGGTAGGTGGCACGCACATTGAAGATGTGTTTTTGCACCGGCTGGTGCAGCACCATGGCCCCGGTGGACGGGCCCACCAGGGGCACCCCGTGCTTGTTCAGCAGCGGAATGATGGCTTCGGTGTGCGGCGTGCCGCGTGTCAGGAACATGGCCAGCACGTTCTGCTCTTCAATGAGCTTGCGCGCATTCTCGGCCGCCAGCTTGGGGTCAAACTTGTCGTCCAGTGAAATCAGCTCGATCTTTTGCCCGCCAACGCCGCCTTTGGCATTGACGGCATCCAGGTAAAGCCTGGCCCCCTCTATGGTTTCCTTCACGCCAGCGCTGACGGCGCCGGTGATGCCCGCGGTCTGGCCTATCAGTAGCTGGGCCTGGCTCACCAGCGCCATCAGAATCGCTGCGCACCACTTGTTCGGAGTTTTCATCTATGTTTCCATTTGTATTCGTCAAGGCGGCGAGTAAATCACGAATGGACCGATGTGACGAGTCAGGGTAAACCACGACGGCGGCAAAAATGGGCGTGGCCGGGGTCAATGCGCGGCGCTCGCATGCCCCGCGCGCCAGGCTCCTAGAATGTTTGACCTCTTCAGGAAAGACAGCCTCCATGCCCCAGGGAATCATCCGCATTCGCGGCGCGCGCCAGCACAACCTCAAAAACCTTGACCTGGACATCCGGACCGGCGAAATGACGGTGGTCACCGGGCCCAGCGGCTCGGGCAAATCCTCGCTGGTGTTCGACACGCTGTTTGCCGAAGGCCAGCGCCGTTATGTCGAGACTTTTTCGGCCTACGCCAGGCAGTTTCTGGACCGCATGGACAAGCCGGCTGTCGACAGGGTCGAAGGCGTGCCGCCCGCCATTGCCATTGACCAGACCAATCCGGTGCGCAACTCGCGCTCCACCGTGGGCACCATGACGGAGCTCAACGACCACCTGAAGCTGCTGTATGCGCGCGCCGCGCAGCTGTTTGACCAGAAGACCGCGCAGGCGGTGCGCCACGACACCCCCGAGTCGATTTATGCCGAGCTGATGGCGCGCACCGCCGAGGTGGACGCGCAATTTTCCGCCGGGCCGCCCCAAGGAAAATCAGCCCCCTCGGGGGGCAGCGCAGTACGCGAAGCGACAAGCGTGGGGGCTCGTCTGGTAGTGACGTTTCCGGTGGAGCTGCCCGGCAACACCAGTGCCGATGAAATTGCGCAGTGGCTGTCGGCCAGCGGCTTTACCCGCGTGCATGCCGAACGCGACATCGGCACGCCGGCCGGGCCGCACAAGCTGCTCGATGTGGTTGCGGACCGGTTCCGGCTGCACACGGCTGAAAAAGTGCGGGTCATTGAGGCGATTGAAACGGCATTGAGGCGTGGCGGCCGCATCAACGTCTATGTTCAGCCTGCGGAGGATGGGCAGATTGAGGCGATGTGGCGTTTTTCCACCGGCCTGCACTGCCCCGACAGCGACCTGCGCTACACCGACCCGACGCCTTCGCTGTTTTCCTTCAATTCGGCCATGGGGGCCTGTGAAACCTGCAAGGGCTTTGGCCGCGTGATTGGCGTGGACTACGGGCTGGTGATTCCCAACGACAAGCTCACACTGCGGGCCGGCGCCATCAAGACCATGCAGACGCCGGCCTGGAAGGAAGCGCAAGACGATTTGATGCGCCACGCCGAAGCGGCCGGCATTCCGCGCGACACGCCCTGGTCCAAGCTCACGCCCGAGCAGCAGGCCTGGGTCATCAATGGCTCGCCAAGCTGGAACGGCAAGTGGAGCCAGCACTGGTTCGGCATCAAGCGCTTTTTTGCCTACCTGGAAAGCAAGGCCTACAAGATGCACATTCGCGTGCTGCTGTCCAAGTACCGCAGCTATACGCCGTGCCATGCCTGCGGCGGCGCGCGGCTCAAACTGGAGCCGCTGCTCTGGCGCCTGGGCTCCAGGGAAGCCGCCGATGCGGTGCTGCCGCCCAGCCAGCGCTTCATGCCGGTGGGCGTGGACTGGACGCGCGCGCAGCTTGAAGCCCTGCCGGGGCTGTGCCTGCACGATTTGATGCGGCTGCCGCTGGATAAATTGCAGGCGTTTTTTGATGCCTTTTGTCTTGCTCCCTCCCCCTCTGGGGGAGGGCTGGGGTGGGGGCCGCCTGGGGCGGGAGCGCAGAGCCCCCAACCCAACCTTCCCCCAGAGGGGGAAGGAGCCATACCGGGGACGGGGCATGGCGAAGCGCAGGCGCTCAAGTCGCTGTTCGAGGAAATCCGCATGCGGGTCAAATACCTCTGCGACGTCGGCATTGGCTACCTGACGCTCGACCGCCAAAGCCGCACGCTCTCGGGCGGCGAGGTGCAGCGCATCAACCTGACCACGGCGCTCGGCACGTCGCTGGTCAACACCCTGTTTGTGCTCGACGAGCCTTC
>NZ_JAUXNA010000110.1 GCF_030682935.1 Polaromonas sp.
GAAGGCGTCACCAAGCTCTTGTTTGATGACTCTCCCGAGGCGCATGGCCACGGCAAGATTCTGGGCGGCGGCATGGTCGGCACCCACGCGGGCGACATGATCGGCGAAATTGCGCTGGCCATCGAACTGGGCGCCGACGCGGTGGATATCGGCAAGACCATCCACCCCCACCCCACGCTGGGGGAGAGCATTGGCATGGCGGCGGAAGTGGCGCATGGCAGCTGCACCGACTTGCCGCCAGCGCGCAAGTAAATCCAGCGCACTTCCAAAAAAAGCCGCCACCATATAACTGAAAAGGGCTGGCGGCTTTTTTTTGTCTGTGCCGCCGTGCGGTGGCGGTTTCAAACCCTTATGAAACTTGCGCTTGAATGCGCAGTGCCGCTTCGCGGTGGCCACATCAGGCACACTTTGCGTTTAACAACAATTACATCCATTTCAATCATGTTTTACGCCGCCCTCAAAACCATCCATCTGTTGTCCATCATTGTCTGGATCGGCGGCATGGTGTTTGTACACTTCTTTTTACGGCCCGCCGTCGGCAAGCTGGAAGCGCCCGAGCGGGTGCGCCTGATGCACGATGTGCTGGGTCGCTTCTTCAAGGCCGTTCTGATTGCAGCCGGACTGGCTGTGGGGACGGGGGTATGGATGATTGGCCGCATTGCCAAGCAAACCGTTCAATCGGGCGGAAATTTCACGATGCCCGTCGAGTGGATGGTCATGGCGGCGCTGGGCCTGGTGATGGCTGCGATCTTCGGGCACATCCGCTTTGCGCTTTACAAGCGCCTGTCCAATGCCATCACGGCGACGGCCTGGCCTGCGGGCGCTGCGGCACTGGCCAGCATTCGCACCTGGGTGATGGTCAATCTGGTGATTGGCGTGGTGATTGTGGTGGTCACGCTGCTGGGCGTCTCCGGCTGATCAGCGCCTCATGACTCCGCACGCCAGGCTGCTCTGGCGTGCGTTGCGCATTCGGTGTCCGTTTTCGATGGGTTGCCAGATACCGACTTGTCGACTTGTCCCCGGCATAAAGCTGCGCCGGAAACTATCCAAAATGCAGTGCGGGTGTCTGGTGAAGCTTCGCTGGCAAAAAGCGGAAAAACCGCTTTTGTATCAGGCGGTTCAGTTGTGTATTACGGAGTCGCCTGAAAACGCCGAGAAGGGTGACGCTGCAGGGGGGATCGCGACGGGCGCCGTGGTCATGACAGCTTGCGCCGGCTGCGCTCCCGATACCCGGCGTGCGCCATCAAAGCGGCGCTGCCAGTAGCTCAAACCCATGCTCTCGACGCGTACTTCGGAGCCCGCTCTGGGGGAGTGGATGAACTTGCCGTCACCGATGTAAATACCGACGTGGCTGAAAGCACGCCGCATGGTATTGAAAAAAACCAGATCACCGGGTTGCAACTCGGTTTTTTCTATTTGTTGGGTGGCCGCGGCCTGTTGCTCCGCCTTGCGTGGCAACAGCAGGCCCACGCTTTGTTCGTACATGGCGCGTACAAAACCGCTGCAGTCAAAGCCGGTTTCCGCCGAAGCGCCCCCCCATTTGTAAGGCACCCCCAAAAAACCCATGGCATTAACCACCAGCTCGGAAGCCTTGTGGGTGACGCTTTGCCGGACCTGACTGATTTGTGTCAACAGGCCTTTGTCGAGCAGCAACTTGGCCATGTCGTCGTCTGAATTTCCGGGGGCCGCATGGGCACTGAATGCCAGCAGCGCAGCAGAAGCAATGACGAGGGCAGGGGTAATCATTCGCATGGCCGCAAGCATACTTGAAGGATTGGTCCTACGTCAATCTCAAGTTGTTTCTTCATTGCGTCGTCAAGCCATTGATTTGTAAGGGTTTAATACGGATGGGTGCATTTTTTTTGCTAACCATGCCCCCTTGAGGCGGGGCTCCCGCCGTCATCCTGGAAGCCGCCGCGGGGTAGTTTCAGATCGGCTGGGTCACCTGCTGGCTGCGCTTGACGAAAAACAGGCCCGCGCCCACCGCCATCAGCAGCCCGCCAAACAGGCGGTTTTGCAGTTTGATGGCTTGCGCATTTTTGAACAGCGTCTGCAAGCGGCTGGCCGCAAACGCATAACCGTGCATCACCACGGTGTCCACGGCCAACGTGGTCAGCGCAATCACCAGCAACTGGAGCCAGAGCGGACGGCCGGGGCTGATGAACTGCGGCAGCACCGCCACCATGAACACAATGCCTTTCGGGTTGGTGACGTTGGTCAAAAACCCCGAGAGCCAGCGCCTGCCCGGTGGCAGCACATCACCGCCAGCAGCGGACTCTCCCGCCTCGGGCGCCAAGGTGCCGGTTGAGCGCCACTGCGACCAGCCCAGGTAGATCAGGTAGGCGGCCCCCAGGGTTTTGACGATGCCAAAGGCCAGCTCGGAAGCCACCAGCAGCGACCCCACACCGGCGCCCGCCACCAGCAGGATCACCAGCAGACCGGCTTGCAGCCCGGCGATGGTCGCATGGGTGCGCTTCACGCCATAGTTCAGGCCGTGGCTCATGGCCAGAATGGCGCCCGAGCCGGGCGAGATCGCAATCAGCGTGGCCGCAAAAAAATAAGCCGTCCAGGTGTGAATATCCATAGCGTGTTGGGTGCTGTTTTCGGGTGATGTCAGGAAAATCGAGGTGAGTGCGGTGAAGGAGCCATCCTACAGGCACGCGGCAGGGCCGCCGTTATCATGCTCGAATGTCGAAGCTTACTTTGCAAACCTGGCTCGCGCAGACTGGCCGCGCCGCGCAGCAGTGGCTTACCGAGTGGTGGCGCCTGATTCAGCTGGGGGCCATGATTTTGGTGCTGACGCTGTCGCCGTCAAGCTACAGCCTGCAGAGTCGCCAGGTGCTGGTCCGGCACATCTACCTCAATACCGCCCCTATTTTATTGTGGTTCACCGTGCTCTGCGCGCTGGTGACAGTGGTGCTCACGCGCATTGTGCTGGTGACGGCGCTGAGCTACGGATTGTCGCAGTATGCGCTGCAGGTGGTGATTCGCGTGCTGGTACTGGAGCTGATTCCCCTGACCGCCGCGCTGTTTGTGGCGCTGCGCTGCACCATCCCGGACGGCGCCGAACTCACGGCGATGCAGGCCAGCGGCGAGCTGGACGAGATGCGCCGACAGGGGCTGGATCCGGTGCGGCGCGAGGTGCTGCCGCGCGTGGTCGCCGGCATGTTTTCGGGCATCACGCTGGCTGCGCTGAGCAGCGTTGTGGCGCTGGTGGTGGCCTATGTGGCGGGGTATGGCTTTACCGTATCGGGCATGGCGGCTTACACCCGGCTTTTCGGCCAGGTGTTCAGTCCGGCGGTCACGCTGATTTTTGTGCTGAAAACCTTGTTTTTTTCCCTGACGGTGTCCCTGATTCCCATGGCCTCGGCCTTGTACCGCATGCCCGGCATGCGCGGCGCCAGCGTGCGCACCAGTGCCGAAATGCGCGGGCTGGTCCGCATGTTTGCCGTGATCTTGCTGATTGAAGTGGCCTCGCTGGTCGGCAACTACTATTGACCCCCCTAAACACCGCCTGTTCATGACTTCACCCCCAGACCCCCAAGCCCCGCCTTCAGCCGGTCCTGAATCGGCAGAGCCCGCCCCTGCCCAACTGGCCAACCTGGAGTTCAAGGCCAGGCTGTTGATGCTCTTCATGCTGCTGCTGGTGTGCGGCTCGGTGCTGTTTGTGATGTATGCGCGCGGCGCCTTTGAACGCACCCAAAAACTCGTGCTGATCGCGGACGACTCCGAAGGCGTGGTGATTGGCATGGACCTCACGTTTTCCGGTTTTCCGATTGGCCGGGTGCGCCGCATCGAGCTGGCTGAAGACGGCAAAGCGCGTATTCTGGTTGACGTGGCGAGCAAGGATGCCCACTGGCTGCGCACCAGCAGCGTCTTCACGCTGGTGCGCGGCATTGTGGGCGGCACCAATATTCGCGCCTACACCGGCTTGCTGGCCGATCCTCTTTTGCCTGACGGCGCCGAGCGCGCGGTGCTGCAGGGCGACGCCAGTGCGGAAATTCCGAAAGTTGTTTCCGCCGCCAAAGACCTGATCGACAACCTCAATAGACTGACCAGCAGCAGCGGCGCAGTGGGCACCACCCTGGCCAACCTGCAGACCCTGACCGAGCGGCTTAACGGCCCTGGCGGCGCACTCACGGTGCTGCTCGGCAGCGAGCCGGAGGCCAAAAAGCTGCTCCTCACGCTGGACCGCACCAATACACTGTTGAGCCGGCTGGACGGCCTGGTGGCCAAAGCCGACACCCAGGTGTTTGGCGAGAAGGGCGTGATGCCCGAGACGCGCGCCAGCGTTGTTCAACTCAACGCCATGCTGGGCGAGGCGCGCACCAGCCTTAAAAAAGTCGACGCCATTCTGGTCGATGCCCAGGCCGTCAGTTCCAACGCCAAAGAGGCCACCGCTGACTTGGGCGCCTTGCGCGGGGAGGTCGAAGCCAGCCTGCGCAAGGTTGAAGGCCTGGTCAATGAGATCAACCGTAAATGGCCTTTTGCCCGTGATGCGGAGATCAAGCTGCCATGAAAACCGCAAAAAACAAGGTGACGACGATGCGATGGACCGCTTCGTTCGCGGGTGTCTGTGCGCTCCTGCTGGGCGGCTGTGCCAGCGGACCCAAGCCGCCAGACTGGCAACTGGAAGCGAAGGGCGCGATGGAACGTTCGGTGGCGGCCTACATGGAAGGCAACAGCCGGGTCGAGCAGGCCGAGCTGGCGCGCGCGCGCAGCCAGCTTGCGCGCACCGGCCGCGCCGACCTGCTGGCCACGGCCGAGCTGCTGCATTGCGCGACCCGCGTGGCCAGCCTGGTGTTGGAGTCCTGTGCGGGTTTTGAGGCCTTGCACCCGGATGCAACCGAGGCCCAGCGTGCCTACGCCGACTACCTGCTCGGCCAGGTGACTCCGCAAGGCATCGCCTTGCTGCCGGCCCCACAACGCGCCGCTGCCGCCGGCAACGCGGGCGCCGTCCAGGGTATCGCCGATCCGCTGTCGCAGCTGGTTGCCGCTGGCGTGCTGCTGCGAACCGGCAAAGCCAACCCGGCGCTCATCGCGCAGGCGATTGACACCGCATCGGCGCAAGGCTGGCGTCGCCCGCTGCTGGCCTGGCTCAATGTGCAGGCTCAGCGCGCAGAATTGGCGGGAGAGGCTGATGCGGCCGCCACGCTGCGCCGCAGGATCAAGATCACGCAAGGCAGCGCTTTACCCGCAAGAGACTCCGCGAAGGAAGACAAGTGAGTTACACCCTCAGGCTTTATGCCTATGAAGAAGATGTTTCCCCGGAGGCGCTGCAGGCCGCAGAGCAGCGCTTCAAAGCCGCGCTGGACGCCACGCTGGGCGATGCCAGCCTGGTTGCGCCGGTGTATGCCGCATACATGCGGCTCGTGGCGAGCTACGGCGAAGCGCCGGCGAAAGACGCCCTGTCGCCCGGCGAGCTGGAAATTTTCAGCCAGTGGCAGGCGGCCGAGTCCGCTGCCGTGACGGCCGCCTTGGGCCCCCATCGCTACATGGGTGACGCGCAGTTCGATATTCGCAGTTGATTTTTTAACTATTAAAAATATAGCTATAAAGTACCGTAGCTATTGGGCTAAATGCATATTTAATGCTGAAAATTCTTGAAGAAAAAGTGGCGGCTCAATCTTCAGTTTTTTCATTGCCTGCGGCTTGCACCGGGTGCAGCGAACAGTAAAATGCCCCTCCCGCGTTTGCAACGCCGTTTTGCCGGCGCCTTGCCTGCCCCCGAATTTTCTACCTGAGTGATTGCGCATTGACCGACTCCCGCATCCCGCCGCCTGATCTGGCCGCTGAATCTCCCTTTGAAACTATTCAAAAAACACAGGAACCACGTCTTTGGCGCGGCGACGGCTGGACTGCGCAGGTCCTTAAAAATGAAGATGACGACGGCTGGGCGGTGGCGATGATCAAGGACGGCGAGCCCGAGCCCGCACTGGTCGGCCCCTGGACCATGGGGCGCGACAAAAAGAACCCCAAACCGCTGGATGTCAACGCCTTCAACACGCTGGTCAAAACCGCCTCTGAATTTGTCCGCAGGCACGAGCAGCAGCTGCACGCCACGCTGCACCAGCGCATCACGGTCAGCGCCAAATTGGCCCGCATCACCGTCTCGCTCGACATTGTTCCGGACGAGGACAACCCTTACGCGCTGCTCAGCGCCCACGAGGAAGGCAATGAAGATGGCGAGCCGCTGGCGCAGGTGCGCGTAGCGCCCTCGTTCAATCTCAACCGCGCCAGCGCCACGCAGTGGGTTGAGAGCGACTTTCCGAAGCCGGCCGAGCGATGAGCGCGCAAATCGAATTTGAGGCGTGCGGGATTGACTTCGGCACCTCCAACTCCACCGCAGGCTGGAGTCGTCCCGGGCAAAGCGCCCTGCTGGCCCTGGAAGACGGCAAGCCGACCCTGCCGTCGGTCATTTTCTTCAATGCAGAAGAAGCCCGCGTCAGCTATGGCCGTGCCGCACTGACCGACTACCTGGCTGGGCACGAGGGGCGCCTGATGCGTTCGCTCAAAAGCCTGCTGGGCACCTCCATGATTGACGAGCACACCGAAGTCATGGGCCGTGCCTTGCCGTTTCGCGAGCTGCTGGCGCAGTTTATCGGCGAGCTCAAGCGCCGGGCCGAGCGCGCTGCCGGGCGTGAATTTACCCGCGCCGTGCTGGGGCGCCCCGTGTTTTTTATTGATGATGACGCCCAGGCCGATCAGCGCGCCGAAAACACGCTGGCCGACATTGCGCGCAAGGCCGGGCTGCGCGACATCGCCTTCCAGTACGAACCGATTGCCGCTGCCTTTGACTACGAGTCGCAAATCTCGCGCGAAGAGCTGGTGCTGGTGGTCGACATTGGCGGCGGCACGTCCGACTTCACGCTGATTCGTGTCGGGCCCGAGCGCGCCCAGCGCGCCGAGCGCCGTGACGACATTCTGGCCAGCGGCGGCGTCCACATTGGCGGCACCGATTTTGACAAGGTGCTGAGCCTGGCCAGCGTGATGCCCCTGCTGGGGCTGGGCAGCCCGCTGAAAAGCGGCCTCGAAGTGCCGTCGGCACAGTACTTCAACCTGGCGACCTGGCACACCATCAACTTGGCCTATACCAAAAAAGCCTGGTCACAGATCACCGACCTGCACCGCGACGCGAGTGACAAGCCCAAGCTGGCCCGGCTGCAGAGCCTGGTCCGCGAACGCGCGGGCCACTGGCTGGCCATGCAGGTCGAGGAGGCCAAAATAAAATTGTCGAACGCCCCCGAGGCGCAGATCGACATTGACCGCATTGCGGCCGGCGAAACCGTGACCCTGCACCGCGCCGACCTGGACCGGGCTATCGATGCGCTGGTCACTTCCGTCGAGCGCACCGTGGCGCGTCTGCTGCGTGATGCCGGTGTGGCGGCGGCGGGCATAGACACGGTGTTTTTCACCGGCGGCTCCAGCGGCGTGCCCTTGCTGCGCGAGCGCGTGCTGGCGCTGGCACCCCAGGCCCGCTGCGTGGAGGGCGATCTGTTTGGCAGCATTGGCGCGGGCCTGGCGCTCGATGCCAAGCGCAAGTTTGGCTAAAAACCATGGCTAGGCCGCATTTCGCGTGACAGAATGAGCGAACCATCAACCACTTGCAGCGGGAGCCCAGCATGAATTTTGCGCCTGACCTGGCGACGGTCACGCACGGCATACAGCTGGCCGTGGCGCCGGTGTTTCTGCTGACCGCCGTTTCCGGAATGATTGCCGCCGTGGCCGGCCGCTTGGCCCGGATCATTGACCGTGCCCGCTTTCTTGAAAACCGGCTCGAGGACGGGGGCGTTCAGGAGTCACGGGCCGCCCGCATGTATGCGGAACTGCGGCAGCTCAGGCGCCGCGGCTGGCTGGTCAATATCTGCATTGCCCTGCTGACGTTTTGCGCGATTCTGATCGGCATGACGATTATTTTGCTGTTCCTGGGCGAAACCAGCGACCTGCCCATTTTTAGAATCGCCACGGTGTGCTTTCTGTCCGGCGTCGTCTGCTTTTTGTCGGCGCTGGTGTGTTTTCTGGCTGAAACGCTGCTGGCCACGCGCCTGCTCAAGTTTGCGGAGTTACCGGCCCAGTAGCGGAGCGGGCTCCGGAATAAGCATTAAAAATACCGTTTACCCATAAAGGACGGGTTAAGTAAGCTATTAAAAGAGTAGCTATTCTGAAACCAGCACAAGATTTTCAATTGCGGGCGTCCAAGCATTTTGGGCGCTCGCCTCACTTTCAGGAATAAACATGTTGCTCGATGCCGATGACTCCCAACTCGTACTGGTGGACTACCAAGCCCGCCTGATGCCCGCCATTTTTGAAAATGAACTGGTCGTTGCCAACGCCGTGCGGCTGGCCCGCATGGCACGCATCATGGAGGTGCCAGTATGGGGCACCGCCCAAAACCCCGACAAACTGGGCCAGAACCTGCCCGAGTTGCAGGCGGCCATTGATTCAGCCGGCGGAAAAACCCTGGCCAAGATGCATTTCAGCGCCGTCGCCGATGGCCTGGTCGAATGGTTGCGCCCGCCAGCGCGCAAAGCCCCCACCGGCGGCAATGCCCGCAGCCTGCCCAAGCACATGCAAAAACCACCCGAGCCGCAAGAAGAGGGCAGAAGCATGATCGTGATGGCTGGCTGCGAGGCCCATGTCTGCCTGATGCAGACCGCGCTGGAACTGCTCGAAGAAGAGTTTGACGTGTGGGTGGTGACCGACGCCTGCGGTTCCCGCAGCGAGCGCAACCGCGACGCTGCTTTTGATCGCTTGGCCGGCGCCGGTGCCGAGCTGGTAACGACGGAGATGGTGGCGTTTGAGTGGCTGCGTACGGCGGAGCATGAGCGGTTCAAGGATATTTTGACCCTGATCAAATAAGCGGCGAGCAAGCCGGGGCCGTTCATCGCTGAACCAGGCTTCGGCGGCCTTTTATTTGCTACTTATTCGATAGCTGAAAATGTCCGTATTTATTGGGCTATCGACCAGTTGAATACGCAATAAATGAAGATACGACCGTAATTACCCAAGTTATTTACGGCACCTGGCGATATCCGCTCGCCTCGTGCAGCATCCAGCGGCCATTCCCGGGCAACTCCAGCACCCATTGGTGGTGCTTCACGATGGCCGGGTGGTGGCTCACGCTGACCGGTGTGATCGACAGGCCGGCCAGCTGGCCGTACAGGCGCTCTTCATTGCCCGCATCCAGGGCGCTGGTGGCCTCGTCAAGCAGCAGGTAGCGCGGCTTGGCGAGCAAGGCCCGGGCAAAAGCCAGCCGCTGCTGCTCGCCGACCGACAGCACCCTGGACCAGTCCAGTTCGGCGCCCAGACCGCCGAAACGCTCGGCCAGCGTCGGCAAATTCACCTGCTCCAGCCACTGCAGCAGCTCTTCGTCCGAAATGTTGCGCTCTGTTTGCGGGTAGGTCAGCTGGCAGCGCAGGTCGCCCAGCGGCAAATAAGGCTGCTGGGGCAGGAACAGCATGTCCGCACCGGCCGGGCGGGTGACTTCGCCCGAGCCCGTGTTCCAGAGCCCGGCAATCACCCGCAGCAGCGAACTCTTGCCGGTGCCGCTGGGCCCGACGATCAGCAGTCCCTCACCCGGCTTGACGGCCAGCGTGAGCCCTTGAACCAGCAGGTGCTCGCGATTGGGTGTGTGTATGGTCAGGCGCTCAAGGGCGAGCTCAAAGCCATGCACCGTGTGAATCTGCTGGGGGCCGTCGTCGGGGGTGATGGCGGGCTGGCCAGCCTCCATATCCAGGGCTTCCGAGAAGGCATGCAGCCGGTCAACACCGGCGGAAAAGCGGCTAAGACTCTCGAAATGCTCAACGATCACGGTCAAGGCGCTCAGGATGGCCGCGAACGCGCCAGCGGCCTGGATCGCCCGGCCGACTTCCAGCTTGCCGGAAAGCACATCGTTGGCAATGATCACGGTGGGCAGCACGATGGTCAGAAAACCATGGGCGTACTGAAAGAGGTTGAGCTTGAACTGCCAGCGCAGCACCTGCTGGTAGTTGGCGTAGGCCGCCGCAAAGATACGCTGCAGCGCCGACATTTCGCGCGCCTCGCCGTCGTGAAAGGCAATCGGTTCCGCATGTTCACGCACCCGCACCAGGCTGAAGCGAAAGTCTGCCTCGCGCTGCAGCTGGCGAAAGTTCAGCCCGATCAGCCGCTTGCCGAACACCGAGCCGGTGAACACGGTGCTGAGCACCGCATAGCCGATCAGAAAGTAGACCAGCCCCTGCGAGATCGTCCACAGCACGCTGGAAAAGGCAAGCAACTGGATCACCGAGCCCAGCACGATCATCGAAAAATACAGCGACTGCTGGGTGAAACTGTTGATGTCCTCTGCGATGCGCTGGTCGGGGTTGTCGATGCCTGCGGCGGTGTTGAGCCGGTAGTAGGCGCGCTGATGAAAATAGCGCGCCAGAAAGCGGTCCGTGAGCCAGCGGCGCCAGCGCAAGCCCAGCGTGTCGCGCACGTAGTAGTAAAGGGCATAAATCGGCACTGCCGCCACGAGGATGGCCGTGTAGCGCCAGATCGAGGTCCAGAAGCGTTCGGTATCGCGTGCGGCCAGGGCCGAGGTGAATTCGCCTGTTTCCTGGTTGAACAGCACGTTGAAGGCGGTCTGCCCCAGCAGCAGCACGACCAGCAGGGTCAGCATGCCCCGGGCACGCCAGCGTTCATCCGAGAGCCAGAAAGGCCGCGCGATCGTGACGAAGCGTCGCCACAGTTGGGCGTTGAAGCCAGGTTTTTCCTCGGTCGTCATGGGCGTCTGCATCGGTTGCGCTGTCTGCCGATTGGATACGAAAAGGTCAAAGTTGTGGCGTGCGGGAACGGAAAAATTCATTTTTAAGCATAAAAAGTGCCTGTAGCCCAATAGTTACGGGAATAAGAGGCTATTTATTTGATAGCGCCGGTTCGTGCCGCATCCTGCTCGAATCGTCGCCGTCAGCTTGCCGCAAGACCGATGTTCATAATTAAGAATTCAGTTTCAACGTCTTAATGGCGCTTTTTTGCGCTCACTTTCCGGAGAAAGCCTTTGTTCAAGTCCCTTCAACTCAGCAAAACCGACGCGGGTTTTTCGGCCGCGATCGTTGACACCGATGAATCGCAGTTGCCTGCAGGTGACGTGCTGGTTCGGGTGGATTACTCCACGCTGAACTACAAGGACGGCCTGGCGATTACCAACACGGCCCCGGTGGTGCGCAACTGGCCCATGGTGGCGGGCATCGATGGGGCAGGCACGGTGCTGGAATCGATCCACGCTGCCTGGAAAACCGGCGACAAGTTTGTCCACAACGGCTGGGGCCTGGGCGAAACCCGCTGGGGCCTGATGTCTGAGCGGGCCCGCCTGCAGGGCGACTGGCTGGTGAAGTTGCCGCCGGCCTTCACTACGCGGCAGGCCATGGCGATCGGCACGGCCGGCTACACCGCCATGCTGTGCGTGCTGGCGCTGGAGCAGCATGGCTTGACGCCTGCAAGTGCGGCGGGGGCTGAAGTGCTGGTCACGGGTGCCACCGGCGGCGTCGGCAGCGTGGCGGTGGCTTTGCTCAGCAAGCTGGGCTACACCGTGGTGGCCGCTACCGGCAAGGCCAGTGAAGAAAGTTATTTGAAGCAGCTGGGGGCCACCCGCGTGATGGACCGGGCCGAATTGTCTGCGCCCGGCAAGCCGCTGCAAAAAGAGCGCTGGGCGGCCGTGGTGGATGCCGTGGGCTCGCACACCTTGGCCAATGCCTGTGCGCAAACGCGCTACGGCGGCGTGGTGGCGGCCTGCGGGCTGGCGCAAGGGGCGGATTTCCCGGCCACGGTGATGCCGTTCATCTTGCGCAGCGTGACGCTGGCAGGCATTGACAGCGTGATGGCGCCGCTGGCCAAGCGCCAGTTGGCCTGGGAGCGCCTCGCAGCCGATCTGGATCCTGAAAAGCTCGAATCCATGATTGAAGAAGTCCCCTTGGCGCGTGCTGTGGAAAAAGCGGCGGACCTGATGGCGGGCAAGGTCCGTGGCCGCGTGGTAGTCAAAATTTAAACCAGCAAAAACAATCCGGAGACAAGCCATGACAAGCTACGCAGACTTTTATCGCCAATCCATAGACCAGCCCGACGCCTTCTGGTCCGAACAGGCCAAGTTGATTGAATGGCACAAGCCCTTTGACCGGGTCTGCAACTACGACAATCCGCCGTTCGTGCAATGGTTTGAAGGCGGCCAGACCAACCTGTGCCACAACGCCGTGGACCGGCACCTGGCAGACCGTGCCGGCCAGGCCGCGCTGATTGCCATTTCGAGCGAAACCGGTAGCGAGAGAACCTATACCTTCCAGGACCTGCACGGTGAAGTGCAGCGCATGGCCGCCAGCCTGAAAGCGCTGGGCGTAGCCAAAGGCGACCGCGTGCTGATCTACATGCCGATGATTGCCGAAGCCGCCTTTGCCATGCTGGCTTGCGCGCGCATTGGCGCGATTCACTGCGTGGTGTTTGGCGGCTTTGCCAGCGGCTCGCTGGCTTCGCGCATTGAAGACGCCGCGCCCAAGGTGATTGTGAGCGCCGATGCCGGTTCACGCGGCGGCAAGGCCCTGGCGTACAAGCCGCTGCTGGACGAGGCGATACGCCTGTCCAGCCACAAACCCGACGCCGTGCTGCTGGTCGACCGCGGCCTGGCATCCATGGAATGGGTGGCTGGCCGCGACCATCTCTGGAACGAGTTGCGCGAAACGCATGCCGATGCCCATGTGCCGTGCGAATGGCTGGATTCGACCGCCATCAGCTACACCATTTACACCAGCGGCACCACCGGCAAGCCCAAAGGCGTGCAGCGCGACACCGGCGGCTACACCGTGGCGCTGGCCGCCAGCATGAAGCACATCTTTGATGGCCGCGCCGGCGAAACCTTCTTTTCAACCAGCGACATCGGCTGGGTCGTGGGCCACAGCTACATCGTCTATGGCCCGCTGATTGCCGGCATGGCCACCATCATGTACGAAGGCCTGCCGACGCAGGGCATGGACAAGCAGCCCCATGGCGGCATCTGGTGGGAACTGGTCGAAAAGTACAGGGTCACGGTCATGTTCAGCGCGCCAACTGCGGTGCGCGTGCTGAAAAGGCAGGACCCCGCACTGCTGACGAAATACGACTTGTCGAGCTTGCGCGCGCTGTTTCTGGCGGGCGAGCCACTGGACGAACCCACGGCGCGCTGGATCAGCGAAGGGCTGAATGTTCCCATCATCGACAACTACTGGCAAACCGAAAGCGGCTGGCCGATTTTGACGATTGCCAACGGCGTGGAGAAAAAGCCCAGCAAGTTTGGCAGCCCCGGCATTCCAATGTACGGCTACAACGTCAAGCTGCTGCATGAGTCCACCGGCGAAGAACTGACTGTGCCGGGCGAAAAAGGCGTGGTGGTCATCGAAGGCCCGACGCCTCCGGGCTTCATGCAGACCATCTGGAAAGATGACAAGCGCTTTGTCGACACCTACTGGAAGAGCGTGCCAAGCAAGCTGGTTTACAGCACCTTTGACTGGGGCATACGCGACGCGGACGGCTACTACTTCATTCTGGGCCGCACCGATGATGTGATCAACGTGGCGGGCCACCGGCTCGGCACGCGCGAGATTGAGGAAAGTATCTCTGGCCATCCGCAAGTAGCCGAGGTGGCGGTGGTCGGCGTGGCCGATGCGCTGAAAGGGCAGGTCGCCATGGCCTTTGCCGTACTCAAGGACTCCAGCCTCGCGCAAGACAGTGCGGCAGCGCTCAAGCTTGAGGGGGAGATCATGAAGCTGGTGGACGGTGACCTGGGCGCGGTCGCGCGGCCCGCGAGGGTTCGCTTTGTGACGGCCTTGCCAAAAACCCGCAGCGGAAAACTGCTGCGCCGCGCCATACAAGCGGTGTGCGAAGGCCGCGACGCCGGAGATTTGACCACGATGGACGACCCGGCGGCCTTGCAACAGATCAAGGACAAGGTCGCCGTCTGATGACCGCATCGCTCTGCGCGATACGGTCATGATGAATACAAAAGCTGAGCGCCCTGCGGCCAGCTTTTGCCGCCAAATACCAATGCATCTTTTACCGTCATTACGGTTAGGTGGCACAATTGAGTTTGTTTCTGACGGTCCTTCCTGCCACAGTCGCATCCGCTAATCGGTCCAGCCGTGTTGCGGAAGGTTAATTAACCAGCTTTAACCAGCTAATGTTTCCCCAAGGGAAACGGAGGTCAGCGGATATGAGTTCCAACTCGCAGTCACCTGCATCTGTCTACACTGCCTATCAGGGCAATACTTATCTTTTCGGCGGCAATGCGCCCTATGTCGAAGAGATGTACGAAAACTACTTGTCCAATCCGGCTAGCGTGCCGGACAACTGGCGTGAGTATTTCGATGCCCTTCAACACGTGCCTGCGGTTGATGGCAGCAACGCCAAAGACGTTCCCCACTTGCCGGTCGTCAATGCTTTTGCCGAGCGCGCCAAGCTGGGCCAAACCAAGGTCGTCGTGGCCAGTGCCGATTCCGAACTGGGACGCAAGC
This sequence comes from Polaromonas sp., assembly GCF_030682935.1. Classification (GTDB taxonomy): domain Bacteria; phylum Pseudomonadota; class Gammaproteobacteria; order Burkholderiales; family Burkholderiaceae_C; genus Polaromonas. The sequence continues at coordinate 14,493 of NZ_JAUXNA010000110.1, forward strand.
GCACGGCGGTCCAGCAACTGATTGCCGCTTACCGCAACGTTGGTGCCCGCTGGGCCGATCTGGACCCCCTCAAACGCGCCGAGCGCGACAATATTCCCGAACTGGATCCGTCTTTCTACGGCTTCACCGATGCGGACCAGGAGACGGTGTTCAACACGAGCAATACCTTCTTTGCCAACGAAACCATGAGTTTGCGCGAGCTGATGAACGCGCTGCGCGAAACGTATTGCGGCACGATTGGCGCCGAATACATGTACGCCACTGACCAGAACCAGAAGCGCTGGTGGCAGCAAAAATTGGAGACCATTCGCAGCAAGCCCAATTTCACCAAAGAGAAAAAGCTGCACATTCTTGATCGGCTCACGGCAGCCGAGGGCATCGAGCGCTTCTTGCACACAAAGTATGTGGGCCAAAAGCGCTTTTCGCTGGAAGGCGGCGAAAGCTTTATCGCCAGCATGGACGAGTTGATCCAGCGCGGCGGCGAAATCGGCGTGCAGGAAATCGTCATCGGCATGGCGCACCGCGGCCGACTCAATGTGCTGGTCAACTCCCTGGGTAAAGTGCCCGCCAACCTGTTTGCCGAGTTTGACCATACGGCCCCTGAAGACTTGCCCAGCGGTGACGTCAAGTACCACCAGGGCTTCAGCTCTGATGTAACGACCCCGGGCGGCCCCGTCCACCTGTCGCTGGCATTCAATCCGTCCCACCTTGAGATTGTTAACCCCGTGGTCGAAGGCTCGGTGCGCGCCCGCATGGACCGCCGGGATGACCCGAAAGGTTTGCAGGTGTTGCCGGTGCTGGTGCATGGCGACGCGGCTTTTGCCGGGCAGGGCGTGGTCATGGAAACGCTGGCGCTGGCTGAAACCCGCGGCTACTTCACGGGCGGAACCGTGCATCTTGTCATCAACAACCAGATTGGGTTTACCACCAGCGACCCCCGCGACAGCCGATCCACCCTGTATTGCACCGATGTGGTGAAGATGATTGAAGCACCGGTGCTGCACGTGAACGGCGACGACCCGGAAGCCGTGGTGCTCGCGACCCAGCTGGCGCTTGAATTCCGCATGGAATTCCAGAAAGATGTCGTTGTCGACATCGTTTGTTTCCGCAAGCTGGGCCACAACGAGCAGGATACGCCTGCACTGACCCAGCCCTTGATGTACAAAAAGATCGCGCAACACCCCGGTACGCGCCGGCTGTATGCTGACAAGCTGACGGCGCAGGGCATGGGTGAGACCCTGGGCGACGATATGGTCAAGGCCACGCGTGCCGCCCTCGATGCGGGAAAGAGTACGTTTGACCCGGTGGTCACCAACTTTAAAAGCAAGTACGCCGTCGACTGGAGTCCTTATCTCGGCAAGAAATGGACCGACGCCGGGGAAACCGCCATCCCGATGTCCGAGTGGAAACGCCTGGCCGAAAGGATCACCACCATCCCTTCCACGGTAACGCCTCATAACCTGGTTAAAAAGGTCTATGACGATCGTGCGGCCATGGGTCGTGGCGATATTCCGGTCGACTGGGGTATGGGCGAGCACATGGCATTCGCGTCGCTGGTGGCCAGCGGCTACCCGGTGCGTTTGTCCGGTGAAGACTGCGGACGGGGCACATTTACCCACCGCCACTCCGTGATCCACGACCAGAGCCGCGAGAAATGGGATACCGGCACCTATGTGCCGCTGCAAAATGTGGCCGAAAACCAGGCTCCGTTTGTCGTGATCGACTCCATCCTGTCCGAAGAAGCCGTGCTGGCCTTTGAGTACGGCTACGCGTCCAACGATCCGAGCACTTTGGTGATCTGGGAAGCCCAGTTTGGCGACTTTGCCAATGGCGCACAGGTCGTGATTGATCAGTTCATTGCTTCTGGCGAGGTGAAGTGGGGGCGTGTCAATGGCATCACGCTGATGCTGCCGCACGGCTATGAAGGCCAGGGGCCCGAGCACAGCTCGGCGCGTCTGGAGCGCTTCATGCAATTGTCGGCCGACGCCAACATGCAGGTGGTTCAACCCACGACGGCCAGCCAGATTTTCCACATTTTGCGTCGCCAGATGGTGCGTAACTTGCGTAAACCACTGATCATCATGACGCCCAAGTCATTGCTGCGCAACAAGGATGCGGCTTCGCCGCTGTCCGAGTTCACCAAAGGCAGCTTTCAGACCGTCATTCCTGAGAACCGGGAAGAGATCATCAAAAAGGCCGACAAGGTCAAACGCATCATCGCCTGCTCGGGCAAGGTGTACTACGACCTGGTCAAAGCGCGTGAAGAAAAGGGCATCGACGATGCCGTGATTTTGCGCATCGAGCAGCTTTACCCGTTCCCGCACAAAGCGTTTGCGGCCGAGCTGAAAAAATACCCTAACGCCACCGATATTGTGTGGTGCCAGGATGAGCCGCAAAACCAGGGTGCCTGGTTCTTTGTCCAGCATTACATCCACGAGAACATGTTTGAAGGCCAGAAATTGGGTTACTCCGGACGGGCCGCATCGGCTTCCCCTGCCGCAGGTTATTCGCACCTGCACCAGGAACAGCAAAAGGCTCTGGTGAATGGCGCTTTTGGCAAGCTCAAGGGTTTTGTGCTGACCAAGTAAGGTCGCGCCAGTTTCTCATCACACAAGAATTATCCGAAAGAATCAAAATGGCCATCGTAGAAGTCAAAGTTCCCCAGTTGTCCGAATCTGTGGCGGAAGCCACCATGTTGCAGTGGAAAAAGAAGGTCGGCGATGCCATCGCTATCGACGAAATCCTGATTGAAATCGAGACCGACAAAGTCGTGCTCGAGGTGCCAGCGCCATCTGCTGGCGTACTGGTCGAACTGGTCGTTGCAGACGGCGGCACCGTGGTAGCCGATCAGCTGATCGCAAGAATTGACACGGAAGGCAAGGCTGGCGCTGTCGCGCCTGCAGCGGCAGCCGCTGCGCCTTCCGCTGCCACTGCTTCCGCACCTGCCCCCGCAGCAGGTGGCTCCATGGCGGGTGTGCCCATGCCGTCAGCTGCAAAGCTGATGGCAGACAACAACCTGGCTTCAGGTTCCGTGCCTGGAACCGGCAAGGACGGCCGTGTTACCAAGGGTGACGTGCTGAGCGCAACGGCGACCGGTGCTGCTAAATCGGTAGCTGCCAGTGCAATTCCGACGGGTGTTCCCACCAGTTCTTTGCCGCAAGTTGCCGCGCCTTCCAAGCCCGCCGATCTGGGCGAGCGCCCGGAGCAGCGCGTGCCCATGAGCCGCCTGCGCGCCCGGATTGCCGAGCGCCTGCTGCAGTCACAGTCGACCAACGCCATCCTGACGACCTTTAATGAAGTCAACATGGCGCCGGTGATGGAAATGCGCAAGCGCTTCCAGGACAAGTTCGAGAAGGCCCATGGCGTCAAGATCGGCTTCATGAGCTTTTTTGTGAAAGCAGCGGTTCATGCGCTGAAAAAATACCCGGTGCTCAATGCATCGGTGGATGGCAATGACATCGTCTATCACGGCTACTTTGACATCGGTATCGCCGTCGGGTCACCACGCGGCCTGGTTGTTCCGATTTTGCGCAATGCCGACCAGATGAGCTTTGCCGAGATCGAGAAGAAGATTGCTGAATACGGTGCCAAGGCGCGTGACGGCAAACTGGGCATTGAAGAAATGACCGGCGGCACCTTCTCCATCTCCAACGGTGGCGTGTTTGGCTCCATGCTGTCCACCCCCATCATCAACCCACCGCAGTCC
>NZ_JAUXNA010000131.1 GCF_030682935.1 Polaromonas sp.
TCGCGTTCATCCGGGAAGGCGACTCGATCACGATTGATGCGCGCCAGCTGCTGCTGCAACTGAACATCAGCGATGCCGAACTGGAAAGCCGCAAGGTTGGCTGGAAGGCGCCGCTGCCGCGCTACATCCGAGGTGTGCAGGCCAAGTTTGCCTTCAACGCATCCAGCGCCAGCAAGGGCGCGGTGCTTGACGACTATTGATAGCCGGCAAGCTGTAATGCAAAGAGCCCGTGACAAAACTTCACGGGCTCTTTGCATTTGTATCCGGGCGGCTTCTGGCGGCTCGCCGAAGCGCGTTTTTTAACGTTTCTTTTTGGGCAGCATGCCCATCGCGGCACGCTGCTTGTCGATGCGATGCTGCTTGCGCTGCTCCATCTTGTCGACTTCGCGCCGCTTGGTGTAGCCCGAGGCGTCAGCCCAGGCCCACCAGACGGCCGCCAGCGCAAAAGGCAGCAACACAAACCACCAGCTCAAAGCCGCCACGGGATCGATCTCCAGGTATTTCAGGACCAGTGCGACAAGCCCGATAAATAAGAAATACATATGTAACTCCAGAAGGTTCTGCCCGCTCCCGCGCTGGCTCTGCGTTTTGACGCCGGGGTCCGGGTCAACCAGCATCCCTACAATCACGTTGATCAACTGTACCCGAATCAATCACTCAGCCCTGAGAGGACACTTCATGAAAAAACTTCTATCGGTCATCGCATGCGCAGCGGCAGGTTTTGCAGTGGCGACACCCGCGCTGGCTGACCTGCAACTGGCCACGGCCAAGAACTGCATGGCTTGCCACGCAGTGGACAAAAAGCTGGTAGGCCCGTCCTACAAGGACGTCGCGGCCAAGTACGCCGGCCAGAAGGACGCCAGCGACAAGCTCGCTGCCAAGGTCATGAAGGGCGGCGCCGGCGTTTGGGGCCCGGTGCCCATGCCGGCCAATCCGCAGGTCAGCGCTGACGAGGCCAAGAAGCTGGTGGCCTGGATACTGGCCCAGAAATAGGGGCTGCCCGCCCAGCAAAAAGCCCGATCACCGATCGGGCTTTTTTATGTATTTTACTGATCTTTTACTGCTCTAGCCCATACCGGACGGGCGCTAGAAGCTACTATTTAAATAGCACCTAGAAACGCAATCAAAGGCTCAGTAGGCCTGCCCCAGCTGGTCCAGAATGGCTGGATTTTCGAGCGTGGAGGTATCCTGGGTCACGGCTTCACCCTTCGCAATCGAGCGCAGCAGGCGGCGCATGATCTTGCCGGATCGGGTCTTGGGCAGGTTTT
>NZ_JAUXNA010000150.1 GCF_030682935.1 Polaromonas sp.
CCATTGAAAAGACCAAGAACTCGGCGGCAGGCGTGCCTGTTCTGCTGGGCTTTACCTTCTTCATGGGCTTGATGCTGTCGCGCATGATCGGCATGATTCTGGGCTTCAGCAACGGCTCCCAGCTGATCATGACGGCCATGGGCGGCACGGCCGGTGTATTTTTTGTCATGGCGACGCTGGCCAGCGTGATCAAACGCGACCTCTCCGGCATGGGCAAATGGCTGTTCGTCGGTGCTGTCGTGGTCATGGTTGGCGGCATTGTCAATATTTTTGTCGGCTCGACCGCTGGCATGATGGCCATGTCGGTGGCCGTGATCGCGATCTTCAGCGCCTACATGCTGTATGACCTGAAGCGTATCCTCGACGGCGGCGAAACCAACTACATCAGCGCCACACTGGCTTTGTACCTGGACATCTTCAATGTCTTCCAGGCCATGCTGGCCCTGCTGGGAATCTTTGGCGGCGAACGCGACTGAAGTTTGCGGCAAGCAACAAAAAAGGGCCTTCGGGCCCTTTTTTGTTGCTTGCAGAAAGTGCTTACACCCGCTCGAACACCGCCATGGACTCCACATGCGCCGTGTGCGGGAACATATTGACCACGCCGGCTGCCGTGCAGCGGTAAGCGCCGCCGTCCACCAACAAACCCGCATCGCGTGCAAGTGTGGCCGGATTGCAACTCACATACACAATGCGACTAGGCAGTGTCCAGTCGCCCAGCACGAGGCTTTGCTGCAGTCCTGCATCATCGCAGGGCACACCGGTCACGATCTGCTGGTGCAGGGCGGCCAGGGACTTGAACAACTCAAACGCACCTTCACGCGGCGGATCCACCAGCCACTTGTCGGCCACGCCGTCTTTGACCAGCATGGAAGGTGTCATTTCAAAAAGATTACGCGCTACAAACGTAGTAGCAGCCAACGCAGGCCGGACCTGTGAAGCAGCCCTGTTTAGCTCAAAATTATCGCGTGAACGGGCAACCAGCACCTCGCTGCCCTCAATGCCCAGCACTTCGCGGGCACGTGTGGCCAGCGGCAGCGTGAAATTACCCAAGCCGCAAAACCAGTCAATCACCCGCTCATGCGGCTGCACATCCAGCAGGCGCAGCGCACGGGATACCAGCACCTGGTTGATCTCCGGGTTGACCTGGGTAAAGTCGGTTGGCTTGAACGGCATGACCACGCCGAACTCCGGCAAGCTGTAGCTCAACTGCGGCACGTCCTCGTCCAGCAGCTTGACGGTCTCCAGCCCGCCGGACTGCAGCCACCATTGCAGGCCCGGATTCGCGGCAGCAAAAGACCGCAGCCGGGCCAGATCACCCTCGCTGAGCGGCTCCATATGACGCAGCACCATGGCCGTCACCTCGTCGCCACACGCCAGCTCGATCTGCGGAAGGGTTTCCCTGGCATCCATGCTGCCAATGAGTTCGCGCAGCGGTAGCAACATGTCGCTGACATGCTTGGGCAACACATGGCATTCACTCATGTCGGCCACATAGCCGCTCTTGCGCTCGTGAAACCCGACCAGCACGGCGCCTTTTTTACGCACATAGCGCACGGACAGGCGCGCCCGGTAGCGGTAGGCCCAAGCCGGCCCTTCGATGGGCCTTAACAAGTTGTCGGCCTTGACCTTGCCGATGTGGCGCAGGTTGTCTTCAAGCACGCGCTGCTTGACCGCCACCTGCGCACCCACATGCAAGTGCTGCATCTTGCAGCCGCCGCAGGCACCGGTGTGCATGCCAAAGTTGGGGCAGGCCGGGCGCACCCGCTGCGAGGACTCGCGGTGAATCGCCAGCAGCGTGGCTTTTTCAAAAGTGCTTTTCTTGCGGTAAACATTGGCCGTCACCAGCTCAAATGGCAGTGCGCCCTCAATGAACACGACTTTGCCGTCTGCACGGTGCGCAATACCCTGGGCCTCAATGTCAAGCGACTCCACTGCGAGTAAATCCAGCGGGTAGTCGGCAGGCGCAGCGGTCGGTTTTTTCTCGGTTTCTTCAGTCATCGCCCATTGTCTCAGGCTGCAGCATCAATTTTTTGAGCGCCCGAAAAAGGCAGCACACCTGCCTGCGTAACAACGCCCCCAGCAGCACACAACACTACAAAATAGATAGCAGATAGTACCCGTGGTTAAAGGGCTAATAGCCAATTCAGTTACAAAACCAGAAAGAACACGAGCACCCATAAAAAAAGGAGTCCGGCCAGTGCAGGACTCCTTTTCTTTCAGGCCCGGTTGCCTACCTGCCAGGCAGGTACTTGGCCGGATCGACCGGTTTTCCCTGACGGCGGATTTCAAAATGCAGCTTCACGCGGTCCGCATCACTGCTGCCCATTTCTGCAATCTTCTGGCCTCTTCTGACCGTCTGGTCTTCTTTGACAAACAGCTTCTGGTTATGCGCATAGGCCGTGAGAAAGGTGTTGTTATGCTTGAGGATGACCAGGTTACCGTAGCCCCGCAGGCCCGCACCGGCATACACCACGCGACCATCGGCGGAAGCCATCACGGCATCACCGGCCTTGCCCGCAATATCGAGCCCCTTATTTTTGGCTTCGTCGAATCCCGCGATCAGCGCGCCGTGTACCGGCCAGATCCATGCCACATCTTCGTCGCCATTGGATGCAGGTACGGGCACCTGTGCAGGAATCAGTGCAGGTGCGGCACCCGCGATCGCCGGTGCGGGCCTGGCAGGGCCCAGCGCAGCGGAAGCTGCTGCGGTTGCGGCACCCGGCGACACAGGGCGTGTCACTGCCAGCGAGTTTTCGCTGGCAGGCGGCACCACGCGCAGCACTTGCCCAACCTCAATGAGGTTGGGGTTTTCAAGATTGTTCCAGCGCACGATATCGCGCCAGTTTTGACCGTTTTCCAGGCCGATGCGGATCATGGTATCGCCGGGCTTGACGGAGTAATAGCCGGGTTTACCGGCATTCTCAAAGCCCGGTAGTTGCTTGGCGTCGCCGCTGTCGAGCGCGCCGGGAAGCTGACGCGACAGACCCGTGCCGCGATCTTCAACCGGTGCATTGCCGCCGGAGCGCGAGGCACAGCCCGCCGCCACAAGCATGGCCACAGCCAACGCGCACGGCAGCGCCAGTCTGCGGGCAAGGTGGGTGCTGTGCACCACGCCTGATGTGCCTGCAGACTCCGCCTTATTCGAGCGTTCGGTTTGATTCATTGGTTCTTTCTTCTTCAATCTCGACCCAATATGGGTTGGTCTTTAGCTAGTGCCCGATTTTAAAGGCACAAAATGCACAGCTTCCAGCAGGGTCTGCCTGATGCCTTGCGCTGTTTTGTCTATGACGACCAGCGCCTGCGCGCCAGTTGCGGTTTGCATCGGTGCGACCAAGCGACCGCCGGTCGCCAGTTGCTCTATCCAGGCCGGCGGAATGGACTCACCGCCCGCCGCCGCAATAATCGCCGCATAAGGCGCACCCTTGGCAAATCCCATCATGCCATCGCCGAACAACAGGTGGACATTGGGCAGCCTGAAAGTCCGCAAATTCTCCCTGGCCTTGTCATGCAGGCCGCGCAACCGCTCGATGCTGTAAACCTCGGTCGCCAGATGGCTAAGCACGGCCGCCTGGTAACCACAGCCAGTGCCAATCTCCAGCACACGCCCCAGCCTGCCGGGTGCGCCAAGACGCAGCAACTCCAGCATGCGCGCCACCACATTGGGTTTGGAAATGGTCTGACCCAAGCCGATCGGCAGGCTGGTGTCCTCATAGGCTTGGTTGACCAGCGCCGAATCGACAAAGCGGTGGCGCTCTACCAGGCCCATGGCCGCGAGCACCTGCGCGTCTGACACGCCTTGCGCCACCAGCTTGTGCACCATGCGCGCCCGCACCGTTTGAGAGTCGAGGCCGACGCCGCCGGGCACCACTGCCTGGGCTGGCTTCCTTATACCATTTAGGCCTTTAACACTTACCTGAGGGGAATTAGCAGCTATTATTTTAGTAGCAGATGGTACACCCATATCCGGTTTCAGACGAACCGGAAACGCCGGACGAGCCACTGCGGGAGGCGGCTTGAAAGGGGACGTCATGCGGGCGTTTTCTGGTACGCATGCGCCAGCTTGGACGCTGTTTGGGCCCAGTAAGGCAGCCGCTCGTGATCGGTCAAATCCACATGAAGCGGCGTGATGGATACAAACTTCTGGCTTGTCGCGTAAAAATCGGTGCCCTCGCCTGCCTCCTTGGCAGACCCGGCACCGCCTATCCAGTACATGGTTTCACCGCGCGGGCTGGTCTGCGTGATCACGCGCTCTGCCGCGTGGCGGCGCCCCAGGCGCGCTACCTTGAAGCCCTGAATCTGCTCGTCCGGCACATTGGGGATGTTGACATTGAGCAGCCAGGGCGCCAGCGACGGCTGCGCGCCTTCGGCCAGGGCTTCAAGCGAGGGCATGAGTTGCCGCACCAGGTCGCGCGCGCGCTGGGCGGCAACCTCAATGTAGCCCCAGCCTTTTTCGGTCTGTGAAAAGGCGATGGCCGGAATGCCAAACAGATAGCCTTCCATGGCCGCCCCCACGGTGCCCGAGTAAATCGTGTCATCGCCCATATTGGCGCCATGGTTGATCCCTGACACCACGAGATCCGGACGGTATCCGAGCAAGCCCGTGAGTGCGATATGCACGCAGTCCGCAGGCGTCCCATTGATGTAGCGAAAGCCGTTGGCAGCCGTCTGCACGTACATCGGCGAGTGCAGGGTCAGCGCGTTAGATTTGGCGCTGTTGTTGTGCTCGGGTGCGACCACCTCGACATCGGCGACTGTTTTGAGTGCATCGTAAAGGGCCATGATGCCAGTGGCCTGATACCCGTCGTCGTTGCAAATCAGAATTTGCATGGTGTGATTTTACGGTCACAGCTGTGACAGCCCGCACCGTTTTTAACGGCGCACAACGTACGGCTTTGCCTATGATGCAAAGGTGAACCCGGCTCTGCTTTCCGGGTGGACCCCACGTTGTTCGTAACTTTCGGAGACATCTCATGCATGCCTGGCTTTGTGAAGACCCTAGCGGCGTAGACGCCCTGACCTGGAAAGAGCTGCCGACACCGCAACCCGAAGCGGGTGAGGTGCTGATTGAAATCAAGGCCGCCAGCCTGAATTTTCCGGACCTGCTGATCGTGCAGAATAAATACCAGATCAAACCGCCCCTGCCCTTTATGCCGGGCTCTGAATACGCGGGTGTGGTTCAAGCTGTCGGCGAAGGCGTGAGCCACCTGCAGGTCGGCCAGCGCGTCGCCTGCCTGTCCGGCACCGGCGGCTTTGCCACCCACACCATCGCACCCGCCGCGCTGTGCATGCCGCTGCCAGCAGGCTTTTCCTACGTCGATGCCGCCGCCTTCATCATGATCTACGCCACCTCGCACCACGCGCTCGTGGACAGGGCACAACTCAAGGCCGGTGAAACCGTTCTGGTCCTGGGCGCTGCTGGCGGTGTCGGCACCTCCGCCATCCAGATTGCCAAGGCCATGGGGGCCCGCGTGATCGCCGCCGCCTCCACCGATGAAAAATGCGCACTTTGCCGGTCAATAGGCGCCGATGCCACGATCAACTACAGCAACGAAAACTTGCGCGAGGCCCTCAAAGCCCTGACCAACGGCAAAGGCCCGGACGTCATTTATGACCCCGTGGGCGGCGAACTTGCAGAACCCGCTTTCCGCTCCATCGCCTGGCGCGGCCGTTATCTGGTGGTGGGCTTCGCCTCAGGCGCCATCCCGTCCTTGCCGTTGAACCTGACGCTGCTCAAGGGCGCCTCCATCGTCGGCGTATTCTGGGGCGGTTTTGCCAAACAGGAACCCGAAGCCAGCGCAAGTGCGATGGCCGAGCTGGCAAAGTGGTATGCGCAAGGCAAAATCAAACCAGTCATCGACCGCACCATGCCGATGGACCAGCTCAAGGCCGCTTATGCCCATATGGGATCACGCGGCGTAAAAGGCAAACTGGTGATGGTGAACTGACCCGGTTTTAGCCACTGAAAATAAATTTTCAGAAAAAAAACGGCCAATGTGGATTTTTTGCAGTGTGGCTGGTTTAGCGAGCCATGCCCACGCAGCGACACAGCGACACAGCGACACAGCACCTTGCTGGTATATTGACTGCTCACTACCGAAGCCCAGCCCATGAGAAAACCAACCATTCTGGTGGTGGAGGACAACCCCGACCACCTCGAATTAACGCTGACCACCCTGCAACAGCATGGTTTGCCTCACGATATCGTGGTTGTCCGCGATGGACTGGAAGCCGTCGAATACCTGTTCTGCGAGGGCCTGTTCAGTGACCGCGACCCTGACCATCAACCTTATCTGGTCCTGCTCGACTTGGGTCTGCCCAAGCTGAGCGGCCTGGCCGTCATGCAACGCATGCGGGACGATCCCCGAACGTTCTTTATTCCGGTCATCATGCTTACATCAGCGAGCGAACAGTCTCAGGCAGTAATTGCATTCAAAGGCGGGCTCAACAGCTACGTAAGCAAGCCACTTGACTACTTTGTGTTTGAAGAAAAACTTCAGCAGCTCAACGAGATCTGGCGCTCCTCCGACCTGGCGCCGCTAAGCGACTGAGACTCTCGACACAGCACCATCGTGATGGGATGAGGGGGTGTTCCCCGGTCAGATCACAACCGGAGCACGCGAGCAACACGGATGCAATCGCTTGATCCAGACGCAACTTCACCCGCGAAACCATGATATTCGACCTACGCTGACCTTCCCGGGCGAGTTAGGAGTTTTCGCTTCAACGTAGTTGAGCCAATCGGGCGCGCCCACAAAAAAGCCCCTGCGAATGGGGCTCTTTTATTTTCGATTGACTATTTACCACTCGGCGAACCGTATAGCAACACGAACTAAATACTGGGGTGGCTGATGGGGCTCGAACCCACGACAACAGGAATCACAATCCTGGACTCTACCAACTGAGCTACAGCCACCGTAGCTCTATATTATAGCGGCAAAGCCGCCATAAGTTACTGCGTCGCACCTACTTCTGCATTTGCGTTGTCAGGTACAGGCTTGGCAACGAGGATTTGCGCCTTGAAGCGCTCCTTCAGGCCGTTGTAATAAGCCAGACTCTCGGCAGACGTCCACCACTGCGCGTATTGCTTATGCGCTTGCCCTGCTACCGCCTCAAGCGGCGCCTCGCGGGGCAACACCTTGCCGACTTTGACGATGGCATAGCCCTGGGCACCCAGATCTACGCCGGTAAAGGCGGGCAAGGCGCTCGCATCCGTGCGCATTGCAGCATCAATCACTGGAGGCGGCAGTTCTTGCATTTGCTCCCGTGACACCAGCACCGGAGCGGGCAGCGCGGCGGAGGCCGGAGCAGCCTTCCACGCAGCCAGCCTGGCAACGCCGTCCTTGCGTGCTTCTTCGGCGCCGCGCTGGGCCAGCCAACGCTGGCGCACGATGCCTCTTACTTCTGCAAAAGGCTGGGTATGCGCAGGGAGGTACTGGACGATGCGGCCAGAGGCCAATTGGCTGGGCGCGACCTCAATGGCTTCCGTATTGCGTTTTTTCTCAATCGCATCCGGTGCAAACAGCGCATTGAGGAATTTTGCGTTGCCCAGCACGCCCGTAGCACCGGCTGGGGGCTGGCGCGTCACGTTGCTGGCAGTTTTGATTTCCAGCTTCAGGCGCTCGGCAACCGGCTTGAGACTGTCTGACTGCTCGTACACGCCATTTGTAAAAGTTTCAACGGCTTCAGAATATTTCTTCTGGGCTTGCTGCTTTGCCAGATCCGCTTCCAACTCGGGCCTCATTTCCTCGAAGCTGCGCTGCTTGGGCGCCTTGATGTCGGTCAACTTGATGATGTGGTAGCCAAACTCGGACTCCACAACGCCGCTGATGTCACCCGTTTTCATCGAAAACGCTGCATCTTCAAAAGACTTGACCATGGCGCCGCGGGCAAAAAAGTCAAGGTCTCCGCCATTAGGCGCGGACCCGGGGTCCTGTGAATTCTTGGCAGCCACCTCGGCAAACGTACCCGGGGATTTTTTCACAACTGCAAGCAACTCCTCCGCTTTGGCCCTGGCCTTTTCGCGGTCAGCAGCGGGCGCAGCCTTGGGCGATGTAATCAGGATATGGCTGGCACGGCGCTCTTCGGCACCGCCCAGTCGCTGGGCATTCTGTTCGTAATAGGTTTTGAGGTCTGCTTCGTTGACAGTGATGCTTTTCTTGATGGTGTCCACATCCAGCAGGACATATTCAACCGTGGCCTGCTCAGGCGCCTGAAAGAGCTTTTCGTTGGCTTTATAAAACTGTTCGAGGTCGGCATCCGTCGGGTTCAGCCTGGCTGCGAAATCGGCGGCATTGAAACGGGCCACCTGGATTTCCCGCTTTTCAAAGTAGGCGTTAAGCGCCAGGTCTGCAGCCGACTTGGGAGAAAACCCGCTGGCACCGATACCAACCAGCACCTGACGGTTAGACAGATCGGCACGCACATTGGCCTCAAACATCTCAGGGCTCATGCCCTGACTGCCCAACAGCTGGCGGTAGCGTTCCATGTCGAGTGTGCCGTCCGGGCGGCGCAAAGACGCGATTTCAGGATTTTCTTGCAGTTCGCGCGCGAGGCGCTGGTTACTGGTCGCGAGTTTGAACTTGTCCGCTGCCGCGGCAATCACGCGGTCACGCACCAGGCGCTCCAGCGTGGCGTAACGCGCTTGCGGCGAGTCCAGCAGCTTGACGTCCAGCGTAGGCATGGAGGCACGCAAGCGGTCAACTTCGATCTGGTGCGCCCGATCCCATTCCGACTGGCCTATCTCCTTGCCATCGACCTTGGCAACCGCCACGCCATTTCCGCCTGAGCGGTTGTAGCCATCCAGGCCAAACAATACAAAGGAGGGAACGATCAGCAAAAACAGCAATGCCATGGTGACTTTGGTGTGCTTGCGAATGAAATCAAACATCTCGAATTTCCTGTGTGACAGTCGAATGGACCCAACAATAAAAAAGGCGAACATAGTTCGCCTTTTTTCAAGTGGGTGGTGGGTGCTGACGGGCTCGAACCGCCGAACTACGCCGTGTAAGGGCGCTGCTCTACCAACTGAGATAAGCACCCCACTTTTAATTTCTACATCAGTTAAAAGCAT
>NZ_JAUXNA010000154.1 GCF_030682935.1 Polaromonas sp.
GCCACCTTGATTCCGCGGGCTGCCGCCAAAGCGTACTTGCTCACTCCAGCAACCCTGGGCCAGCACGCGCTGCAGACTGTCCTGTGTGGCATTCACGACCACGCGCCCTTGTGAGGGGACGGTGCGCACCAGGTGATGAAACTGGCGTTCGATGGCCGCCAGGTCGTCAAAAATGTCGGCGTGGTCGAACTCCAGGTTGTTCAGAATGGCGGTGCGCGGACGGTAATGCACGAATTTGCTGCGCTTGTCGAAAAACGCGGTGTCGTATTCGTCCGCCTCGATGACAAAGGTTGTGCCCTGGCCCAGGCGGGCCGACACGCCAAAGTTGAGCGGCACGCCACCGACCAAAAAGCCGGGCTGGAGCCCGGCGTGCTCCAGTATCCAGGCCAGCATGGCGGTGGTGGTGGTTTTGCCGTGGGTGCCGGCCACAGCGAGGACGTGGCGGCCCTGCAGCACATGTTCGGCCAGCCATTGCGGGCCGCTGGTATAGGGCAGGCCACGGTCCAAAATGGCTTCCATCAGCGGAAATTTCGGGGCTCCATCGGCCAGCGTCGCCCGCGACACGACATTGCCCACGACAAACATGTCGGGCCGAAAACCGGCTTGGGCCAGCTGGTCGGCGCTGTAGCCTTCAATCAACTCAATCCCCAGGGCGCGCAATTGGTCGCTCATGGGCGGATAGACGCTGGTGTCGCAGCCCGTGACCTGGTGCCCCGCCTCGCGCGCCAAAGCCGCCAAGCCGCCCATGAAGGTGCCGCAAATCCCCAAAATATGTATGTGCATGGCCGATATTTTAGGGAGGCTCCGATGCACGCTCTTGGGTTTAAACGGAAAAGGCTTTTGATGCAATGCTGGCGGATGTGATCTGCTCTATATTTAATAGCATTCCTGGTGACTTTGAACTTTAGCCGCTGACACGGGACTAACTTGTGCGCAATCGTTTGCGCGCTGACGAGTCTCCTTAACTATTCGCTTCTGGCCCTCCAGCCAGTCGCCCTTGAACTTGCATACCCTCAAATCTGAAATTGCCGCCACCGCCGCCGCGCTGGTGGTTGAGGAAGGACTGGAATACGGTCCTGCCAAACGCCGCGCGATCAAGCAGTTGGCGCTGCCTGCACGCACCGAATTGCCTGGCAACGAGGAGCTGGAAGACGCTGTGCGCGAGTACATTACGCTGTTTTTCGCCGACACCCAGCCCGCCGAACTGGCGGCCCTGCGCGCGCTGGCGCTGGTCTGGATGGAGCGCTTGAAGCAATTTCGGCCCTATCTGGCAGGCGCTGTCTGGCACGGAACGGCCACGCGGCTGTCCGATATCTACATCCAGCTGTTTTGCGACGACCCGAAGTCGGCCGAAATTGCCCTGATCGAGCACAACGTCGCTTACGAGCCGCGCACCGTCACCGGCTTTACCGGCGGCAGTGTGGAAGCGCTGAGCCTGCGCAGTGCGTGCAAACCCCTGAATGAGACGGTTGGCGTGCACTTGATGGTCTACGACCACGACGACCTGCGCGGCGCCTTGCGGCCAGACGCCAAAGGCCGCACGCCGCGCGGCGACCTGGCCGCCGTGCAAAAATTGCTGTCTACCCCTTTTGAATCTCTTTTGGAACCAAGCAAGTGAAACGCAGAAATATGCTTTATGGCGGCGTCGCGACGGCGGCAGGTATAGCCGGTGCCGGTGCGGCCTGGTGGAAATTCCAGCCCCACGATGTGGTGGCCGGCGAGCCTGAGAGGGCGGCCGAGTCGTTCTGGAATCTGAATTTTGATACCCCGGACGGCAAGAATCTGCCCATGAGCAGTTTTCGCGGCAAGGTGGTGCTGGTGAATTTCTGGGCCACCTGGTGCCCTCCTTGCGTTGAAGAGCTTCCTTTACTGGACTACTTCTACCAGGAAAACAAGGACAAAAACATTCAGGTCGTGGGCCTGGCCGTTGACCAGCCCAGCGCGGTGCGGACCTGGCTGCAAAGCAAACCACTGAATTTCCCGGTCGGCATGGCGGGCTTGGCAGGAACTGAACTGAGCAAGTCGCTGGGCAACCAGACGGGGGGCTTGCCTTTTTCGGTGGTGTTTGGCGCGTCCGGCCAGTTGCTTCACCGCAAGCTTGGCCAAGTTTCGCCAGAAGACTTGGCGCTCTGGGCCAAACTCAAATAGTCCTCAAACAGCCAACAGCCAACAGCCAACAGCCAACAGCCGATGACCAGCGCGGGTTCTGGTCAAGGGTGCAGGCGCGCCTGCAAGGTGCCGCGAGTGTTTCGAAATTGCGGTATTTTCGCTTAATTGTCCTTTTCTCATCACTTTGGACGTAGGCTGCGCTGTGCGACTTAAACCCCGGGGGCTGGTTTTGCCGGTCCTGGCTTGAGGTAAACTCTGCGCTTTGCCGAGCCTGTCAGGCCGCTGTCACGCGAAATAGTTAACTGATAGGTGCTTTAAGGCGTAAAAGCAGAGAGTAAGTGAAAAAAGAAGGAAGTTCGGTGTGTGCTTGGGTGTCCAGGCCGGCTTCCAGATGAATTTAAAGCTGCGTGCTGAAGTCTTCGCGCCAGCACCTACCGTCGTTGGAGAGAATCTATGGATTTAAGAAAACTCAAGACACTGATCGACCTGGTTTCAGAGTCTAACGTGTCTGAACTTGAGATTACCGAAGCCGAGGGCAAGGTACGCATTGTCAAATCCAGTGGTGCTCCTGTTGTGATGCATCAGCCTGCCGTGGCCATGGTGGCCGCCCCCGTGGCGGGCGTTTCGGCTGTGGCCGAAGCTGCGCCAGCGGCTCCGGTCGGTCACGCCGTCAAGTCGCCCATGGTGGGCACTTTCTACCGTTCCGCCAGCCCCGGCGCCAAGCCCTTTGTCGAACTCGGCACGGTGGTCAAGGAAGGTGAGACGATCTGCATCATTGAGGCCATGAAGATTGTTAACGAGCTCGAAGCCGACAAGGCGGGCAGCGTGACCAGGATTCTTTCAGAAAATGGCCAGGCCGTGGAATACGGACAGCCCCTCTTCATCATTGAATAAGCAGGCGCGCTGCCCGCTTGCACAACCAGCCAGACCAGGCCCTTCGACGCATGTTCAAAAAAATACTGATCGCTAACCGCGGAGAGATCGCTTTGCGGATTCAGCGCGCCTGCCGGGAACTCGGCATCAAGGCCGTGATGGTTTATTCCGAAGCGGACCGCGAGGCGAAATACATCAAGCTGGCTGACGAGGCGGTGTGTAT
The DNA here is from genome assembly GCF_030682935.1 of Polaromonas sp. Taxonomy (GTDB): domain Bacteria; phylum Pseudomonadota; class Gammaproteobacteria; order Burkholderiales; family Burkholderiaceae_C; genus Polaromonas. The sequence goes on from NZ_JAUXNA010000154.1 coordinate 3,206, forward strand.
CGGGCCCGCTGCTTCGGCTCTGAGCTATCTCAATATGCCTGCCATTATTTCGGCGGCCGAGGTGACTGACGCCGAAGCCATTCACCCCGGCTACGGCTTCCTGAGCGAGAACGCGGACTTTGCAGAGCGGGTCGAAAAGAGCGGTTTCAAGTTTATTGGCCCTTCACCGGAGTCGATCCGCATGATGGGTGACAAGGTGTCGGCCAAGCAGACCATGATCAAGGCGGGCGTGCCGTGCGTGCCCGGCTCTGAAGGCGCGCTGCCCGATGACCCGGTCATCATCAAGCGCACCGCCAAGCAGATCGGCTACCCGGTCATCATCAAGGCTGCTGGCGGCGGCGGCGGGCGCGGCATGCGCGTGGTACATACCGAAGCGGCCCTGCTGCACGCGGTGCAAACCACCAAGGCCGAAGCTGGAGCGGCCTTTGGCAATCCCGAGGTCTACATGGAGAAATTCCTGCAGAACCCGCGGCACATCGAGATCCAGATTCTGGCTGACCAGTACAAAAATGCGGTCTGGCTTGGCGAGCGCGACTGCTCCATGCAGCGTCGCCACCAAAAAATCATTGAGGAAGCGCCTGCGCCAGGCATTCCGCGCAAGCATATTGAGCGAATAGGCGACCGCTGCGTCGCGGCCGTCAAGAAAATCGGCTACCGCGGCGTTGGCACGTTTGAATTCCTCTACGAAAACGGTGAGTTCTATTTCATCGAGATGAACACGCGCGTGCAGGTCGAGCATCCGGTCACGGAGTTGATCACGGGCATTGACATCGTGAGGACCCAGATCATGGTGGCGGCCGGTGTCAAACTGCCTTTTGCCCAGCGCGATGTCCAGCTCAGGGGGCATGCGATTGAATGCCGCATCAATGCGGAAGATCCGTACAAGTTCACCCCCTCGCCAGGGCGCATCACCACCTGGCACACACCGGGCGGCCCGGGGGTGCGGGTGGATTCGCATATTTATGCCAACTACTTCGTGCCGCCCAACTATGACTCGATGATTGGCAAGATCATTGTCCACGGCGACACGCGCGAGCAGGCGCTGGCCCGCATGAGCACCGCGCTGGCTGAAACCGTGGTCGAGGGCATCAACACCAATATTCCGCTGCACCGCGAACTCATGGTGGACGCCAAGTTCATGGACGGGGGCACCAACATCCACTACCTTGAAGAGTGGTTGTCAAAGCGCGAACGTTAAGGCCTTGCGATGAGCATGTACGAACTGATTCTGCTGGCGCCGGTCCACGAGGTCGAGACGCTCAGTGAGGCGCTGGATGCGCTGGATGCGCTCAGCGTCTCGGTGGAAGACGCCGATGCCCATACACCGGCCGAGCAGGCTTTGTTTGGCGAGCCCGGCATGCCGCCGCCCAAAGCGGGCTGGGAGCGTTCGCGCATGGTGGCGCTGTTTGCGACCGAGGCTTTGGCCCGGGATGCCGCCTCGGTGCTGGCGCTTCAGGAATTTTTTGCCGGTTGCCAGCTGGTGGCCGTGCAAGCCGTGCCCGAACAGGACTGGGTGCGGCTGACGCAGTCGCAGTTCACCCCCGTTGAAATCACGCCGGATTTCTGGATTGTTCCAACCTGGCATGAGCCTCCTGCGCAAGCGAAGCAAGTGATACGGCTCGATCCGGGGCTGGCCTTCGGCACGGGAACCCACCCGACCACGCGCATGTGCCTGCAATGGCTAGCCGGGCAGGGCGCCGCAGGCAAGTCGCTGGGGCGGGTTCTGGACTACGGTTGCGGCTCAGGCATCCTGGCCATCGGCGCGGCCAAGTTTGGCGCGCTGGACATTGATGCCGTTGACATTGACGAAGCGGCTGTCGGGGCCACGCGGGCCAATGCCGAGGCCAATCATGCCCGTCTGCAGGCGGGATTGCCCGACAAGGCGGTCGGCGCCTACCAGACGGTGCTGGCCAATATTTTGGCAACGCCGCTGAGGGTGTTGGCGCCGCTGCTGTGCGCGCATGTTGAAAAGGGCGGGAATCTGGTGCTTGCAGGCATTCTGGAGCGCCAGGCCGATGAACTCAAGGCGGCCTATTTGCCCTATTGCCAGCTTCAGGTGCACCAGCAGGAGGACGGCTGGATCCTGATGACTGCGCAGTTTTGAGTGCTCGTCGAACGCACGCATAAACCTTGCCCCGCAGCCGCAGTTTCCCGGCAACGACCTCCTACAATACGGCGCTAAATGAGCCTGATTACGCGCTGCCCCGCCTGCGGCACGATGTTCAAAGTCGTGGCCGATCAACTCAAAGTCTCGCAAGGCTGGGTGCGCTGCGGGCATTGCGCCGAGGTGTTTGATGCGTCAGCGTATCTGCTGGCGGATGACGCTGTGGCGCTCGCGCCTCCGGTCTTGACGTCTGATGACGTCGCCGCGATCGGGCAGGCGGCCCAGTCGCATGGTGCGCCAGAATCAGGGGCTCCGCCCGAGCCCATCGCGGCCTCCATGGCGCCAACGCCGGACCACGGCAAGTCGTTTGCTGACAGGTTGCCCTTGATGCCTGCACTGGCCGGACAAGATAATGCGCAGGAGAGCGCTGACGATTTTGACCCGGCAAGCTGGAAGCAGGCGCGACAAAAATCTCCCTACCTGGAGACCCAGGCGGAAAATGTCGACGTTCCACCGCACCGTCCGGACCTGGTGCACACCGCCAGTGTCGATGCCTCTGGTGTCGAGATCCCGGACTTGGCCGATTCCACGTCGGTGGATGCCGACGTAGCGCCTATCGACGTGGCGAATGACGAGACGCCAGACGATGTCTCTTTTGTACGCGATGCACGGCGCAAAGCCTTCTGGAAAAAGCCCCTGGCACGGTGGTCGCTGGGCGCGCTGTCGCTCTTGTTGCTGGCGGCGCTGGCTTTGCAGTGGACGATGCAGCAAAAAGACACCCTGGCGGCGCTGCAACCGCGGCTTGCGCCCCTGCTGCAGACGCTTTGCGCTGCGCTGCGTTGTGACGTCCGGCTGCCACGCCATATCGAGTCGGTGGTGATTGACAGTTCAAGCTTCAACAGGCTCGGCCCTGATGTTTATCGCCTCAGTTTTGCGTTCAAGAATACCGGCGCCATCCCCCTGGAAACGCCCTCGCTGGAGGTCACCCTGACCGATACCCGGGACCACGCGCTGGTGCGCCGCGTGCTGGCGCCCGCGCAGTTTGGCGTTAGCACTGGCACGCTGGCCGCTCATTCGGTGCTGGCTGGCACCGTCACCATGAACGTATCGGGCGATGGCGAGCCTGCGAGCGCGCCATCATCGGACTCTTCCGCGCCTTCCTTGGCATCCGTTCCCTTGCGGGTGGCGGGCTACCGTATTCTGGCTTTTTATCCCTGATTGAACTGAGAACTGAATGTCTGCTGTAATTTGTGGCTCCCTGGCGTTTGACACCATCATGACTTTCGAGGGCCGCTTTTCCGAGCAGATACTGCCCGACCAGTTGCACATCCTCAACGTGTCTTTTCTGGTGCCCGCCCTGCGGCGTGAATTCGGTGGGTGCGCCGGTAACGTCGCTTACAGCCTGCAGCAACTCGGCGGCACGCCCTTGCCCATGGCCACGGTCGGTGCCGACGGTGCTGACTACGTGGCACGCCTGCAAACACTGGGCATCAGCACCGAATTTGTCCGTGAAGTCGGTGATACCTACACCGCACAGGCCATGATCATGACCGACCGCGACAACAACCAGATCACGGCGTTTCACCCGGGCGCGATGATGCAGGCCCACATCAGCCGGATCGAGGCGCGCAGTGATATCAAGCTGGGCATTATTTCGCCGGACGGTCGCGATGCCATGCTGCAGCATGCCGAACAGTTCAAGGCGGCGGGTATCCCGTTTGTATTTGATCCGGGCCAGGGCTTGCCCATGTTTGACGGCCAGGAACTTGCTCATTTCGTGGAGCTTGCAAGCTGGGTGACGGTCAATGATTACGAAGCCAGAATGCTCAGTGACCGCACGGGGCTGTCCTGCGCCGAGATTTCCCGGCGCGTGCAGGGCTTGGTGGTGACGCTGGGTGCCGAGGGGTGCGAGGTCTGGGTGGACGGTGAAAAAACAGCGGTAGCCCCTGTGAAGGCTGAAGCTGTAATTGATCCAACAGGCTGCGGTGATGCGTTCCGTGGGGCGCTGCTGTTCGGGCTGGAGCAGGGCTGGTCGCTGGTCCGCTGCGCTACGCTGGGGAACCGGGTGGGTGCGCACAAGATCGCCAGCCGTGGCGGACAAAACTACACCCTGGATTTCGATAAAATACAGTCTTAGCCCAATAGCTACGTGCGCTGACAGCTATTGAATTAATAGCAATTTCCGGCATGAATGCCGGTGAGGCATAAAAAAGCCCGACATCTTGCGACATCGGGCCTCCAGCAGAAAACCGTGACGGCTTATGGCTTGCTGGCTGTCGGAAACGGCCAGGCCGCTTGTGGGTTCAGGATCGTCTGAGCCGCCGGGGTAGCGGTTGCTCCAGATGCTTTGACCGCGGGCTTTTTTGTGACTTTCTTCGCAGCAGGCTTTTTTGCGACGGGCTTGGGTGCCGGCTTGGCTACCGGCTTGGCAGGGGTTGCTTTTTTTGCGGCGGGCTTGGCAACTGCTACTTTTTTGGCGGGCGCTTTGGGAGCGACTACTTTTTTTGCAGCTGCCTTTTTTGCGGGCAATTTTGTGGCGGTTACTTTTTTGGCGGGGGCTTTTGCAGCAGGTGCCTTTTTTGCAGCGACCTTTTTGGCAACCACTTTTTTCGCAGGCGTTTTTGTCGCCGCTACTTTTTTGGCGGGTGCCTTTTTTGCGGGCGCTTTTTTGGCGACTACTGGTTTAGCGGCCACTTTTTTCGCTGGCGTTTTTACAGCGCTCGCTTTTTTGGCAGGTACTTTTTTAGCCGGCGCTTTTGCAATCGGCGCTTTTGTCGCTGTTACTTTTGTCGCGGGTGCTTTCTTGGCCGCTACTTTTTTAGCCGGCGCTTTCTGGGGGGCGGCTTTTTTAGCCGCAGGTTTTTTCGCAGTTGCCATAGTTTTCTCCTCGATCACGTTGCTAAGAGCACTTCACGCTTGGAGGACGAGAAGCGATTCAAGGCGTTGGGCTGTCGATAATGAGAGCCCAGCGCCGCGAACACAGGAGCAAGGACCAGCGCGCACTCTGGGGTGCTGTCATGGTTCATTGCAAATTTAAAAATCATTGTTGTTGGTGTCTTGTATCAGTCAGTCCCAGGAAAGGGCACCACCCGATTGGTACTCAATCACACGGGTTTCAAAAAAGTTTCGTTCTTTTTTCAGGTCAATCATTTCGCTCATCCACGGAAACGGATTCTCCTCGTTGGGGAAGAGGGTTTCAAGTCCAATTTGGGTAGCGCGGCGATTGGCGATGTAGCGGAGGTAGCCCTTGAACATGGAGGCGTTTAGCCCCAGCACACCGCGCGGCATGGTGTCTTC
>NZ_JAUXNA010000157.1 GCF_030682935.1 Polaromonas sp.
AAAGCGGTTGTAGGCCCGAACCACGGCTTCGAGGTAATTCAGAATCTGCAGGGCCGGCAAAAACGCCCGGATGGTGGTGGCCAGCACCGGGGTGCGGCCCATGCCGCCGCCCACCAGCACCTTGAAGCCCAGCGCGCCGTCTTCGTTTTTGATCAGGTGCAGGCCGACGTCGTGCCAGGCGGTGGCGGCACGGTCTTCCAGCGCGCCGGTGATGGCAATTTTGAACTTGCGCGGCAAAAAGGCGAACTCAGGGTGCAGCGTGCTCCACTGGCGCATGATTTCGGCGTAGGGGCGCGGGTCGGCCACCTCGTCGACGGCGATGCCGGCGCGTTCGTCGCTGGTGATGTTGCGGATGCAGTTGCCGCTGGTCTGGATGCCGTGCATGTCAACGCTGGCCAGCAGGTCCATCACATCGGCAGACTTGTCCAGCGCAATCCAGTTGTACTGGATGTTCTGGCGCGTCGTGAAGTGGGCGTAGCCGCTGGTCAGCCTGGAGTTGACGGACTGGCCGTTCTTCAGGGGAATGGCGCCGAGCTTGTCTTGGGCTGCCTGCGCGCCGTCAAACAGTGCTGCGTTGGGCTGGTCATAGTCGCGTGCAATGGTGGCCAGCACGCGCAGTTGGGCGCTGGAGAGTTCACCGTAAGGCACGGCGACGCGCAGCATGGGCGCATAGCGCTGCACATACCAGCCGTTCTGCAGGCGCAGCGGCCTGAATTCATCTTCAGGCAACTGGCCGGCCTGCCAGCGCGTCAGCTGGTCACGGTATTGGCGGGCGCGGGCTTTCACAAACTGGCGGTCAAATTCGGTGTATTGGTACATGGAGGTCGAGGGTCAAGTGAAAGTCGTACGGATTAAATGGAAATAAGCTTGACGCCGGCATAGGCCAGCAGGGCGGACAGCAGTGAGCGGATGACGCGGTCGGGCGTTTTGCGCATCAGGTGCGCGCCCAGCCAGATGCCGGGCAGCGAACCGGCCAGCAGCTTGAGCAGCAAGGGCCAGTCGACCGAGCCTAGGGAGGCGTGGCCCAGGCCCGCCACCAGCGTGAGCGGAACGGCATGGGCAATGTCGGCCGCCACAATGCGCGGCAGCGGCAGGGCGGGGTAAAGCATCATCAGCACAATCACGCCAATGGCACCGGCGCCGACCGAGGTGATGGTGACGAGGGTGCCAATCACGGCGCCAAACAGCACCGGCAGCGCCCAATGCTGCGCGCGCGTGGCCTGGCTGATCAGTTCGGGGGCAATGGCCAGGGGCACCGCTTTGCCGCGCAGCACTTTGTAAAAGGTGGCACCGGCCGTCAGCAGCAGCGCCAGGCCCAAGGTGGTGGTCATCACCGTCTGGGTCGCCGGGTTGGCGGGGCCGAGTCGCTGCAGCACATACAGGGTGATCAGCGAGGCCGGGAGGCTGCCCGCGGCCACCTGGCCCACAATGCGCCAGTCCACGATCCGGGCGCGTGCCAGGCTGAGGGTGCCGCCCATTTTGGTGAAAGCGGCAAACAGCAGGTCGGTGCCTATGGCCAGGTGCGGTTTGATGCCGAACACAAAAATCAGTATCGGCGTCATCAGCGAGCCGCCACCGACCCCCGTCAGGCCCACCACGAGGCCCACAGAGAATCCGGCAAATATGAAGGCAAATTCATGCATAAGGGGAAAAATGTAGCTTCACTGCTTATGAAACCAAACTACACATTTGTTCTGCTCTTATGCGGATAAGCTTATTCGCCAGTGTTCATGCGGGTTCCGGAGCGTTTTGGTGGGCCGGCTGTTTAAACGGAACGGTGTGTGCCGGCAGGGCGCCGTGTGTAAAGGCGGTGTGCTGGTACAGTCCCAGCTTTTTGTGTTCGACGGTCTGCAGGCGTGTGCATGCCAAGCCTCGCATTGCTAATTTATGGAGAAACCCGTGAAATTAACGAAATCTGCCCTGATGGGCGCTCTGCTGCTGGCGTTGGTGGCCAGCCTGGCGCATGCGGTGTCAAAACCGCCGATCAAAATCGGGGAAATCAACAGCTACTCGACCATGCCGCAGTTCACCCAGCCTTACCGCCAGGGCTGGCAGTTGGCCGTCGAAGAAATCAATGTGGCGGGTGGCCTGCTGGGACGCAAGGTTGAAGTGATTGCCCGCGATGACGCGGGCAAGCCCGAAGAAGCGCTGCGCCACGCGATTGAGTTGACCGCCAAGGAAAAGGTCGATGTGCTGGCGGGCGGCTTTTTGTCCAACGTGGGGCTGGCCCTGGCCGACCACGCGCAGAAAAACAAGCGCCTGTTCATTGCCAGCGAACCGCTGACCGATGCCCTGGTGTGGGACAAAGGCAACCGCTACACCTTCCGGCTGCGCCCCAGCACCTATATGCAGGCCGCCATGCTGGTCGAAGAAGCCGCCAAACTGCCGGCCAAGCGCTGGGCCACGATTGCGCCTAATTACGAATACGGCCAAAGTGCGGTCGCCAGCTTCAAGGAATTGCTCAAGGCCAGGCGCCCCGATGTGGAGTTTGTCGGCGAGCAGTGGCCCGCGCTGGGCAAGCTGGAGGCCGGCACCACGCTGCAGGCCACGATGCAGTCCAAACCCGACGCGATTTTCAACGTGACCTTTGGCGCCGACCTGGCCAAACTGGTGCGTGAAGGTAACCAGCGCGGCATTTTCCCCAAAACGCCGGTGGTGTCGCTGCTGTCGGGCGAACCCGAGTACCTGGATGTGCTGAAAGACGAAACGCCCAAGGGCTGGATCGTGACCGGCTACCCTTGGGACCAGATCGACTCCAGCGAGCACG
>NZ_JAUXNA010000158.1 GCF_030682935.1 Polaromonas sp.
GCCACCGTGGTGCCGTGCATCACGTGGGTGATGTGCTCGGGCGCGATGCCGTTCTGTTCGCAGATTTTGGCGATGCCGTTGAGCACGCCGATCGATGAGTCAGCGGGCGTTGACGGCACCTTGGCCGAAAAAGTCTCACCGCTGGATTCGTTGATCAGCAGCAAATCGGTAAATGTGCCACCGACGTCGACACCAAGTCGGTAGGTTGTCGTTGGGCCTTGATTCATGGGATTCTCCTGAAGTTTCGGATGGGAAGATGCGGCGATAGGGGTTGGCGCCGGGTTCACTGGATAGCGCCTGTCTTGCGAAGCGCTGACACGCGCTCGTCGGGGTAGTGAAGGACGCCCCGCAGCACGGCGTCGGTGTGCTCGCCGAGCAGCGGTGGGGCGGAAAACGATTCTTCGCCCGCATCCGAGAACTTGATCGGATTGCCGGGCATCTTCACGACCTCGCCCGACTGCAGCGTGACATCGACCACCATGTTGCGCGCCCTGACCTGGGGGTCGTCGAGTGCCTGCGCAAAGTTGTTGACCGGGGCGCAGGGGATGCGCGCAGCGCGCAGTTTTTCGAGCCAGTGCTCGGCCGTGTCGGTCAGCAGTTCTTCCTCGATGACCCGGTCGATCAAGGCCTTGTCGGCCAGGCGCGCTGGCTGTTGGCGATAGCGCTCGTCGCGCAGTTCGGGGCGGGCGAGGACCGTCAGAATCTGCTCGAAAAAGGCGTCGCCGATGCACGCGATGATGATGTGGCCGGTCTGGGTGCGATAGGTGTTGTACGGGACGTGCACGAAGTGCCCATTACCCAGACGTTCAGGCACGATGCCCGACATCAGGTACATGGTGGCCATGTAGTTGAGCAGTGAAATCTGGACGTCGAGCATCGACACGTCCACATGCTTGCCCAGGCCGGTGCTGCCGCGGGACACCAGCGCCGCAAGCACGCCCATGGCGCCGAAGACGCCGCCTCCCAGATCACCGATCGGAATGCCCGAGCGCACCGGGCCGCTGGCCTCGGTGCCGGTGATGGACATGCCGCCGCCCATGCCCTGCACCACCTGATCGAAGGCCGGGCGGGCGGTCTCGGGGCCGGTCTCGCCGAAGCCCGAAATGGAGCAGGTGATGATGCGCGGGTTGATGGCGGCCAGGGTCTCGTGGTCGATGCGCAAGCGGCGCGTCACGCCGACGCTGAAGTTGTCGATCACGACATCGGCCTGACGCACCAGGTCGTAGAACACCGCCCGGCCTTCGTCCGACTTGAGGTCAATGCAGACGCTTTCCTTGCTGCGGTTGAGCGTCAGGAAATAGGCACCCATGCCCTGGCGCGCATAGTCGCTGCTCTGGGCCAGTAACTGGCGGGTGCCTTCACCGCTACCGGGAGGCTCGACCTTGATCGTGCGCGCACCCAGGTCGGTCAGGAGCATGGCGCCATAGGGCCCTGACAGCATGTGCGTGAGATCAAGAATAAGGACATTGGCCAATGATTTCATTGAGGGTTTACCCTTGATGGGTTGTTGCATGGAATTTGTATCGAAACAAATCAGCAATTAGCGTGCCATCAAGGGTTGTTATCAGCAAGCCGTTGATTTATATTGAAAACCTTTTTCAATCTCGTGTTGGATACCCGGAATTTGTTTCATGTACTTGTTACTTGGAACGTCGCGAAACGCTGTTGAAACAAGGGGTTTACCCCCGTTTAAGATCAGGCCAAAAAGGAAATCCAGTCATGCAGTCTTTGCAAACCGGCCCGCTGCCACGCATTTGCGTCATCGGCTACAAGGGATTGACCCGGATCGTTCATTCGGTGCTGCCGGAATATGCCGGGCGCGCCGACATCGAGGTCATCGACGAAGTGTTCGAGCAGGCCAATCTCGCAGCCCGGCAACGCGAACGCGACCGGCGCGTCGATGTGTTCATTTCAGCCGGCGCCAATGCAGCCATCCTGAAATCGACCCTGTCCACCCCCGTGGCCGCGATCAAGGTCAGCGGCTACGACGTGTTGGTGGCGCTGCTCAAGGCGCGCCAGATCTCCGAGCGCGTGGGGCTGGTGACCTACCGCGACACCGGGCGTGAACTGGCTTCCGTCAAGGCCCTGCTCAAGCTGCAAATCGACCAGCTCGCCTACCAGACAGCCGACGAAGCGCGCGACTGCTTCATGAGCCTGGCCGCAGCCGGCCACACCGTGATCGTGGGCTCCAGCGTCGTGGTGGAACTCGCCGAGCAGCAGGGCCTCCACGGCATACTGACTTACAGCGCCACGGCCGTGCGATTGGCGCTGGACGATGCGCTCGACCTGGCTCGGGTTTCACGCCTGGAAGCGGCGCGCCACGAGCGTTTGAACAGTGTGCTGCAGCATCTTCAGGAAGCGGTTCTGGCGACCGACGAGGCCGGCCGGATCACCGCCGTCAACCCGTCCATGGAACAGTTGCTGGACTGCTCTGCAGCCGATGCCCTCGGCAAGCTGCTGTCCAGCATCGCTCCGCCGCTGTCGCTGAAAGCCGTGCTGGAATCGGGCAAGGATGAAATCGGGCAGGTCATCGAGTTCAACCATCAGGCCTTCATTGCCAACCGGATTGCGATTCGCGAACGTGGCGGCCTGGCCGGCGCCGTGCTGACGCTCTACGACGCCAAGAACATCCGCCAGGCCGACACCCGATTGCGCGTTGCAGCGCGCGCACGCAAGCCGGTTGCGCGCTACTTTTTCGACCAGATCGCGGGCACCAGCCCGGCCTTCGTGCGCGCAAAAAAGCTGGCGCAAGGCTATGCCGCGACCGTCTCGACCGTGCTGCTGACCGGCGAAAGCGGCACCGGCAAGGAACTCTTTGCCCAAGCCATGCACAACGCCAGCCGCCGCAGCGGGAAGCCGTTCGTGGCGATCAACTGCGCCGCCTTTCCCGAGCCCTTGCTGGAAAGCGAGTTGTTCGGGTACGAGGAAGGCGCGTTCACCGGCTCACGCAAGGGCGGCAAGGCCGGCTTGTTCGAGGTGGCGCACACCGGCACGGTGTTCCTGGACGAAATCGGCGACATGCCGATCTCGTTGCAGACCCGCTTGCTGCGCGTGTTGCAGGAAAAGGAAGTGGTTCGATTGGGCAGCACGGACACCATTCCGGTGGATGTGCGCATCATCTCGGCCACCCATCAGCAACTGATGACCCGGGTCAAGCTGCGCCAGTTCCGCGAGGACCTGTACTACCGCCTCAACATCCTGAATCTGCACCTGCCGGCGCTTCGGGACCGCGCCGAAGACATTCCTGTCCTCGCGACCCTGCTGTTGCAGGCTGCGTTGCTGCGGTTAGCCTCCCCACTGCGGGCCGATACGGTGATCGAAAGCATCGAGCCCCTGCTCTGCCGTTATGCCTGGCCCGGAAACGTGCGGGAGCTGGAAAATATCACCGAGCGGCTCGCGGTGTTTCTGTCTGCGTATCCGGATCAATCGGCCATCGATCACAACGAACTGCGCATGACACTTCCCGAGCTCTACGACACGGGAGAAGACGCGAGCGACCAGACGCGCATCTTGCTGACCGATCAGGCCATCCGCGATGCACTTGCCGCATTGAAGGGGAATCGTCACGCCGCAGCACAGCGGCTGGGCATCAGCCGGACCACCCTGTGGCGTCGTCTGCGTGCAATGGCCTGAGAAAACGGGGGGGCGAAAACCCTATGCAACTCAAGCTGATCGATCGGGTCAACGGTAAATTCCAGGCTCGGTAGAAACCCTTAAATGCTTCAAATTGAAGAAATGTCCTATTGACAGAACAATAGGACTGTTCGTACGATCCGCTCATGTCGCCCGCCTTGCCCATGACCAAGTACCACCAGATTTACCTGGTGTTGCGCGAGCAGTTGCATGAAGGCAGGTTTTCCCAGGGAGTCCCCGGGGAGCTGGCTTTGATGCAGCAGTTTGGCGTGGCGCGCGTGACGGTGCGCCGGGCGCTGGAGCAACTGGCCGCAGAAGGACTGATCTCGCGTGAGCCGGGACGCGGCACGCGGGCGCTGGACCTCGGCGCATCCAAGGCCGTAACGCATGGTGAAGGGGGGCAACGCGCCCAGCTCACCGGTTTGCTTGAGAACCTGGTCAGCATGGGACTGAAAACATCCGTCCGCGTTCTGGATGTGGAGGTGGTGATGGCTTCTGTGAACGTGGCAGATGCCTTGCAACTGAAAGTGGGTGACCTGGTGCAGAAAGCGGTTCGGGTGCGCAGCACGCGGGAAGGCCCACTGTCCCACATCACAACGTATGTGCCGGCCGACATCGCCCGCCAGTTCGGGCGCCGCGAACTGGCCAAAAAACCCATTCTTGTCCTGCTGGAAGAGTCCGGCGTCACGGTCGGCCGTGCGCACCAGACCATTTCGGCGCGCCTGGCCGATGTCCAGGTTGCAAAACATCTGGATATTGCGGTCGGCTCGGCCCTGCTGGCGGTTCGCCGCCTGATCTACGACGACCAGGACCGCCCGATTCAATGGCTGCATGGCCTGTACCGGCCAGACCGGTACGAATACCAAATGCAGTTGTCGCGCGTTGGCAGCATCGATGCCAAGGTGTGGGTCAGCAAAGAGTTGTCCGCTCAGTTTCATTAATCAACGCAAGGAAAATGCCATGAGTACACGTCGCCATTTCATGTCCCAATCTGCTGCAGCCGCTTCGGCTATGGCATTTCCCCTGGTCGGGGGTGCGCAGCCCAGGACCATCAAGGTGGGCGTCCTGCATCCTGTCACGGGCGCGCTGGCCTATTCCGGCCAGCAGTGCCGGGTAGGAGCGCTCATGGCCATTGAGGACATCAACAAGGCGGGGGGCATCAAGTCGATGGGTGGGGCCAACATCGAGGCCTTGCTGGGTGATGCACAGTCCCAGCCGCAGGCGGGCGCCGCCGAGATTGAAAAAATGAATGAAGCCGGGGTCTCGGCGGTGGTGGGGGCATTCGCCTCGGCCATCTGCCTGGCGACTACGCAGGCCGCGGCGAAATACAACCTGCCCCACGTCGTTGATGTGGGGGTTGCCGACCAGATCATGGAGCGCGGCCTGAAGAACACCTTCCGCTTCGGGCCGGGCTATCGCAAGTGTGCCGAAGCGGCCGTCGCCAACCTGCATGTGCTGAACATGGCGGCGGGAAAGCCCGCGCGCACCGTGATGATTGTTCACGAAGAGTCGCTCTTTGGCACCGGCACGGCCAACCTGTTGGCGCGCGAATTGCCCGGCTACGGCTACGAGGTCAAGGAAGTCATCAAGCACGCGAACCCGACGCGCGATTTCAACAACATCGTGCTGCGGATGAAGGCGGTCAACCCCGACATCGTGATACCCGCCAACTACTACAACGAATACGCCTTGCTGGTGCGTACCATGCAGCAGCAAAAGGTCAGCCCCAAGGCCATTTATTCGGTGCTGGGCGGGGCGGCATCAAGCTACAAATTCGTCAAGGAGTTTCCGGATGCGGCCAACGGCATCATTGACTGCAACCACTGGTTCAACCCCAAGGACAAGCGCTCGGCCGAACTCAAGAAGCGGGTCGAGGCCAAGGGCCTGTTTTTCAGTTACGAAGTGTTCATGACCTACACGGCCATGCGCCTGCTGGCCGACGCCATTGAACGCGCCAAGTCAAGCGACCGCGCAGCCATCATCGATGCGCTGGAGAAGAGCACCTTTGCCGATCACATCATGCCGTATGGCGCGACGAAGTTCGTCAACGGGCAAAACACCGGCGCCCAGCCCTTGATGACGCAAGTCGTCAAGAACGACATCAAGGTCATCATTCCGCGCGAGTACCGCGAAACCGATCCGGTGTTCCCGCTCAGAGCCTGAAGACCCAGTCGCTAAAGATGTTTGACTCCGGAATTCTTTTCCCGTCCCTGATCAATGGACTGACCACCGGGGCGGTCTATGCACTGATCGCTCTGGGCCTGACGCTGATCTACGGCGTGCTGCACATCATCAACTTTGCCCATGGGGCGGCGTTGATGGTGGCGCTGTATGCGGTGTACCTGCTCAAGGAGCGCTTCGGCATTGACCCCTATCTGGCGCTGCCCCTGGTGGTGCCCGGCATGTTCGTGCTGGGCTATGCCTTGCAGCGCCTGATCATCAACCGGGCCAGCCACGGCAAGGACGAAAACATCCTGCTGGTCACCTTGGGGCTGTCCATCGTCATGGAGAACGCCGCCCTGCTGTTTTTCAAGTCCGACACGCGCACCATCGAAACGGCTTACACGCTGACCACCGTGGCCATCGGCCCGGCCATGATTGCCTTGCCCAAACTGGTGGCGTTCGCCGGCGCCTTGCTGGTGTCGGGCTTGCTGCTGTGGATCGTCGGCAAGACCGATCTGGGTCGCGCGATTCGTGCGGTCGCCAAGGAAAAACATGGCGCCAAGCTGATGGGCATCGACGTGGACCATGTCTATGCCATGAGTTTTGGCATCGGCCTGGCGTGCCTGGGGGCCGCCGCCTGTTTTCTGTTGCCGGCCTATTACGTGAACCCGCAGGTGGGCGGCGGCTTTGTGCTGGTGGCTTTCACCGTGGTGGTGCTGGGCGGCATGGGCAGCTTTGTCGGGGCCCTGCTCGGTGGCCTGCTGATCGGCGTGGTGGAGTCGCTGGGCGGTTTGTACCTGGGCGAGTCGCTCGGTCAGATCGGCATCTTTGCCATCTTCATTGCGGTGCTGCTGTTTCGCCCGCAAGGCCTGTTTGGAGCCAAAGCATGACGAGCGGCGGAAAAGAACTGGCGGGCATTTTTCTTTTCGTCGCGCTGGTTGCCGGCATCCCGCTGGCGACGGATTCCGGCGTCATTTTGAACTTCGTGATGATGGCGCTGTATGCGGCCCTGCTGGCCCAGGCCTGGAATATCCTGGGCGGCTTTGGCGGGCAATTTTCCTTTGGTCATGCGCTGTTTTTTGGCACGGGGGCCTATATTCAGGCCATCGCGCAATTGCAGGGTGGACTCAATGCCTGGCTGGCCCTGTTCATGGCGGTGGCCGGCAGTGCCGGGGTCGGCGCGCTGGTGGGGGCTTTGTCCTTTCGTTACGGCCTCAAAGGCTCGTATTTCGCGCTGGTGACGCTGGCGTTCGCCGAGGTGTTCCGCATCCTGGCCCTGTCGGTGCCCTTCACCGGTGCCGGGGTGGGCCTGATGCTGCCCTTGCACGAATCGTTCGCCAACATGCAGTTCGGCTCGCGCAAGGGCTATGTCTACCTGGTGCTGGCCTTTGTGGCGGCAGCCCTGCTGCTGACGTGGTGGCTCAAGCATTCGCGCTTTGGCGCCTACCTGCAGGCGGTGCGTGACAACGAAGACGCGGCGCGTGCCATCGGTGTCAATCCGTTTGGCGTCAAGCTCGGCGCGATTGTGCTGTCGGGCGGCTTGATGGGGGCCGGCGGCGCCTTCTATGTGCAGGTGTTCCAGTACATCGATCCCGGCATTGCCTATGGCCCCGGCACCTCGGTGGAAGCACTGGTCGCCGCCATCGTCGGCGGCATGGGGACGCTGTGGGGGCCGGTGCTGGGCGCGCTGGTGCTGCATGTCCTCGCGGACCTCACGCGCAACCTGTTCGGCCAGTTGCCCGGCATCAACATGGTGATCTACGGCATGGTGCTGGTGCTGATTGTGATGTTCCTGCCACGCGGCATCGCGGGGCTGGGGGCGACGGCGAAGTCGCTATGGAAAAAGAGCGGAGGCCGGCGTGGCTGAACCCTTGCTGGCCATCAAGGGCCTGTCCATCTCCTTCGGCGGTCTCAAGGCCGTGCAAAACGTCAGCCTGGACGTGCCCGAGGGCAGCCTGACGGCCTTGATCGGCCCCAACGGCGCGGGCAAAACTACGCTGTTCGCGCTGATGTCCGGCTTTTTGAAACCCGACAGCGGCACGGTGCAGTTTGCCGGGCAGGACATCACCGGTTGCGCCCCGCACCTCAACGCGCGCCGTGGCATGACGCGCACCTTCCAGATTGTCCAGCCCTTCGCGACGCAGACGGTGAGGGAAAACATCGCCGTGGGTGCGCATCTGCATCTCAAGGAACGGCGCAGTGCCCTGAGCCAGGCGGAAGAAGTGGCGGCCCGTGTGGGGCTGTCGGCGCAACTCGACAAACCGGCCTCCGACCTGACGGTGGCAGGCCGCAAGCGGCTGGAGCTGGCGCGTGCGCTGGCGACGCGGCCCCGCCTGCTGCTGCTGGACGAAGTGCTGGCCGGCCTGAACCCGCAGGAAATTGCGGAGATGATTCCCGTAGTGCGGGGCATCGCGCAAAGTGGTGTGACCGTGCTGATGATCGAGCATGTGATGCAGGCGGTCATGAACCTGGCGCAACATGTGTGGGTGCTGGCGCAAGGCCAGTTGATTGCGCAGGGCACGCCCGCTGAAGTCACCGCCGACGAGAAAGTGGTGGAGGCCTATCTGGGGCATGGCACGGCGGCGCGCCTGCGTGCGGCCGCCCTGGCAGGAGTCTCACCATGACCGCCTTGCTGGAGATCCGGGGCTTGCGCGGCGGCTACGGCCAGGTGGAAGTGCTGCGCGGCGTGGACTTGACGGTCCAGGCCGGTGAAACGGTCGCGCTGCTGGGCAGCAACGGGGCCGGCAAGTCCACCCTGAACAACGTGGTCTGCGGCATTTATCCCGCCTGGGGCGGCACGGTGCAGTTTGACGGCAGGGACCTGAGCCGCGCGCATTACCGCGAGGTGGTCAAGGCCGGCCTGATCCAGGTGCCGGAGGGACGCAAGGTGTTTCCCAACCTCACCGTGCTGGAAAACTTGGAGCTTGGTTCATTCACCCGGGCCCGTGAGCGCCGCGCCGCCAACCTCGACAAGGTGTTTGCCATCTTTCCCCGCCTCAAGGAGCG
>NZ_JAUXNA010000168.1 GCF_030682935.1 Polaromonas sp.
CAAGCCGGTACGGCGCGTGGAAATCCCAAAGCCAGACGGGAGAAAACGCCTGCTGGGCATTCCGACGGTAACGGACCGATTCATCCAGCAAGCGCTGGCTCAAATCGTCCAACGCCAATGGGATAGCCACTTCCACCCCAACAGCTACGGCTTCCGGCCCGGACGCAACGCCCACCAAGCGATGCGTCACGCCCAAGCCACGATCCGACAAGGGTACGGCTGGGTGGTGGACATTGACTTGGAGGCGTTCTTCGACCGCGTCAACCACGACCGCCTGATGGTTCGCGTGCGCCAGCACGTGGACGCACCCGATGTGCTCAAACTCATCAACCGCTTTCTAAAAGGCGGGGTGCAGGTGAACCGCCAAATCCAAGCCACGATACAAGGGGTGCCGCAGGGCGGACCCTTGTCGCCGGTGCTGGCCAACGTGGTACTGGACGAACTGGACTGGGCGCTGGAGCGCCAAGGTCACCGCTTCGCCCGTTATGCCGATGACTGCAATATCTTCGTCAAAAGCAAACGTGCGGGCGAGCGGATCATGCAAAACGTAACGCGCTACCTGCGCGATTCACTGCGGCTCACAGTGAACGCCCAAAAGAGCGCCGTAGACAGACCTAGAAACCGCAAGTTTCTGGGCTTTACCGTTGCTCGCGGGGACGCGAGGATCAAAGTGGCACCCAAGGCCATCGAGAAACTCAAAGACACCATCCGCGAGCTGACCCGTCGCACACGAGGTCACCGGCTGATTGACATCGTGCAAGAGTTGAAGACTGCCCTGACCGGGTGGAAAGCCTACTTCGGCATTGCCGAGGTCTTGAGCCCTCTGCGCGAGATCGACAAATGGGTGCGACGGCGGTTACGATGCTATGCATGGAAACAATGGGGCAGCGCGGGTTACCGCGAACTCAGGAAACGCGGGGTCAGTGTGCGCGAGGCTTGGAACACAAGCAAGAGCGCGCATGGCCCATGGCGGCTGAGCAAAACGCCAGCACTGAATCTGGCACTGCCTGCAAGAATGTTTCGTCAAATGGGGTTGCCCGAGTTGGCACCGGCCAGGGCAGCATGAGCGCAACGAAGTTTCAAGGAACCGCCGGATACGTGACCCGTATGTCCGGTGGTGTGGGAGGGAGGGGCCGTGAGGCTTCTTCCTATCCCGATTGAACTAAACCGCTGACGCGGTGGCTGGTCCTCACAGGCCGCCACCGCGTTTTCGTTTGCGCGGCGTTTGCATTGAGTGCCGATCAGGAGAAACCTTCAGGCTGGGGAATGTTCCCCGGCCTTGCAGGAGAAACCTGATGACACCCCTACGCCAACGCATGGTTGATGCCATGGTCACCCGTGGCTTTGCTGCTCGCACGCAAGAAAGCTACGTCGAAGCGATAGCGCGCATGGCGCGCCACTATCATCGCAGCCCGGAGCACCTGAGCAAGGACGAGGTAAGCGCCTATTTGCTGGACATGGTGAGCACGCGCCAACTGTCCTACAGCACCATGAATCAGGCCGCTTGCGCAGCCCGCTTGAGGTCTTCCCCTATCCCGATTAGCGGGCCACCGGCGCGCAGATACCTTGCGGCTTGGTTTGCTTGATGGGTCAGCGGTTGAACGAACCGCGTGAACCACCCGGTCCGCGCGAGCCGTTGCCGCCGCCAAAACCACCGCCGCCAAGGCCAAACCGGCCAAGGCAAGCGTCAAAGCCGCTGCCGACAAATCCCACGCTGCCGCCAAGCCGGCGAAACCCCTGTCGCCGCCTGTCG
>NZ_JAUXNA010000179.1 GCF_030682935.1 Polaromonas sp.
ATGCTGGCCGCGCTGCTGGGCTGGCCGCAGGCCACCTTTGCGTCCAAGGTCGAAGTGGCTGACGGCGTGGCCAGGGTCACGCGCGAAGTCGACGGCGGCCTGGAGACGCTGGCGCTCACGCTGCCGGCCATCATCACGACCGACCTGCGCCTGAACGAGCCGCGCTACGTCACGCTGCCGAACTTCATGAAGGCCAAGAAAATGCAGCTCGACAACTTCAAGCCCGAAGACCTCGGTGTGGATGTCAAGCCGCGCATCAAGACCCTCAAGGTCAGCGAGCCGCCCAAGCGCAGCGCCGGTGTCAAGGTGGCTGACGTGGCCGCCCTGGTCGACAAACTCAAAAACGAAGCGAAGGTGATCTAAATGAGCGCACTTGTTATTGCCGAACACGACAACGCGAGCATCAAGCCCGCCACCCTCAATACCGTGACCGCGGCCATCCAGTGCGGCGCTGGAACGGGTGAGGTGCATGTGCTGGTCGCAGGCAAGGGCGCCGAAGCGGCCGCCAAGGCCGCCGCGCAAATAGCCGGCGTGAACAAAGTCATTCACGTGGACGGCGAGCAGTTTGCCCACGGCCTGGCTGAAAACATGGCTGCGCAGGTGGTGCTCATTGCGGGCAGTTATTCGCACATCCTGTTTCCGGCAACGGCCTCGGGCAAGAACATTGCCCCGCGCGTAGCGGCCCTGTTGGATGTCGCCCAGATATCCGACGTCACCAAGGTCGATGCGGCCGATACGTTTGAGCGTCCGATTTACGCCGGCAACGCCATTGCCATCGTGCAAAGCCTGGACGCGATCAAAGTCATCACCGTGCGCACCACCGGGTTTGACCCTGCGGCCGCCAGCGGCGGCAGTGCCGCCGTTGAAACGCTGGCCGGCGTGGCCGACAGCGGCAAGTCCTCGTTTGTCAGCGCAGAGATCGCCAAAAGCGACCGCCCTGAACTGACGGCCGCCAAGATCATCGTCTCGGGTGGCCGGGCGCTGGGCTCGAGCGAAAAATTCGACGAAGTGCTGACGCCGCTGGCCGACAAGCTGGGTGCCGCGCTCGGCGCGTCGCGCGC
>NZ_JAUXNA010000185.1 GCF_030682935.1 Polaromonas sp.
ATGCGCTGGAGGCTCAGACTGAAGGGGTGCAATATCGTGAGATCAGCGCCGAGGCGCTGGCTGCCGAGCAACCCGGCAGCTTTGACGTCGTTACCTGCATGGAAATGCTGGAGCATGTGCCCGATCCTTCTTCGGTCGTTAAAGCCTGTGCTGCGTTGGTTAAACCAGGTGGACATGTGATTTTTTCCACCATTAACCGCAATGCCAAATCCTTTTTGTTTGCCATTGTTGGCGCGGAATACATCCTCAACATGCTGCCCCGAGGCACGCATGAGTACGCCAAGCTGATTAAGCCCAGCGAATTGGCCAGCTATTGCCGTGCTGCGGGTTTGAACCTGCAAAAGACCAAGGGTCTGGAATACAACCCACTTACGCGACATTACTGGCTCAGCGCCAACACCAGCGTGAACTACATGCTGGCGACACAAAAAATCTGAGCGCTTCATTGCACTCCCCCTGATTGTCCCGATATGTTCACAAACATCGATGCAGTTTTGTTTGACCTCGACGGCACCCTGATTGACAGCGCGCCCGACCTGGGTGCGGCGGCCGACAAAATGCGTACTGACCGGGGCCTGGCGTCGTTTCCCCTGACGCAATATCGGCCTATGGCCGGTGCGGGTGCCCGCGGCATGATCGCCGTGGCTTTTGGCTTGGCGCCCGAAGATACCCGCTTTGATGCGCTTAAAGAGGAGTTTTTCGCCAATTACGAATCCTGTTTGACTGAGCGCACCTATGTCTTTGAGGGGGTGGCTGAACTGATTGACCATATTCGTCAAGCGGGCCTGAAATGGGGTGTTGTAACCAATAAATCGGCCCGCTTTACCGTGCCGCTGACCAACACCATGCCGCTGTTCAATACGGCCCAAACCATTATCAGCGGCGACACCACGCCGCACGCCAAACCGCACCCGGCGCCCTTGCTCGAGGCGGCGCGACAGCTTGGTGTGGCCGCCGGGCGCTGCGTGTATGTGGGGGATGACAAACGCGACATCGTTGCCGGGCGTGCTGCCGGTATGCCAACGGTGGCCGCCGCTTACGGTTATCTGGGTTTGGCTGCTGACACGCAGGGCTGGAACGCTGATTTCACCATTTCCGCACCTTTAGCCCTCTTGAAATTGCTGAGAATGGCTTAAACTACTGGGCTTGGGGCTGCATTGGTTTCGACGTGGGTTCGGACGCGGTGTGGTGCATGTCGAGCTGAGTGTGCTCGTAAAACTGATTCAAACAAACTAACTGCAAACGACGAACGTTTCGCACTCGCTGCTTAATTGCCAGTGAGCTTTACAACAGCAGGCCGATGGGCTGGGCAAGGGGTCTTTAGCGAAAGTTAGGGGCTCCCGGCTGTAAAGATAATTTTATCGGCTGGCTCTGGGCTGGGTACCTTAACCCGGGGCAAGAAAATAGGGTGCTGGCGTCCTGTGTAGCGTGCGACTGCGCGATACAGGTGGCGAGACTTAAATCAGACCGCTAAACATGTAGATCTGCTCGAAGAAGGCTTGCGGACGGGGGTTCAAATCCCCCCAGCTCCACCATCCAAGACAATCCCCGCCAATGAAAGACCATTGGCGGGGATTTTGTTTTACCGCCTTAAGTTGGCGTTGATTGGCGTTGGATTCACACGGAATTCACACGCGGGATTAATCATTTCCCACGATGCGCAATTGCACCTTGGGTTTTTGGTAGTCGGCCGGAATGAATTTTCCGTAGATCTTGAACACCATCTGCACGTCAACGTGCCCGAGCTGCTGGGCAACGTACCACGGGTTGTGGCCAGCCGTGAGCAGTGCGCTGGCAAAAGTGTGGCGTGCCTGATACGGATTGCGATACAGGACGCCCGCGCGTAGGCAAAGCGGCTGCCACAGGGTTTTTCGGATCTGCGCGTCGCCTGTCCAAGGCTGCCCGGTACGCGGATTCAGCCACACGTGGCCACTCTCCAGCAGAAAACTGGCAGCTTTTTGCGCGGTCAATGCCGACAAGGCCTCCGCGTTCAGGTCAACGTCGCGCACGCCGGCATCGGTTTTCGGGCCTTTTTCGACGCTCACCACCTGGTTGAGGTCGATCCGCGCCTTGCTGTTAATCCAGTCCACCTTTGGCCACTTGAGCGCGATCAGTTCTCCCGGCCGCAGCCCTGAGTTAAACCAGAACTGCACCAGGGGACGTTCATCAGCCCGGGCGGCCTTGATCAGCGCCGCGCGTTCTTCAGCCGTGAAGGGCTCAACCTCGTATTCGCTGCTTTTGGCCGTTTGCTTCAGCAGCTTGCTCATGGCGATGCGGTCAAAAGGATTAAATTTGATCAAATCGTCATTGAGCGCGTCTTCAAACACGCTGCGCAGTGGGGTCATGAGGTTGCGCGCAAACTTTGCCGTCATGTCCAGGCTGGAGATCCAGGTGCGAAGATCGCTGGGCCCGACGCTGGCCAGCGCCCATGTGTCCCAATATGCCATGCGCTTGCTGTTGATGGCTTTGGCGTAGCCTTCATAGGTGCTGGGCGACAGCTGGCCGTTCTTGACCTGGCGCTCATAGGTTTCGAGCTGGGTCTGCAGCTTATCTTTCAACAAGATGCGCTTGCCGGCAACATCAAACTGCAGCGCGCGCGGGCTGTTTGGGAAGTAATCAGCGTAGTGGAATTGATTGTCGGCGATCTTTCTAGCCACCTCGGCCCGGATGCCGGCCGCGTAGTTCACGGCCGTCTGGGTGATGGGCCCTGGTGGCAGCAGCTCGCGGCATTGGACGCCGCGAAAGCTGAAAGCGATCTGGATGCGGCGTTCGTGCTTGAACTCGCGGATGGCTACGCCGCGAGGGCAGGTGATGTCGGTTGCTGGCCTTCGACCCATTTGTTGTATTCCTCCGGGTTCACGTACAGATTGCCATCTGGCCCAAGCTGGCAATGTACGCCATCGGCCCACTGGCGCTTGCGGCGGCGCGCATGGACAGCGTCGGGTGTGTCGCCGGTTTCCTCACAATGCTTG
>NZ_JAUXNA010000191.1 GCF_030682935.1 Polaromonas sp.
TGGAAAAGCAGATGGTGCAACATGCCAAGAACCTGGAGTTTGAAAAAGCTGCCATGGTGCGCGATCAGCTGCATATCCTTAAAGAGCAGGCGTTTGGCGCGCCGGGTACCGATAATATTGTTCCAATTTCTGCCGCTGGATCAGGGCGACTTTGATCATTTCTGCTATGAGGGTACCTGGCCGCGCTGCCGGGAGGCACTGCGAAAAACCACAGCCTCTGTTATACTTGACAGAATTAGTCAGGAACAAACCCATAAGAAAAAAGCCCCCCGATAACCGGTTGGACTAGCCTGGCCGAATGGAGGATGGGTTCCCTGAAAGCCACGAGCGCTCAGGGTATTAACGACAGTCAAGCCAACTTAAAGGAGCTTGTTATGCGCCTCACGACCAAAGGCCGCTTTGCGGTCACTGCCATGATTGATTTAGGGCTGCGCCAGAACAACGGCCCAGTCACGCTTGCTGCCATCAGCCAGCGCCAGCAAATTTCCCTTTCCTACCTTGAGCAGTTGTTCGGCAAGCTGCGTCGCCATGAACTGGTGGAGTCCACCCGTGGGCCCGGCGGCGGGTACACGCTGGGCCGTAAAGCCTCCGAGATCACGGTGGCTGACATCATTGTGTCGGTTGATGAACCCATTGATGCAACCCAATGCGGCGGCAAGGAAAACTGCACGGGCGAGGGAAGTCGCTGCATGACGCATGAGTTGTGGGCTTCGCTGAACAACCGCATGGTTGAATTCCTGGACTCCGTGACCCTGCAAAAACTGGTGGATGACCAGCTTGCAAAGGGCGTGGTGATCGAGACCACGCCGCATTTGAAAAAAGCGATTTTTGCGGTGCCCATCGTCAAACCGATTCGTGTGAATGTGCCGAATTCGGTATTTGCCTTGGGTAACGCATTTTCCAAATCCTGACCGGATTTCATCAACGTCATTGTTTTGAGCTGCCAGCCAGCCTTTGAATTAAAGAGCCAGCAAAATGGATACACCACATTTCCCGATTTATATGGACTACAGCGCCACCAACCCCTGCGACCCGCGGGTGGTGGACGCCATGATCCCCTGGTTGCGCGAGCATTTCGGCAACCCCGCTTCACGCAGTCACG
>NZ_JAUXNA010000192.1 GCF_030682935.1 Polaromonas sp.
TCAGCATGAAGCAGCCGGTGCCGTAGGTGTTTTTGGCCATGCCTGCCTTGAAGCAGGCCTGGCCAAATGAGGCACTTTGCTGGTCCCCGGCAACGCCGCCAATCGTGATCGCGTGGCCCAGCAGTTCGGGTCTGACCTCGCCAAAATGCGCGCTGGAAGGCATCACCTGGGCCATCAGCGACGGGGGAATGCCGAGCAGCGCCAGCAGCTCGGCATCCCACTGGTTGGCATGCACGTTGAACAGCAGGGTCCGCGACGCGTTGGTGACGTCGGTGGCATGCAGCGCACCAGCCGTGAGTTGCCACATCAGCCAGCTGTCGATGGTGCCAAAGGCAAGCTCGCCGCGCTCGGCCTGGGCGCGGGCGCCCGGCACATGGTCGAGCAGCCACTTGAGTTTTGTGCCTGAAAAATAGGCATCGATCAGCAGCCCGGTTTTGGACTGGATCAGCGTCTCCAGGCCTCGCTCGCGCAGTTGCGCGCAGGTGGCTTCGGCCCGCCGGTCTTGCCAGACGATGGCATTGTGGATGGGCTGGCCCGTCGCACGGTTCCAGACCACCGTGGTTTCGCGCTGGTTGGTAATGCCCATCGCGCGGATGTCGCGCGCCTTCAGGCCGGCTTTGGCCAGCACCAGCCGGGCCGTGGCCAGTTGGGCCCGCCAGATTTCCAGGGGATCGTGTTCCACCCAGCCGGGCTTGGGGTAAATCTGGGGCAACTCCTGCTGGGCCATGGCAACGACGCGGCCCAGTTCGTCAAACACAATGCTTCGGGTGCTGGAGGTGCCCTGGTCAAGGGCGAGTAAATAAGTCATGGGGTTCCGGTTCCAGGTTGGGGTGGCGTGCTGTTGGCGAACACCCGGGCTATGTGCGGCAATCTCCCCAGTACCGCTGTGTGGATTTGCCAAAGGAGGGCATGCGTCCTCGGCTCCTTCAAATTAATGTAAACCCACCATGCGCCTCGGCGCCGCAAGTTGCCGTGTCGCTGGAATCGGGGGTGACTTCCCGTTTGGAGGCGACTTGCATGGCGCTGCTTTTCTGGATTTGACGGGTGGGCACTGGCATTTTCAAGAATGTTGCTGAATCTTTTCCTTGGCATGCAACAATTTTCACAAAAGATTGTTGACGGGGTACATGTATTTGGTGATAATCGAGGGCTTCGCTATAAAAGGCGAAGACTTCTGCCCAGCGGAAGCACTGCAAGTGGTTTGCAGTGTGGACGACGGGCCCAAGACTGATTGGTTGGTGGTTTGCTGAAAGGCGGGCTGCCCTCTGGTGCAAGTTGGGACTAAATTTAAATGATTCAAACGCAATCCAAACTCGATGTTGCTGACAACACGGGTGCTAAATCCGTGATGTGCATCAAAGTGCTGGGCGGATCCAAGCGCCGGTACGCCAGCGTTGGTGATGTCATCAAGGTGAGCATCAAAGAAGCCGCTCCACGTGGCCGCGTCAAAAAAGGCGAGGTTTACAGTGCTGTGGTCGTTCGTACCGCCAAGGGTATCCGCCGCGGTGATGGCTCGCTCGTCAAATTCGACGGCAATGCAGCAGTGCTGCTCAATGCCAAGCTGGAGCCTATCGGCACCCGCATCTTCGGACCAGTGACGCGCGAGTTGCGCACTGAAAAGTTCATGAAGATCGTGTCTTTGGCTCCTGAAGTTCTGTAAGGACAAAAGGCAATGAACAAGATTCGCAAAGGCGACGAGATCATCGTGATCACCGGTCGCGACAAAGGTAAGCGCGGCACAATTTCGCTGCGCGTGGACGACAGCCATGTGCTGGTGGATGGGATCAACCTGGTGAAAAAACACACCAAGCCCAATCCGCTCAAAGGCACTACAGGTGGCATTGTTCAAAAAAGCATGCCGATTCACCAGTCCAACGTAGCCATTTTCAATGCTGCTTC
>NZ_JAUXNA010000196.1 GCF_030682935.1 Polaromonas sp.
GTAGAAGCCGCCCGGGCCGGCGAGCAGGGGCGCGGCTTTGCGGTGGTGGCCGCTGAAGTCAGAAACCTCGCCCAGCGCTCGGCAGCGGCCGCCAAAGAGATCAAGACCCTGATCGGCGACTCCGTCGACAAAGTCGAAGAGGGCAGCCAGCAGGTGGCCCAGGCCGGCAAGACCATGGACGAGATCGTGGACAGCGTCAAACGCGTGACCGACATCATGGCCGAGATCACCGCCGCCAGCCAGGAGCAAACCTCGGGCATAGAGCAGATCAACCAGGCGATCACGCAGATGGACCAGGTCACGCAGCAAAACGCCGCGCTGGTGGAAGAGGCGGCAGCGGCAGCGCAATCGCTGCAGGAGCAGGCCGGCAGCCTGTCGGAGGTCGTCAGTGTGTTCAAGCTCAGTCACGATCAAGCTGGCGGGCAGGCCCCTCAAGTGGCCGCCCCCTGGCGCCCGGCAGGCGTCAAGCCACCCGCCTCGCCGAAACAGCCGCCGCGCGCCAGACCGGCCATTGCCGCGCCGCAGCGCCAGCAACTGGCCGCTGCGGGTGCGGGGCCTGCTGCCGCCGGCGATTGGGAAACGTTTTAAACCTGGCCGTGTTGTGACGCACCCGAGTTCACCCCCCGTCGCATCCGCGGCCATCACAGGAATGAAATATATGCAGTGGTTCCATCAACTTCGCGTCACGACCAAGCTGGTCGTCAGTTTTCTCATCGTTGCGATGATCGGCGCCGCCATTGGTGCATTGGGGATTTTCCACATGGGCCGCATCAGTGCCGCCACCGAAAGCCTCTACAGCCAGGACGTGCGTGCGCTCAAGGTCGTACAGGAGGCCAATATCCACCTGCTCTACGCCAGTCGGGACCAAATGGGCCTGCTGGCGGCCTCGACCATGGGGGAGCGCAGCGTCGGCACGAAAGGCATCCAGACGGCACTGAAAGGATTTGACGCACGCATGGCCGAGGTCAAGCCGTTGCTGGAAACCAGCGCCGAGGGGCGGGCGCTGTACCAACAGTACGAGAGCAAGGTACCGCACCTCAAGCAGCAACTGGCCGACTTCATGGTGCTGCTCTTACGGCAACCGCTGGACTCCACGCAGTACGATGGCCGGGTGGCCGATGACAGCGCCAGTTTGTTGAAGACTTCCCGCCTGGTCGAGGAAATACTCGAAAACATGGTCGCGCACAGCGGCCAGTTGGCCAAGTCCAGCATGGAAAATGTCAATGAGACCTATAAGATCTCACGGCTGATGATGGCGGCGCTGGTACTCGGCGGCATCGTGGTCAGCGTCGGTCTGGGTGTGGCCATGGCGCGCCTGCTTGGGCGCCAGATCGGTGGAGAGCCGGGCTATGCCGCAGACATCGTCGACCGTGTGGCTGCGGGCGACCTGACGGTGCATGTCCAGACCCGCAAGGGCGATACCAGCAGCCTGCTGTATGCGGTCCAGCGGATGCAGCGGGAACTGGTCCGCGTCATCGAGCAGATCCGTCAATCGAGCGGCACCATCGCCACGGCCTCCAGCCAGATCGCCGCCGGCAACCACGACCTTTCTTCCCGCACCGAAGAGCAGGCCAGCTCGCTGGAAGAGACCGCAGCGTCGATGGAAGAGCTGACCTCGACCGTCAAGCAAAACGCCGACAACGCCCGCCAGGCCAACCAGTTGGCCGTGTCAGCCTCCAGCGTTGCCGTGCGCGGTGGTAGCGTCGTGGCGCAAGTGGTCGGCACCATGGGCGCGATCAACGCCTCGTCGAGAAAGATCGTCGACATCATCGGCGTGATCGACGGCATCGCTTTTCAGACCTATATCCTGGCGCTCAACGCGGCGGTAGAAGCCGCCCGGGCCGGCGAGCAGGGGCGCGGCTTTGCGGTGGTGGCCGCTGAAGTCAGAAACCTCGCCCAGCGCTCGGCAGCGGCCGCCAAAGAGATCAAGACCCTGATCGGCGACTCGGTCGACAAAGTCGAAGAGGGCAGCCAGCAGGTGGCCCAGGCCGGCAAGACCATGGACGAGATCGTGGACAGCGTCAAACGCGTGACCGACATCATGGCCGAGATCACCGCCGCCAGCCAGGAGCAGACCTCGGGCATAGAGCAGATCAACCAGGCGATCACGCAGATGGACCAGGTCACGCAGCAAAACGCCGCATTG
Source organism: Polaromonas sp. (assembly GCF_030682935.1). Taxonomy (GTDB): domain Bacteria; phylum Pseudomonadota; class Gammaproteobacteria; order Burkholderiales; family Burkholderiaceae_C; genus Polaromonas. The sequence continues at coordinate 2,147 of NZ_JAUXNA010000196.1, forward strand.
GTCGAAGAAGCGGCAGCCGCCGCGCAATCGCTGCAGGAGCAGGCGGCCGGCCTGTCACAGGTGGTCAGCGTGTTCAGGCTTGATCACGAGCAAGCCAGTCATGTAGCTGCACCCAAGCACATGGCAAGCGTCAGGCGTCCTGCACCGATGCAGCCACCCCGGGCCAAGCAAACCATTGCCGCGCCGCAACGCCAGCGCGCCACAGCCGCTACTCCCTCCATGCGGCTTGCAGCTGCATCGCCCTCAGGGGCGGGCGATTGGGAAGAGGTTTAAGACAAGGGCCGCTACCCCCGGGTTGGGTAGCACAGCAGTGACTTCAATCTCAACCTGCGCGCGTTCTTCCATTCACGTAGTGGGTGTTCCGGACCATCGTGACCGCTGATTCCGGCCGATCGTGACCAATTTTTGGGTTTGACAGGAATGACCGGTCACGACACCGGAATCGTCGGTCACGATGCCAGAGCGGCCTCCAATGAATCGCAGCGCCATGGGAAGCGTCGAATTTGACTCGATCTCTCAAACGGGATGCGCATCGCTGCGCTCACCAATGTCGCCGACGATTCCCGGACCATGCTCAATAGCGGGCTCGCACCAATGACGTATCGGTCATATCGGCGCTGCCATTCACTTTTTAGCGCAAATCTCTGGGTTCAGCTGGCGTAGCTTGCGCCCGGTCGCCGGCCAACGCCATGTTTCTTCCTGAACGCCTGGCCCGCGCGCGGGGCTGGGATGCTCAAAAGAACACGATTAACGCAGCACCAGCACGGGCACAGTGCTGTGGGTGAGTACATGTTGCGTTTCGCTGCCCAGCAGCACCCGCTTGATGCCCTTGCGGCCATGAGAAGCCATCACGACCAAGTCGCATTTGTGTTTCTTGACGGCGGACATGATGGATTCCGCCACCAAGTCAGACCTCACGACGACGGCCTTGGCCTTGAGGCCTTCAGCCTGCGCAGCCTGTTGCACGGCGTCGACGACGGCCTGACCCTTGTCACTCCACTGTTTCTCGGTGCGCTCGACATCCTGCATCGAGATCGTTACGCCGCCTTCAAAGTAGCTGACGGGGTAGCGCGGCACGACGTACAGCGCGACCAGATCCGCTCCAATGGCTCCGGCGAGATCGATCGCATTGCGTACCGCTTTCTTTGAAAGGGTAGAGCCGTCAGTTGCCACAAGAATGCGTTTGTACATGTTGGTTTCTCCGGAGTTGATGTAACGGTTTTCAGTTTATTACAGTTTGGCATGGTTACTCTCCGCCGGCCTTTATCCAAAACCCTGTGCCTATCTTCGCGCGAGGATGATGCCCATCAGCAGACCCATGACAGCGGCGACGCTGATCGATTCCCACGGATGGCTGTGCATATACTCGTCGGCGGCGCGGCCAGCATGTCGCGCGCGATCTAGCAAAGCATGCTCCCTGCTGTCAAATTCGCGGCGCGCAGTCCCTAAACTTTTTTCGAGCCGCTCGCGCGCGATGTTGAAGCCTTCATCCCCACCTTGCGATGCGTGGCGAAGCAACTCTTCTGCATCGTTGATCAGGGTCTTGAAATCCCGCGTCAGTCGCGCCTGACTTTCGCTGATTGTTGAGCTTGCGTCGTTCATATTTTTTCCTTGTAAAAATGTAAGAGTCAGCTTAATGAAGACCTTTGGATGAGGGTTGAGAATTGTCAAACGCGCCGTGAAGCGGCGTTGGCTATGAATGATTCGACCCGCCTGGGTCTGCCCATCAATGTGCGTTTAGTGCTGCGTGCCAGCGACGGCGGCAGCACTGATGCTGTGGTCTTCGCGCTCTGGCTGGTGCCTGACGTTGCGGGTCAACGCTATCGGTAAGCCAGCGCAGTAAGAAACAGCGGTTGATGTGGGTCAATTCACCTGTGCGGCGCCTGCCCTAACCTGATAGCCAATTACCCTGGACAGGAAGCATATGAGCGCCTTGTTCGCTGATCGCAGCGTTGCTGGAGGCGCATTGGCCCAGCAGCTGCAGGCCTATGCCGGACGCGACGATGTCGTTGTTCTGGCGTTGCCGCGTGGCGGCGTTCCGGTTGCATGGGAGGTGGCCCAGGCGCTTGGCGCGAAGTTGGATGTGCTGGTGGTGTGCAGGCTGTGCGTGCCGTACCAGACCAAGCTGGCCTTGGGTGCGATAGCCGGTGGCGGCGCCGTGTTTATCGACCGACAGATTGTGGCCAGTAGCGGCGTAAGTCCGCAGCAACTCGAAGACGTCCTTGCGGCCGGGTGCCAGGACCTGGTGCGGTGCAGGGCGCTTTACCGCGGCGCGCGTGAACCTGCCGTGCTCCAGGGGCGCACGGTTATCGTGGTGGACGACGGCGTAGCCACGGGCGCCTCGATGCATGCCGCTCTCACGGCCTTGCGAGTCGCCAAGCCCGAATGGATCGTGGTGGCGGTGCCAGCGGCACCACCGGGGGCGCAGGATCGGATAGGCACTGCGGCAGACGAGTTCGTCAGTGTGATGAGTCCTCCGGATTTTCGGAGTGTTGGCCAGTATTACCGCGACTTCGGCCAGGTCAGCGATGAGCAGGTTCGTGGGTTGCTGTCATATGCAGACCTGCACCGCACGTAAGGTCCGCACGGCTTGGGGCTCGCGGCGCCAAGGGTGCAAGCCCTGCACGCTGCTGTGTCCAACCCGCCTGGGGCTGTGCTTCAGCCCGACTTCAGGGCGCTGTCTTCTCCCGAGCGAACCACGAGGACCGGCACGGAGGCAAGCCGGATTATTTGCTCGGCGCCACTGCCCAGCAGCATGCGCCCAACACCGCGGCGTCCGTGGGTTCCAACCACGACAAGGTCGGCGTTCCATTGTTTGGCGGCATCAGCCACCACTTCGGCCAGCCGCCCGCCAAAGTTGTCAAACAGCATGTTGTCAGCTTCAATACCCGCAGCCTTGGCCATGTCCATGCCGTCATTGAGTATCTTGGTTCCGGCCTCGCGCATCACCGTGATGAGCTCACCCGAATAACCGCCGAACTGCTCGTAGCCGCTCAGGTAGGCCAACTCTTCAACGACGTGGATGAGCCGTACGCGCCCGCCGGAATCCTTGGCCAGTTGCAGTGCCGCTACCAATGCTTTGTTGGAGGTTTCGCTTCCGTCAACAGGAACGAGTATTCGCTTGTACATGGTCAATTCCCTTTGTAGTTATTTGACAGATTCAGTGTGGTCGATGGCTGGACCGAGGGTATTGATATGGGTCAACGGCGTTTGTTGATGCGGGTCAAACGCGAAACATCGCGCAGGGGTAACAGTATGCAAATGAAATTCCGCCTGTTAACTATCATCCTGGCCTGTGTCGCCCTGTCTGCTTGCACGTCCTTGCTGCCACGCAGCAGCAGCCGCACACCAGGCAGTTTTACCAGTTTTGAGTCGGCCCAGGATGCAGTAAAGCGCATCGTTCCGCTCGAAACCCGGCTTTCGGAGCTCAAAGTCCTGGGGTTCGATCCCGATGGTGGCGCCAACGTCACCTTGATTCCTTATCCCGATATCGTCGCACGACTGGCCCCTTATCCGGCCCTGCCGCTGCCGCTACTGGACCCAGGGGTCAGAAAGTGTGTGGAGGACCAGGCTGCATGCCGGGGTTTCCTGTTTCACTTCGAGCGGCAGGACCGGCGCCGCACTGGCAGCTTCTGGCTGGATTTTCTGAATGTTCGCCGCACCACCGAAGTGACCGGGTGGTCGTTTGACGCATTGGTGATTGTCAGCAATGGCACTGTGCTGTTTCGAAACTATGCAGGGCAGGCGCAGATTGATCGTGTCGAAAGGCAGAGCAATCCGCTTGGACCGTTTCAGCCTGTTGGAGAGGCTGCCGGGGCTATCTTGAGGCGCTAGTGTGGTGTTTGTTGCACGCTATCCGGTGCATAAAGCCGCGTCTTTGTGCCCATGCGGAGTTGCAATCCTTGCGACGGTATCCAGTCTTGGCCTTGCCCTGAGGAGGGATCCAGTTCATAGGCTGACAGGCTGATTTCAAGGAAAAAACCACATAATAGCGATATATTGGTTTCCAGATGTAATAGTTGGTACTGATTGTGCTTTTCAATCGTTTTGGGAGATATTTACGTAGAAATGCGCCTGTGTTTGCCCTAATCTTCGAGTGTGCATGGGGAAGCGTCAGAGTCTTCCGCATCAGTCAGCGCAAGCCGATAGATGAAATACATCAATCAATAGACGTATGAAGTTAGCTGGCGCGGCTGTAACAAAAAATTCCAGGAGGGTTTATGGAAAACCGCAGCCGGTCTAGTGTTTCAGCCAATTCGCCGATCAGTTTTGGTGCCCGTCCGACAGGGCATTACTTTTTTGGACCGCGCAGAAGCGGCGAAGAGTCGCCAATGGACGCCTCGATTTTTCAGTTCAAGACGGTCGATAAAAAGCTATCTGGCGGAACGCTGCGAAACTTGGCCGACCTTGCGTGGATCCATGACGAACGCGGCGCCTTCGCGGCGGCGGCCAACACCATCCGCGAACAAGAAAAAACCCGCGTGGCGCGCGAGTTGCACGACGAGCTTGCCCAGCCCCTGACAGCGTTGAAGATGGACACGATATGGGTACGCGACAACCTCGTGCTTGCGCCCGAGGCCGCAGCGGCCAGGCTGGGCGAAATGGTGGAGATGCTGGACCGTACGGTTGCAGCCACCCGCCGCATTGCGTCAGACTTGCGGCCGCTGTTGCTGGACGATTTGGGGCTGGTGCCCGCCGTCGAATGGCTGGTGAGCAAATTCACCCAGCGCTGCGGTGTCGTCTGCACGCTTGCGGTGGATGACGCGCTGGAGTTGCAGGAACCTTACGCGACGGCGGTGTTCCGGATCATTCAGGAGTCCCTGGCCAACGTCGCCAAGCACGCGGGTGCGTCAGAGGTCGCCGTGACCATCGAAAGGCAGCGGGGCGCAGTCACTCTGTCTGTGCACGACAACGGCTGCGGATTTTCCCCCGCAGCGCCGCGAAAGCCGCAGTCGCTGGGCATCATGGGCTTGCGCGAACGGGCGCAGTTACTCAAGGGAAAAATTATTATTGAGAGCGCACCGGGCCAAGGCACATGCGTCCAGGTGTCTATTCCGCTGCCGCAGGTGGGCCTTACGCAATGATCAGGATCGTGATCGCCGACGACCATGCCATCGTCAGGGAAGGGCTCAAGCGCATTGTTGCGTTGGCCGACGATATGGAGGTCGTGGGTGAGGCTGCTGACGGAACGGAAGTGATGCAGCGCGTGCGTGAGTCCGTTTTCGAGGTCTTGGTGCTGGATCTGTCCATGCCTGGGCGTAGCGGCATGGAGTTGATCAAGCTGGTGCATGTTGAAAGGCCAAAGCTGCGCATTCTCGTGCTCAGCATGCATCAGGAGTTGCAGTACGCCGTGCGCGCCATCAAGGCCGGTGCCAACGGTTACCTGACCAAGGAAAGCGCGCCGGATCAACTGGTCCAGGCCCTGCGCAGGATTGCTGCAGGCGGTGCTTATGTCAGTGCTGAAGTAGCCGAACAATTGGCCTTGGGTGCCATGCCGGGTGGGGTCGCAGCCGCGCACGAGTCGCTGTCGGACCGGGAGTTCGAGGTGTTTAGCCTGATTGTGGCCGGCCATTCTGTGACCAATATTGCTGCGCGCCTCAATCTCTCGGTCAAGACCATCAGCACCCACAAGACCAACTTGATGCACAAGATGGGCCTGCAAAACCAGAGCGAGTTGATTCGTTATGCAATTAAAAACGAAGTGGGCGACGCCCTGGATCTCTGAGCGTGGCTGTGGCGGCTGATTGACGTTTGTCAACTCGTTTGGCGCTGGCGGTGCATAAGCTTGCCAGATCGAAAACCTGTTGATGGAGTCGGTCATGAATGCTTCCCTGGCGCAACTACTGGTACACCTTGACGCTTCGCCGCAGGTGGCGCAACGACTGAAGGCGGCTCGCCAGATCGCGCAGGCGCACGGTGCTGCGGTGACGGCGTTGTACGCGGTGACGCCGAACTTTGTAGAACTTCCGTTCGCGCCCGAGCTTGGCCCTGGCGCCGCGGCTGATTTGCGCGAGATCGACGACGAGTTGCAGGCAAGCGCGCGCGCCACTTACGAGCAGTCGCTGACCGAATCCGGTGTCCATATGGCTTGGGCTGAGATTCGCGACGATCCGGTCATAGCCTTGTTTGCACAACAGGCTCTCTATGCAGACCTGTTGGTGCTGGGTCAGCACGACCCCTCAGGGGCGCCATCCAGCGGTGTGCCGGCTGATTTTGCCGAAAGCGTGATGGTCGCCAGCGGCAAACCGGCCTTGATCCTGCCATATGCGGGCATGCTGCCTGCGGTGATCGGCGAAACCGCCGTTATCGCCTGGAAGGCTACCCGCGAGGCAGCACTAGCCATCAGCGCGGCCATGCCGCTGCTACAGCGTGCGCGGCGCGTTCATGTTCTTGCCTGGCGTGGTGAGGAGACGGCTGTCGACAGCAACCTGCTGAACCTGGACGGCTACCTCAAGCTCCACGGGGTGGAGGCGGTTTGGCACAGCCAGGGCGACGAGCCCCAGGCATTGGGAGAGTTGCTGCTGTCGCGCGCGTGCGATCTGGAGGCCGACCTGCTGGTGATGGGCTGCTATGGCCATAGCCGTGCGCGCGAGTGGGTCCTGGGCGGCACCTCGCGCACGGTGCTCCGCTCCATGACCGTGCCGGTGTTGATGGCGCATTAATGGCGAAATTAGCGCAATGACAGCGTCGTTCCTTTCTGCGTGCCATTCTTGACAAGCATCAATGCCGCCAGGGTGATCGGGCGCTATTGTGGGGGAGCAATGTAACCCAGGGTGCAGCCCTTAACCTTGAAAGACACGATGATGAAACCCGATTGGATACTGATTGCCAACGCCAGCCAGGCGCGCCTCCTGCGGCGCGAAAACGGCAATCTGCTGGTGGTTCTCGAAAGCTTTGAACACTCGGAGAGCCGCAGCAAAATCAGCGACCTCGCTGACGACAAGATGGGATGGGAGAAGGCCGACCGCGGCTTTGGCGGTTCGGCCTACCAAGCTCCTATGGATGCCAAGCAGAAGGAGCACATGCGTTTCGCGCGCGAACTGGCCGATCACCTGGAGCCGCAGGCCTTGCAGGGCAGTTTCCGTTCGTTGGCGATCTTTGCGTCCAGCCCCTTTCTGGGCAAACTCAAGACTGAACTAGGCGCCGCCACTGCACGCCTGCTGTCCAGCACCCACGACCTTGACCTCACCAGCTTCGATCTGGGTGAGTTGGAGCAGCGCGTGGCGAGCGAGCTGGCTCCTTTTGCGCGCTGACCGGACCACCTCCATGTGTCTTTTTGATTCGGGTTGTTCCCGGGTCGCTCGGCGCCAGGCCGGACCAGTGTCGTGTTCATCGCACACGGGGTGGGGGGCTGTTCGATCGCGAGGGTGATGTGCCTGTGCGGCACGAAGTGTTAACAATTTTTCATGCTGCCTGCGTTTGCTCGCGCCCACGGTCAGGGTGACCATGAGCGGAGCATGGCCCGCCTCGACCCGAATGGGCGCGCACCCGCATCGGTACAAAAAATGCGCGCGCTATGCATGACCCCGGTCGGCCACCGTCTGATCTGACGGACGATGAGCGGTCTTTCAAGGGAAAACCCGGATTATTCTGAGGATCTCTCGGTGGGCAGGAAGCTTTGATCAGGACTTGTCTGAGGCATGCTTTCAGCCGTCACCGACACTTTGCCGCAGCAATCCCGGCGACAGTAGGGACATGTCTTGCACCAAAGCGCCTGTCAAAGTTTTTCTCGCCGAGGACTCGGTACTGATCCGTGATCGCGTCGTTGCGATGTTGGGGGGCGGTGCGATAGACATCGTTGGCCAGGCCCACACGCCGCAGGGCTCGATTGACGGCATTTTGGCCGCGCAACCTGATGTGGTGGTACTGGACGTCCAGTTGGAAGGTGGCTTTGGCCTTGAGGTGCTGCGCGCCGTTCGCCTGGTGGCCCCGGACATCGTTTTCGTAGTGTTCAGCAACAACGCCAGTCCCGCCTACCGCAAGCGCTACGCGCGCGAAGGCGCGGAGGATTTTCTGGACAAGAGCACCGAATTCGATCAACTCGCACGCGTTATTGTGAACGCCGCCCAGCAGTCCACGTACTGAAATTCCAGCGTCTATAAAGGAACATTCCATGTCTGCCATCCTCGAAGCCTTCGTCGCCCCGGTCCGCCCTGCAGTTTCCCGGCAAGAAAACCTCAGCCCTGTGCCGCTCAAGACGCTGTGCGCCAATTGCCACCTGAATGCCGCGTGCATTCCCTGCGGCATGGCCAGTTGTGACTTGCAGCGCATGGAAGGCTTGAATTTCGGCCGACGCAGGATCAAGGTTGGCCAGACGCTTTACCGCGAGGGTGACCGCTTTCAGTTTATTTACGCGGTGCGCAGTGGCACCTTCAAGTCCAGCCTGATGCTGGCTGACGGACGCGAGCAGATCAGTGGCTTTTACATGACCGGCGAACTGATGGGCCTGGATGGTGTGGCCAACGGTGAGCACGCCAGCAGTGCGACCGCGCTGGAAGATACGGAAGTATGCGCCATTCCCTATGCGCACCTCACCGAACTGGCCGCCGGAAATCCCGGAATGCAGCATCTGCTCAGCCGGCTGATGAGTCGGGAGATCGTGCGGGAACATAGTCTCATGGTGCTGCTGGGCAGCATGAACGCCGAGGAGCGGCTCGCCGCGTTTTTGCTGAATCTTTCGCAGCGCCTGAAAGCGCGCGGTTACTCGTCCACCGAATTCCATTTGCGGATGTCACGCGCCGAGATTGGCAGCTATCTGGGCATGACGCTGGAGACTGTTAGCCGGACTTTCTCCACCTTCCAGCAGCATCGCCTGCTCGAAGTCGACAAGCGTCACATCCGTGTCATCGATCTGGATGGCTTGGCCCGTGCCTTCGAGGTACGCCTGCACTGACGCAGTGCGCCGCGCCATGACGCCTATGAACCGAGCGCGCGTCGGTGACCAGTCGCTTGCCACGCTGCGGCGTTGGTGACAGCTTGGGTGCGGTTGGCAAGGGATTTTTGAATTTCTGCGCGATGGTCATGTTTGGACTGCTCGACGGAACTGTTTTCAGGATGCGGGCGGGCATTCAGCGCCGGGAATTTGCCCGCGATTACGACCAGGGAGCATAAAAATGAAAACGCCCTTGCTTGACTTGGCCTGGCTAGGAGTCTGGGCGCCAGAAGGATTTCTGTGAACCCGCCTTTCGCCATAAGTCAACCAAAGTTGGCTGAGCTATGGTGAACGCGTTCGTCAACGCCCGTACCTGTGGTGGTGTGATCGGCATTGAGCACCTGCAAAGAGCGTCTGATGTGCGTTTTCCTGGCACTCTTTCCCTCAACTACCCTGCATCGCCCCCATTCTGCGCAAATTGAGCGCCATGCAAACGAGCTTGAACTCGGCTTTCGCCTTTTCCAGTCCCCGCATACTGAACTGGCGAAACCCCAGAACATTCTTGATCCAGCCGTTGGGCGGCTCGGCTATCCACTTGCGTTTGCGGTAGTCCAGTTTCCCTTGCTCCGTTTCGAACTTGGCGGCCATGGCTACCGTATGCGGGTAGCGCTTGGCATCCCTGGGCTTGGCCAGAACCTTGCCCTCGCGCCCCAGCGCAATCACCAGTTCGGTATTGGGTTGGGTTTGCGCCAATTCGGCCATCACCGCCTCACTGCGGTAGCCCGCATCGGCCAGGACTTGCGCTGCACAGGAGCCCGTATGCGCTTTGACGGCGTCCAGCACCATGGGGAGTTGCTGGACATCCGAGCTGGTGTTAACCACCTGCGCAGCCACGATGATGTGCGCAGTCTCATCGACTGCCGTTTGTGCGTTGTAGCTGTAATCAAAACCACCACCAGCACGTTTCATGATGCGTGCTTCAGGATCGGTAAAGCTGTCCTGGGCTTTGGCAGCAGGAACACCGAAGTCGCGCTGATAGGGTTTGCCGCCCTTGGGCTTGCCGTCTTTATCCTTGGGTTTGCGCGCGTCATCGGCGCTGCGTCCACGCGCTGCATCGCTTTGGCGTTGGCGTTCTTCCAAACGGGCTTTGGCTGCTGCAATGGCAGTCAGGCGCGCTGTTCTGCGCTCAATCTCAGCGGGGATGTCCAGATCGGGCTCGTTCTTCTCGGCCTCGTCGGTATTGGCCGCTCTTTGCACCAGCGCACTGATCTGCGCTTTGAGCTCAACCTCAGCCGTTTGCATGCGTGCGTAGCTCATGGCCTTGTGGCGGCTGGCGTTGGCCTTGATCTTGGTGCCGTCCACGGCGATGGTGCCCAGCTTGACCAGGCCCATCTCGCGTGCCAGACGTACCACCTGGGTGAAGAGTTCAGTGAATTCGCTCAGGTGCAGGGCGCGGAACTCCCGAATGGTGCGGTGGGCGGGAAAGTTGTCGGCGCCCAGCACACGAAAGGCCACGTCTTCATGCAGTTTCCTGGCGATCTTGCGAGAGCTGAAAACACCGGTGGCATACGCGTAGACCAATACCTTGACCATCATCGCTGGGTGAAAGGGCTGGTTGCGCGGGCCACCTTCTGCGTAGCGGCTATGAAACCCATTGAGGCTCAGGTTGTCGATGGTGTCGCTGATGAAGTAGGCCAGGTGGCCTTGGGGCAGCCAGTCTTGCAATGCACTGGGCAACAATTGTTGCTGCTCCGGGTGGTAGGGGATGTAGCTTGCTCTCATGCCCTACATTGCACCTCAAACTTCAAACGTTGACATCGGGAAAATCCCTTCTGCCGCCCAGACTCCTAGACGGACGCGAAGCCGTGACCGAGTCCGAGTTGTCAAGGGTCTGCGCCATGAGCACTTCTGAGTTGGACGAACTGGTGGACTACGGCGCTCTGGTGCCTATGAATACCGCGCAGCCAGAGCGCATTTTTAGTACCCAATGCGTTTTGCCGCTACGCACGGCCAGTCAACTCCGCCACGATTTTGTTCTGGACCTGTTCACAGTGGCGGTGCTGCTGGGCTACCTGAGCCGTATCGATTCGCTTGAGCGGCAGTTGCGGTCCCTGCCTCGCACGTTGCCCTGCCGGTCAAGCCAACCACCAGGCCCCGCTAAAAATATTTAAGTATTTAAGGCCTATAGCCTATACGCAGCGGTCGTAAGTAGCTATTAATTATGGAGCAAATTGAGCGGGCTATGCTGCGTAAAGGCTGCACCAGTTGGGGGGTCAGGGGGTACGAACCCGAACATTGCGACCGTCGGCGAGTGAGGCCGGTGGATAGACCACCACAACCTGGCTGGGCACCAGACCCTCGCGCACCCACGCTGTGGTGGCGTTGCGCGCGGCCACATCTACCGCCTGCAGGCGCACCCGCCGACCATCCAGCCGGTACGCAGCCATGCCTTCACCATAAGGGAACAAGGCCCCTACGGGAACCTGCACCGCTTGTTCAATACTGTCTGTGACGATCCTCACGCCGACACGGAAGCCATCGCCCATGGCCTGCCAGGCTTCTGTCGGGTCGGCGATGTCGATCAGCACATTGACCCGCTGCTCTTCAATGCCCAAGGCGGAGACCTTGGTGAAAGCGGCCGGTTCCACGCGGCGAACCCGGCCTTCGACCGGTGGCCCGCCCCAACGCTCAATCACCACGCGGTGCCCGGGCTGGGCCTGCACCGCGTCGGCGGTCAGCAACTCGCACACCACTTCCATGCGTGCGGGGTCGCCGACGTCAAGCAGGGCAGCGCCGGCGGCGATGGTCGCTTCGCTCGGCAGGGCCACGCGCAGGACCACGCCGCTGACCGGCGATGGCAGGGCGAAAGGACGTGCGTCTTTGGCGTTGGCTGTGGCCGGCATCAGCGCTACGCTGGCCTGGGCCTGCTCCTGTCTGGCGACCTCGCGTTCGGCGTTGGCAATGTCCAGCTCGCGCCGGGCGGCCGTTACGGCCAGGCGGGTGGTGTCCAGGCGCGCCGGCGACACAAAGCCTTCGCCGGCTAATTGGCCGGTGCGCTGCAGTTCCAGCCATGCCTCTTGCAGCGAGACCTCTGTACGCTGCATCCGGGCGGTGGCGCGTTCAACGCCTGCAGTGGCAGCTTTCAGCCGGGCCTTTGCTTCGCGCCGGCTGCGTTCATCGACCATGGGCGACATCAGCGGCGTTAAAACCGCCACGGTGTCGCCAGCGATGACCGGGTCGCCTTCACGCAGCGTCATGCGCAACAGCCGTGCCGCTACCGGCGCTGAAATCGTGTAGCGCTCTTTCAGGCGCGTGCGGCCGTCCTCTTCAATGAATTGCTCAAAGCGGCCCTGCGTGACCGTTGCCACCTCGACGTCGATGGCACGCGGGGAAAAGGCCCACGCCAGCGCAAGCGCCGCAGCGGTGGCGGCCGCGATCAGGCCCCAGGTTGTTTTGCTTGGCACCGGCTACTCCCTTGTTTTGAGCGAGGCCACCATGTCCAGCCGGTCGATGCGGCGGCGCACCACCAGGGCGCTGGCCACGCCGGCGCCCACCACGCAGAGCGCGGCCCAGGCGTAGGTGCGGGGCCGTATCACCACCGGAAACAAAAACTGGTCTGACCGCATCAGCTCTACCAGCGTGTGGGTCAGCGCCCAGCCCAGGAACATGCCCAGGGGCAGGGCAACGGCAATACCCAGCGCCAGTTCGCCCAGCAGCAGCGTGGACACCTCGGCGCGGGTAAAGCCCAGCACCCGCAGACTTGCCAGTTCCCAGCTGCGTTCAGCCAGCGCGATGCGGGCGTTGTTGTAAACCACGCCCACGGCAATCACGCCCGCAAACACGGTAAGGATGGTGCTCATGATCAGGATGTTGCGAGCCGAGACCTCCTGCATGTTGCGCAGCATGGTTTCTTTGCTGAACGCCCCGGCCACGCGCGGCATGGCCTGCGTGGCTTGCAGCACCTGCGGCGCTGTTCCCCGCTCAACGGCGATGCTGAACAGCGACGCGACATCGCCGTCGCCCAGAAGCCGGTTCAGCGCCTGCCGGTCCATGTAGGCGTTCAGGCCCATCATGTCGCGCACGGTGCGCTCGACAACCACCTGACGCACAGGGCGCCGTCCCTCGCGTACTTCGACGGTCACGGTGTCTCCAACGCGCAGGCCGAGCTTGTCGGCCAGCCGGTCGGTCATCAGCAGGCCCTGCGGGCTGAGGCTGGTTTGCTTGCGGTTCACGTCGATGATGCGGCGAAGGTGCGGCGGCGCCGCGTAGCCCTGAATGATGCCGCTCTCGCTGCGCGGGCCATGCACAAAGCGCACCGCCACGCTGCGGCCAGGCTCAACCTGCAGCACGCCTGGAATGCGCGCCAGCGCCCGTGCGGCCGATGCGTCAACCGGGTCGGTGGTCCAGACGGCGATGTCGCCGCGCATCGCCAGGGTGAAACTGGCGTCCACAATCACCTCAATGGCGTCGCGAAAGAAGTTGCCCATGACGACAATCGCCACCGCCGCCGCAATGCCGCCAGTAGTCAGCGCCGAACGCAAGGGGCGCCGCTCGATGTTGCGCAGGATCATGCGCAGCGCCGGTCCGGTGCGCAGGTGGGGCAGGCGCTCCAGCAGCGCGCGGCGGTAACGTCCGGGCGCCAGCGGGCGCATGGCTTCGGCCGGTGCCAGCCGTACCGTGGCGGCGATGGCCGTAAGGGTTCCCAGCAGGGCAGTCATGGTAACAATCGCCAGGCTGGTCAGCACCAGTGACGGCGCGACGCGGTGGCTAAAGCTGGGGAAGTGGAAAAATTCAGCGTACAGGCCTGTGAGCAGTCCGCCCAGCCAGTCGCCCAGCAGCAGACCCAGCAGGTAGCCGCCCCCCACCATGGGCGTGACCAGTTTGAGGTAGTGCGCAGCAATGCTCCGGTTGCCGTAGCCCAGGGCCTTCAGCGCGGCGATCTGCTCGCGCTGGGTGGACACCAGGCGCGCGGCGACCACGTGCAGCAAAAAGGCCGCCACTGCCAGAAAGATGGAGGGCAGCAGCGTGCCGAGCACGCGTTGCTCTCGGATTTCGTTGTTCAGCATGGCGTGCGATACCTGCTCCGCGCGGCCATGAGCCGGCAACCCGCCCACGCTGGCCAGTACTCGATCGACCGCGTCAATCACGGCGGGCTGGGAGGCACCCGGCGCGAGCTTGAGTGCCACACGGTTGAACGCGCCCGCCATGTTCATGGCGGCGGCCAGTGCCTCCTTGTCCAGCCAGAAGACACCAAAGGCACGAAGATCCGGCATGCCCCACAGGCCGGCAAAGATGTATTCGGGCGACAAAGCCACACCCGTGATGCGAAGCACCCGGCGCTTGCCGTTGATGAGCGCTGTGACCTGTGCACCGGGTTTGAGTCCATGTGCGGCCGCAAAGCCCTCGGACACCAGCGTCTCCAGTTCACCGCCCGCATAGGCGCCCGGGCCAGGCATCCGACCCGCCCGTAGCGTAACGAGGTTCAGGCGCTGCGGCTGGCGGCCGTCCAGGCCAATCAACTGGCCCACCACGGGGTCAAGGCTGTTCCGTAGTGTTACGCGCGCAAGGGCCTCTACAGTCGGCTGGACCTCGGAGACGCCGGGTAGTTCATGCAGCCGCCCCGCCAGGCTGTCAGGGGCGCGCTTGACGGTGGCGAACACATCGGCGAAGCGCCCGGCTTCGTAGAAACGGTCGCGCGCCAGCGCCAGCGAATCCACCGCCGACAAGCTGGCAACAAAGCCGCCAATGCCGCTGGCCACCACCAGGGCGATGGTCAGGGCCTGGCTCCACAGAAGCCGCAGGTCTCTGAGCACTTTGCGGTCCAGGGCTTTCATGGCGTCACCATGACAGTTCGGCTGGCGTCAGGCGCCGCGTCGGCACTTCGATGCTGGCGATGCGCCCGTCGACCAGCCGGATCACCCGATCCGCCATGCCTGCGATGGCTGCATTATGGGTAATGACCACAGCCGTCGTTCCCAACTCTGCGTTGATTTTTGCAATCACCTCCAGCACCAGCTTGCCCGTGGCATAGTCCAGGGCACCGGTTGGTTCGTCGCACAGCAGCAGCTGCGGGCGCTTGACGATGGCCCGCGCGATGGCGACGCGCTGCTGCTCGCCACCCGACAACTGGGACGGAAAATGGTCGCGCCGGTGCGTCAGGGCCACCAGCGCCAGCGCCTCATCCACAGGCATGGCGTCTTTCGCGATGTCGGTGACCAAGGCTACATTTTCCCGCACGGTGAGGCTGGGAATGAGGTTGTAAAACTGGAAAACAAAGCCCACATGCTCTCTGCGGTAACGGGTGAGGTCGTCGTCCGATGCATGGGTGAGGCGATGGTCTAAAAACTCGACCTCGCCGCTGGTGGGCACGTCCAGCCCCCCCCGAATATTCAGCAGGGTGGACTTGCCGCTGCCCGACGCACCGAGCAGCACGAGAAATTCGCCGCTGCGCACCTCAAGGTCAATGTCACGCAGCGCATGCACCGCGGACTCGCCACCGCCATAAGTTTTGCACAGCGATCGGATGCGCAGCACCGAAGCGCCCGGCTGCTTCGCATCCGCTGTTCCCATGGAGAATGGTCTTATTGCACCGAGATCTTTCTGGATGCGGCGGAGGCCTTCTTGGGCAGTTCCAGCGTCAGCACACCATCGGCGTATTTGGCGACGACCTTGCTGTCATCCACGTCCTGGGCCAGGCTGAATGTGCGCGAAATATTGCCCCAGTAGCGCTCGCTGCGCAAGACCTTTCCGCCGTTGCCCTTGGTCTCTTTTTCCCGATTGACTTCGGCGTCGATCTGCACTACGTTGCCGTCAATACGTACGTTGATGTCCTCTTTCTTGACGCCAGGGATGTCGGCCTTGACCTCGTAGGCGTTTTCCTTTTCAGAGACATCGACACGCATTTTCAGCGCGGGGGTATCGGGCTCAAAGGCGACCGGAGCAAAGAAGCGGCGCAGGGCCGTGTCGAACGTGTCGCTAATTCCGGGATCGAGTACGCGTAGATTGCTCATGATGAGTTTCCTTAAAGTGGTTGACGAGAGTGATGCGGGAGCGTCGGCGATGTCAGGTGCTGACCTCCAGTTTGTCCACGACGCGCGAGACACCGTGCGCCGAGAACGCCGCGCCGACGGTCGCTTCGCGCTCCGCCAGCGAGTGCACTTTTCCCCACAAGGTGACCACTCCACCCTCAACCTCGATGGTGATGTGCTTGGCCTCCCGCATGGCTTGCCGTGTCAGGGCAGCCGTGATTTGCGCGCCAACGTCCTTGCTGCTTGCGCGGGGTTTGATGGTGATGCGGTTATACAAACCGCGCACGCCTGCCAGCGGCCGGATGCATTGCTCGGCGCGGGCCATCTGGTAGCTCCAGTCAACTTCGCCGGTCAGTGTGATCCAGCCGTTTTCGACCTCGATCTGGACCTTGCCCTCAGGCACCATGGAATTCAGGCGCAGAGCCGTGGCTGCGGCCTGCGCGATCTCTGAATCGCTGCGCTTGTGCTCGGCCGCGAGCTTGACATCCAGCTCCAGGGCGATGCCGCGCACGCCCGCAACACGGCGTACTGCCCGTTCCACTGCATGCTTTTCGGCAAAACTGTCCAGATGCCCGGTAAGGGTCACGACACCGTCCTTGACCATAACGCCGATCCCGGCTGCGTTGATGGCCGGATCCCACGCGAGCTCGTCGGTGACATCGGCCTTGAGTTGCATATCGGTTTTCATGCGTGACGCTCCTTTGAAAAAGTCGACGGCCCCGCGGTGAAGGGGCTCGACTTGAATATATTCAGCCTGCGCCGGAATGCTTTGACATTTCGCAAGTCGCCACGGTGCGCTGGAGGCAGGCGCTGCGAAAAATAGCATCCAACACCGGCTTTCCTGGAGCCCTCAATGTGGTCTTGCTACAGCCGGTTTTGGAAGGCGACTGCGCCCCGGAAGTTCAGGGAATAAGCACTGCTGCCCCGTTGACCGTGCCATCGCGCAATGCCTGCACGGCCTTATTGGCGTCTTGCAGCGCAAAGGCCTGCACATGAATTTGCAGCGGCAAATCGGCCACCAGACTGAAAAATGCATCTCCGTCCTGGCGCGTGAGGGCAACTACCGCAAGTTTGGCCCAGCCAGGGAATGCCGACGCGCTGGCCCATGGCAAAGCGCGTTGCCTGGGATCCGCAGGCAATCACTCGCCCCACCACCTCGTGTCCGGGCACCAGGCTGGCCCGGCGGCAAGTCGCCGTCAATGATATGCAGGTCGGTTCGGCAGACGCCGCAGGCCAGCACGTGTACCACGACGTCGTGTTCCGCAGCCAGCGGCACAGGTCTGGCCGCGCCTCGCAACGTCCGCCCCGACGGATCTACAGTCATCGCGAACATGGAGGCTGACAACATGCCATCATGGTAGGCAATTGCGTTGCCGGCTGGCGAAGGAGACACAACTTGCAGTTGACTTTTCTCAAACGCAAGGTGAGTTGCAGGCGGCAGGATGACAATTCGTGGTGGTTTGTCACCGAACGAGGGTTTTAATGGCGCTTTCCGATTTCAGTGCGCGCGGGCATGCGCCGGCTCCGATGGATTTGCCTCTCAAGCTTTGGCTTGCCCGGCTGGCGCACGGCGTTTCGCCGGTGTCGGTGGCACTTGCCTATGCTGACTGGGTCACCCATTTAGTGGTGTCCCCGTCCAAACAGGCGGATGTGGCCGCCAGCGCGGTGCGCAAGGGCTTGCTGGGCTTGCAGTATGCGGCGCCCTATGCGTTGCAGGGCGAGTGTGCATACTGCGTGGAGCCGCGGCCCCAAGACAAGCGCTTTTCACCGCACGAATGGCATTCGCCACCGTATAGCAACATAGCCCAGTCTTTTCTCTTGCAGGACGAATGGTGGACCGAGGCCATGACGGGCGTTCGCGGCGTGTCTCAGCACCACGAGGACGTCGTTGCCTTCACCATGCGCCAATGGCTTGACATGTGGTCGCCGTCGAATTTTGTCATGAGTAATCCGCAGGTATTAAAGGAAACCCTGAACACGGGCGGAGCCAACCTGGTCAACGGATTTGCCAACTGGTCGCGCGATGCCCTGGCAGTGCTGAGTGACAGTAAACCACGCGGCGTTGAGAATTTTCAGCCAGGAAAGACTGTCGCGGTGACGCCAGGCAAGGTGGTCTTTCGCAACCGGTTGATCGAGCTGATGCAGTACGGGCCCACCACCACCCTGGTAGATGCCGAGCCGTTGCTGATCGTGCCATCGTGGATCATGAAATACTACATTCTGGACCTGACACCGGAGGACTCGCTGGTCAAGTATCTGGTGGACCAGGGGCACACCGTCTACATGGTGTCCTGGAAGAATCCGGGTGGAGAGGACCGTGATTTGAGGCTGGAGGACTACGTCGAACTGGGCGTCATGGCCGCTTTGAAGACGATGCACAACCTGCAGCCAGGCGTGGGTATTCATGCCATGGGTTACTGCCTGGGCGGAACGCTGCTGGCCATCGCTGCCGCCGCCCTGGGAGCGAAGCCGGGCAGCCCACTAAAGACCGTGTCGCTGCTTGCTGCACAGACCGATTTTCATGAGCCTGGTGAACTGGGGTTGTTCATAGATGAAAGTCAGATTGCCTTCCTTGAAGATCTGATGACCGCGCGCGGCTACCTGGACGGCCGGCAAATGGCCGGCGCCTTCGCGCTGATCAACTCCAAGGACTTGGTGTGGTCCAAGCTGGTGCACGAGTACCTGATGGGCGCGCACACGCCCATGACGGCCTTGCGCGCCTGGAACGCTGACGCCACGCGCATGCCGGCGCGCATGCACAGCGAATACCTTCGTCGGCTTTATTTGCGCAACGACTTGTCCGAGGGCCGCTTCCGGTTTGGCGGCCACACCATTATGCTGGAGGATTTGACAGTGCCGCTGTTTGTCGTGGCTACCGAGCGCGACCATGTCTCGCCCTGGACCTCGGTGTACAAGATTCACCGCCTGGCCCACGCGCCCGTGAGCTTTGTTTTGAGTTCGGGCGGGCACAACGTGGGAATCGTCAACCCGCCCAGTGGCCCTGCGGCGCACCCGCAAGCGAGTTACCGCTACGCATCCTATGCGTCAAGCAAGGCCCCTGCGGACCCGATGGTGTGGCTGGAAGCGGCCCAGTCCGTAGACGGGTCGTGGTGGTCGTGCTGGCAGCAGTGGCTCCGGCAGCATTCGTCTGAGCAGGTAAACGCCGCGCCGGTGGTTCCGCTCGTGTCTGCAGACCAGCCTGTCGACGCACCGGGCACTTACGTCCATGAGGCCTAGCATGAAGGGCACGCACGCACGCTTAATGGGTTGCTTCACGATGGACGAAGCCACTGCCGGCCTGACATGAGGCAGGACGCATTGCATTTCAGCTTCACCGGAAAGCTCGTGGTGCTGGGTTTTGGCAGCATTGGGCAGGCTATCTTGCCCCTGGTGTTTCGCCACCTTGGCGTCAAGCCTGCCAGCGTCACGATTGTCAAGACCTGCGCAGACCGTTCGGGTATTGCCCAGGCGCTTGGCGTGGAGGTAATCGCTAATGCGATCC
The DNA here is from genome assembly GCF_030682935.1 of Polaromonas sp. Lineage (GTDB taxonomy): Bacteria > Pseudomonadota > Gammaproteobacteria > Burkholderiales > Burkholderiaceae_C > Polaromonas. The sequence continues at coordinate 21,549 of NZ_JAUXNA010000196.1, forward strand.
ACGAAAGCAACTGTGCGCGCGTACTGGCGCCGCTGCTTGCAGAAGGTGACTTCCTGCTCAACCTGTCGGTGGATGTGTCGAGCCTGGCGTTGATTGAATTATGCCGCCAGCGCCGTGTGCTTTACCTCGATACCTGCAACGAGCCATGGCGTGGCCGTTATGACAACCCAGCGCTGTCGCCCTCGCAGCGTTCAAACTATGCGCTGCGCGAGGAAGTGCTGGCCTTGCAGCGGCGCGTACGTTCCGGCCCGACGGCCATCATCACCCAGGGCGCCAATCCGGGGCTGGTTTCTTCGTTGTTAAAGCAGGCGCTTCTCAATATGGCCGACGACGCCCAACTCAATGCACGGGTGCCCGACCGCAGCGAAGAATGGGCCGAGCTGGCCAGGCGTCTGAGCATCAAGGTAATCCACGTGGCCGAGCGCGACACGCAGATGGGTTCGCAGCGCAAGAGTCGGGATGAGTTCGTCAACACCTGGTCGACCGGCGCCTTCATTGATGAAGGCTTGCAACCCGCCGAATTGGGCTGGGGCAGTCATGAGAAGCACTGGCCTGGTGACGCCAGTCGCCATGGTTCCGGCTGCGACGCGGCGGTTTACCTGAATCGTCCCGGCTTTGACACCCGGGTGCGCAGCTGGACGCCGCTGGAGGGCGCTCACCACGGATTTTTGGTGACGCATGCTGAATCCATCTCGATTGCAGATCACTTGACACTGCGTGAAAACGGCGCGATAGCGTACCGGCCTACGGTGCTTTATGCCTACCACCCTTGCGACGATGCGGTGTTGTCGGTACACGAAATTGCCGGAAAGAACTGGAAAGCGCAGCATCACCGACGCATTCTGAGGGGCGAGATAACCAGCGGCGTCGACGAGTTGGGCGTGCTGTTAATGGGCAACGCCAAAGGCGCATACTGGCATGGCTCACGCCTTTCCATCGAACAGGCGCGGGCACTGGCACCCTATAACAACGCAACCAGCCTGCAGGTAGCTGCCGGAATTTTGGGCGGCATGGTCTGGGCCATGCGCCACCCTGCCGCAGGCCTTGTGGAGCCCGACGACATCGACCACGAAACGGTACTGACGGTTGCCAAGCCTTACCTGGGTGAGGTGGTAGGGGTGTACGAAAACTGGACGCCGCTGCAGGGCCGAACGTCGCTGTTTGGCGAGGCGCTTGACCAGGAAGATCCGTGGCAATTCCTCAATTTTCGAGTCAACTGAAGCGTGCCGCTTCAGCACTGGTGAGGATCTGGCAGGCCTTGCCAACTCTTTGTTGGTGAACAGCTGCTGAAGCAGCTGTTCACGCCCGCCCAGCGGACAGGCGAGCATGGAACAGCTGCATGCTCAGGCAGAGGCCTGCGCCCGCTCGGTAGGCCCGTTCGGCCGGGTGGCAAAGAAACTATTGGCAATCGGTGGAATGGCAGCCTGCATGGCCTCGATCGCCGACTTCACGCCACCGCCCGCTTCGCTATCGAGCATGTGGCTCGCAGTGGTCATCATTTCGGTCTGTGCCTGCAGCGCGGCCGTCACGAGCTGTTGCCAGTATTGGCTTGCCTCTTGCAAATCGAAGCGTAGCAGCTCGGACTGTACGGCCAGCAAGTCGGCGGGCTGGCAGGCCACGCGCAGTTTTTGTGCGGCTGTTGCATAGTGCTCTGACGCCTGGTGCGCAGCTTGCTGCTGGACCTTGCGCATGGCTTCGCTGCTGCGAAATATCGCAGAGGCGCTTTCGGTGGCCCAACTTAGCTGTTGACGACTTAGGTCGGCCAAGAAATTCCATGAGGTCAGGTCATTGCCGCGTGCCTCATGGGTCGAGGTCGGGCGGGAAGGTTTTGAAGTCATTTGCATTTCCTTTTTGGGGTAGATGGGGGTTTGGGCAGGGAGGGGGATTTTTTTGTCCATACGGTTTTTCCTTTCATAAGTTCAAGGGTTGAGCGGCGCGTCGCTAACACATGCCCCCGCTCACAAATGCCTTGGCAGGCCGCGTAATGGAGGTGGACGGCGGCACTGAAAGGCAGCGCACATTGACGACTTCGCTGAAGTCTGTTTTTTTTGATGCCGCGCTGGGCGTCTCTTGGCAGCGCCGCAGCTTTTTCGTGCGTTGGGCCGTGGCAACATCCACCACGGCAGCACCGAGCCAAGCGGATTACGCAGGAACTCACGAAAAACTTTTTTCCTAAGCGCAAATTTTGTGAGGAGCGAGACCTGCTGTGTTTGATCTAGCGCAAATGCAGCAGCCAGACGAATCGCTAATCTGATCAATTCGACGCGTTCAACCTGCGCAAGGGTTGAAAGACGCTGGTGTGATTTCGAAGCCCTGTTCGTGGCCGGCTGGCGTCATGTGACCATGACGGCTTTCCGTTCCTGGTCGGGTTTTCGCGGGACAATATGGCGCTGCGCTGACATTTATTTAATTCAGGAGTCACCCATGTCCCCCTATCACCAGATTCTCGTACCGGTCGATGGAAGCCCGACGTCGGAAAGGGCGCTGGACGAAGCCATCCGGCTGGCCCAATTGAGCGGCGCCCGGCTGCAGCTGGTTCATGTGGTGGACGAACTCGGCTACGTCAATGGTTTCGAGCCGCCCATGAACTACGTCAATGAAATCATCCCGCTGATGCGTGTAGCCGGCGAAAAATTGCTGGCGCATGACAAGCAAAAAGCGCTGGACAAGGGTGTGAACGTGGACTGTGTGCTGATCGAGGAGGGCCCGGGTCGTATCTGCGACCATGTGGCTGAACAGGCCAGGCGCGCAAAAGCGGACCTGATCGTGGTGGGCTCCCACGGCCGTCGCGGCATTGGGCGCATGCTGCTGGGCAGTGATGCCGAGCAGATTATGCGACACGCGCCGGTGCCGGTGCTGGTGGTGCGTGCATCCGAGGCGGTTGCGTCGACCTGATTGCAGGCCGCTGATGAAGGCGGTTCAGTCCAAAGAAACCGATTCGAGGTAGTAGGGCATGTGGCAGGGCCAGTGCAACTCGCGCTCGATACGCAGCCGCATCGCATCGGCCGCAGCCGGTTCACCATGCGTGATGAAGGTCTGGCGCGGCGCTGATTTGAAGCCGCGCAGCCAGCTGATGATTTCTGCGGCGTCCGCATGGGCCGACAGGCTGTCGAGCATCGCCACCTCGGCGCGGATAGGGACATCCTCCCCGAAGATGCGCACCGACGATGCTCCCCCGGCGATGGTGGCGCCGCGTGTGCCGCCGGCCTGGAAGCCTGCAAACAAGATGGTGTTGCGCTTGTCTGGCGCGAACGCCTTGAGGTGGTGGACCACGCGCCCGCCGGTGGCCATGCCGCTGGCGGAGATGATCACCATGGGGCCATGCCGTGCATTGAGCAGGCGCGACTCTTCCGGCGTGTGCACGATTTGCGCGGAGTGTGCCAGGGCCCGGCACTGCGCCGCCGTCAGCCTCAACTCAGAACGGTTCCGCTCATAAATATGCGTAGCATTGGCTGCCATCGGGCTGTTGAGGTAGACCGGCAGGTTTTGGATGACACCCTGGGTTTTGAGCAGGTGAATGTAGTAAAGAAGGCTTTGCGCGCGCCCAACGGCAAAGGCCGGGATGACGACGACGCCGCCGCGCGCTGCCGTGCGGTTGATCACGTCGGCCAGTTCCAGCAGCGCATCAGTGTTTTTATGCAGTCGATTGCCGTAGGTGGATTCGACCACCAGGTAGTCCGCACCGTCCATCGGCGAAGGAGCCGCCAGTACCAGATCATTGGGGCGACCGATGTCCCCGGAAAACAGGATCGAACGCAAGCCATTGTCCAGCCGGACAAAGGCGGAGCCTGGTATATGGCCAGAAGGCGTCAGCGTGGCGTTCAGGCCTTCGGCAGGCTGCCATTCCTGGCGGTAGCTCACGGGCTCAAACAGCGCCAGACAACGCTGCGCATCGTCGCGGGTATAGAGCGGCAAGGCCGGCGAGTGCTTGGACATCTTGTGCCGGTTCAGGTACTCGGCTTCCTCCTCAAGCAAGTAGCCGCAGTCCGGCAGCAAGATGCGGCACAGGTCAAAGGTTGCAGGGCTGCAGTAGACCTTGCCCTTGAATCCTTGTTTGGCCAGTAAAGGCAGGTAGCCGCTGTGATCAATGTGCGCGTGGGTGAGGATGACGGCATTGATGTGCGCGGGATCAATCGGTAGTGGCGACCAGTTGCGCAGGCGCAGCTGCTTGTAGCCCTGGAATAACCCGCAATCTACAAGGACGCTAGATTTTCCCTGCCGCAGCAGGTACTTGGAGCCGGTGACAGTGTCCGTTGCGCCCAGGAACTGAAGTTTCATGGCTCAGTCTAGTAAGCATGACGGCCAATAGTTTTGATTTGCATCAAGTGCACGAGTGCGAGCATCTGTAGCCTCAGGAAAAATGCTGGAGCAAGTTTATTGCTAGCGTATTTAAATGCGCTATAATTTGAAGCTTGGCGGCTGTAGCTCAGTTGGATAGAGTACTTGGCTACGAACCAAGGGGTCGTGGGTTCAATTCCTGCCAGCCGCACCAAACGTCAAGCCCTGGAACCGAAAGGTTCCAGGGCTTTTTCGTTACGATGTCCCTTGCGGACGCGGTTTTTCCAAGCCCAGACCCCAGGCGCCCATGAACAAGGCCTTCACCAAAGAAACCGATACCGACGACGATGAGGACCTGTCGCTGCCGCCTTTGCCTGCAGGCGGCAAGAACTACATCACGCCTCGCGGCTACGCGCGCCTGCGGGACGAGTTGCTGGACCTGATCGATAGCGAGCGGCCCAAGATCGTTGAGGTTGTGCACTGGGCCGCCAGCAATGGCGACCGGTCGGAAAACGGTGACTACCACTACGGCAAGAAGCGCCTGCGCGAGATCGACAGGCGCATCCGGTTCTTGACCAAACGCCTGGAGATTGCCGAGGTGTCAGACCCGGCTGTTCACCACGGCAACGACCAGGTGTTTTTTGGCGCCACCGTCACTTATGCCGATGACGGCGGTGCCGAGCAGACGGTCACCATCCTGGGCATCGACGAGGCCGACAGTGCGCTGAACCAGGTGAGCTGGATTTCGCCGATTGCACGGGCGCTGCTCAAGGCCCGTGTCGGCGACGAAGTGAAGCTGACCACGCCCGCCGGGATCAAGGACATTGAAGTGGTCGAGGTCCAGTACCCGGCGCCCGCAGCAGGCGCCTGAGACCTGGTATCAGACGCCCGGTTTGATGCGCTGGACGCGCAAGACCGATGGCGTGCGTTTGACGCTGCGCATGACAGATGCCAGGTGCACGCGGTCGCGCACCTGCACGCCGAAGCGCAGGTCACTCGCGTCCTGCGCCGCCTCCTGCGCCATGTCCACATGGGTGATGTCGGCTTCTGCACTGGCCAGCGCCGAGGCGACCCGGGCCAGCACACCTTTGCCGCTGGTGACGGTCACCAGCAGGCCGGTTTCGAAAGCGCGAGCCGGATCGTCGGACCAGTCCACCGCAATAAAACGTTCGCTGTCGCGGTGCTGGAGCTTTTTGGCCACCGAGCAGTCGTCGGTGTGGACCACCAGGCCCTCGCCGCGGCCGAGGTAACCCACGATGTCGTCGCCGGGGATGGGTCGGCAACAGGTCGCAAACTTCACTGACGCGCCTTCGCTGCCGTCGAGCACCAGTGCGCCCTGGGAGATCGATTCATGGGCGGTGTAGCGCTCGCGGCTCATCAGCAGCGGGTCGGGTTTTTCGCCGGTTTCGCCCAGCAGGGTGACGATGCGTTTGGCCACCATGCTGGCGATGCGTTTTCCGAGGCCGATGTCGGTCAGCAGGTCGGCGCGGGAGCGATTGCCGGAAAAGCGCAGTATTTTTTCCCAGGTGGCGTGATTCAGATCGTCGTCGTCGGGCAGGCGTTCGATGCCTTCGGCCCGCAGCGCCTGGGCGAGCATTTTTTCACCGAGGTCCTGCGATTCGGTCAGCGCCATGGTCTTGAGGTGGTGGCGGATTTTCGACCTGGCTTTGCCGGTGCGCACAAAACCCAGCCAGGCCGGATTCGGGCTGGACACCGACGCGGTGATGATTTCGATCACGTCGCCGTTGCGCAATTCCGAGCGCAACGGCACCTGCTCGCCGTTGACCTTGGCGGCGACGGCGCGGTGGCCCACATCGCTGTGGATGGCGTAGGCAAAATCAACAATCGTGGCGCCGCGCGGCATGGCCATGATCTGGCTTTTTGGCGTGAAAACGTAGACGGCGTCGGGAAACAGGTCGATCTTGACGTGGTCCCAGAATTCGGCGGCATCCCGCGTTTCGTGCTGGATGTCCAGCAGGGACTGTAGCCACTGCGTGCCCAGGCGTTGCGATGCGTCGCTCTCGGGGTCGGTGGCCTTGTACAGCCAGTGTGCGGCCACGCCCGATTCGGCCACGATGTGCATGGCGTCGGTGCGCATCTGGAACTCGATGCTGGTGCCGAAGGGACCGACCAGCGTGGTGTGCAGCGACTGGTAGCCGTTGACCTTGGGAATCGCGATGTAGTCCTTGAACTTGCCGGGCAGCGGCTTGTAGAGCTGGTGCAGAACACCGAGCGCGGTGTAGCAGGCGGTGACACCGCCAACAATGATGCGAAAGCCGTAGATGTCGGTCACCTGCGCAAAAGACAGGTGTTTTTCGTCCATCTTGCGGTAGATCGAATAAAGGGCCTTTTCACGTCCCTGGATATGGACCTGGATGCCGGCGTTGGCAAATGCCGTGTCCACCTCGGCCTGCACCCGCTTGATGACGTCACGCCGACGCCCTCGGGCCCGGGCCAGCGCCTTTGTCAGCGTGGCATAGCGCCAGGGGTAGAGGTGCTGGAAGGCCAGGTCCTGCAGCTCCCGGTACGTCGTGTTCAGGCCCAGGCGGTGCGCAATCGGTGCGTAGATGTCCAGGGTCTCGCGCGAGATGCGGCCCCATTTGTTGCGTGGCACATCGCCCAGCGTGCGCATGTTGTGGCTGCGGTCGGCGAGCTTGATCAGGATGACCCGCACATCGCGTGCCATCGCCAGCAGCATTTTCCGGAACGACTCGGCCTGGTTTTCCTCACGGGTGTTGAATTCCAGCTTTTCCAGCTTGGTGAGGCCATCCACCAGCTCGGCCACCGGGGCGCCGAAACGCTCGATCAGCTCGGGTTTGGTGACGCCGCAATCCTCGATGGCGTCATGCAGCAGCGCCGCCATCAGGGCCTGGGCGTCGAGCTTCCATTCGGCACATTGCTGGGCAACGGCAATCGGGTGGGTGATGTAGGGCAGGCCGCCATTGCGGATCTGCCCGAGATGGGCTTCGTCAGCGAAACGGTAGGCCTGGCGAATACTGTCAACGTCCGCCGCGCTCAGGTAGTCGAGTTTGGCGGTGAGCGCGGCAAAACTCGCCGCGGCCGCGTTCGCGGCAGCCGGGGTCGACTTGCTGTGGGCAGGGGGGGAAACCAGGGCGCTCATGCCTTAAATGTATCGCGGTGACGGTAAAACTCGCGAAACACGGTCTTTGGCGGGACAACCGGAAACAAAAAAGCACCGCGCAGCGGTGCTTTTTTGGGGAGCGGAGGGCTTCAGCTCGGGACTTTTTTCAGCATTTCCAGACCGATTTTGCCTTCGGCGATTTCGCGCAATGCGGTCACGCCGGGCTTGTTCTTGCTTTCAATCTTGGGCGCGTGGCCCTGGCTGAGCATGCGGGCGCGGTAGGTCGCGGCCAGAACCAGCTGGAAGCGGTTCGGGATTTTTTCCAGGCAGTCTTCAACGGTAATGCGGGCCATGGGGGATCTCCGGGTAAATGGGAACGGTGAAACTGGGGGCAACAGATCAGGAGATGTGCAGGGCCTTGAAGGTCTCGGCACGGGCGCGTCGCTGCGCTGCAAACTTGAGCCGTTGGGCATGAACAATGGTTTTCAGGTCGAAAACGGCTCGTTCAAATAACTCGTTGATTATAACGAAGTCGAATTCCCGGGCCTGAGCCATCTCGACGGCGGCTTTTTGCAGGCGCAGGTCTATCACGTCGGGCGCATCCTCGCCGCGCCGTTCCAGCCGCGAACGCAGTTC
>NZ_JAUXNA010000205.1 GCF_030682935.1 Polaromonas sp.
CGCTTTGGCAACATCGCCAGCGGCAAGGCCTTCAACGACACGCGGCAAGCCCTGGACGATCTGGGGCTGGACGAGGACACCTGCCACCAGCTCGGCATCCGCCTGCACAAGGTCAACGTGGTGTGGCCGCTGGAGGCGAGCATCACGCGCGACTTTGCCATGGGCCTGCAGGAAATCCTGGTGGTCGAAGAAAAGCGCCAGGTCATTGAATACCAGATCAAGGAAGAGCTCTACAACTGGCGCGCCGACGTGCGGCCCAATGTGCTCGGAAAATTTGACGAGCCCGAGGGCGACCAGTCGGGCGGCGAATGGGGCCGCTCCAACCCCAGCGACCACTGGTTGCTGCGCGCCAAGGCGGACCTGACGCCGGCCATCATTGCCAAGGCGATTGCCAAGCGGCTGACCAAGCTGGGCGTGCCCGCAGACATCATTGCGCGCATGGAGGCCCGACTGGCCGTGGTTGAGGCGCGCGAACGCGCCCTGATCGAAACCAAAACCGACACCGGCGAACGCGCCCCCTGGTTTTGCAGCGGCTGCCCGCACAACACGAGCACGCGTGTGCCCGAAGGTTCGCGCGCGGTGGCCGGCATCGGTTGCCATTACATGACGGTCTGGATGGACCGCAGCACCTCCACCTTCACGCAGATGGGCGGCGAAGGCGTGAGCTGGGTCGGCCAGGCCCCGTTCACCAGCGACGCGCATATTTTTGCCAATCTGGGCGATGGCACCTACTTTCACAGCGGGCTGCTGGCGATCCGCCAGAGCATTGCCAGTGGCGTCAACATCACCTACAAAATCCTCTACAACGATGCCGTGGCCATGACGGGCGGCCAGCCGGTCGGCGAGCGGCCCGAGGGCCATTCGGTGCTGCAGATCATGCGGAGCCTGGATGCCGAAGGCGTGACCAAACTGGTCATCGTGACCGACGAGCCCGAAAAATACGCGGGCGCCAAACTGCTGGCCGGCGTCACCGTGCATCACCGCGACGAACTGGACAAGCTCCAGCGCGAGTTCCGCGAACGCAAGGGCACGACCGCCATCATTTACGACCAGACCTGCGCCACCGAAAAGCGCCGCCGCCGCAAGCGCGGCCTGCTCGCGGACCCGGCCAAGCGCGTGGTCATCAACGAGCTGGTGTGCGAGGGCTGCGGCGATTGTTCGGTGCAGTCCAACTGCCTGTCGGTCGAGCCGCTGGAAACCGAATTCGGCCGCAAGCGCCGCATCAACCAGAACACCTGCAACAAGGATTACTCCTGCGTCAAGGGTTTTTGCCCGAGCTTTGTGACGGTTGAAGGCGGCAGCCTCAAGAAGCCCAGGAAGGACAAAAAGGGCGACCTGGCGAGCCTGCCCGCGATTCCCGAGCCGGTGCTGCCGCTGGCTGAAAACGCCTGGGGTATTGTGGTCGGCGGCGTCGGCGGCACGGGGGTCATCACCATCGGCCAGTTGCTGGGCATGGCCGCGCACCTTGAAGGCAAGGGCGTGGTCACGCAGGACGCCGGCGGGCTGGCGCAAAAAGGCGGTGCCACCTGGAGTCATATCCAGATCGCCAACCGGCCCGAGGCCATTTACACCACCAAGGTGGACACGGCCAAAGCCGACCTGATCATCGGCTGCGACCCGATCGTGACGGCCAGCCCCTACACGCTGGCCACCATGCAGCCCGGCCGCACCTTTGTAGCGATGAATTCGCACGGCACGCCGACGGCGGCATTTGTGACCAACCCGGGCTGGCAGTTTCCGGGCGGCCACTGCGAAAGCGCCGTGCGGTCTGCCGTGGGCGCGGAACTGATGGCGAGTTTTGACGCCGAACAGGTGGCGGTGCAGATGATCGGCGACTCGATTTACACCAATCCGCTGATGCTGGGCTTTGCCTGGCAAAAAGGCCGGGTGCCGCTGTCGCATGCCGCGCTCATGCGCGCCATTGAGCTCAATAACGTGCAGGTCGACAACAACAAGGCGGCGTTTGAATGGGGCCGTCGCTGCGCGCACGACCTGGCGTCGGTACAGGCGCTGTACAAGGCCGCGCAGGTGATTGAATTCGTCAAAAAGCCATCCCTGGCCGAGATGTTGACCAAGCGGGTGGCTTTTCTGACGGCCTACCAGAACGCCGCTTATGCGCAGACGTATCAAGCCTTTGTCGAAAAGGTGCGCGCCACCGAAGCGCCGCTGGGCAAAACCACGCTGACCGAAGCCGTGGCCCGTTACCTCTTCAAGCTCATGGCGTACAAGGACGAGTATGAGGTCGCGCGGCTGCACACGGATGCCGGTTTTCTCAACAAGGTCAATGCCATGTTTGAAGGCGACTTCAAGCTCAACTACCACCTGGCGCCGCCCCTGATTGCGGCCAAAAACGACAAGGGCGAGCTGCAAAAACAGCCATTCGGACCCTGGATGCTGACCGGCTTCAGGCTGCTGGCCAAGCTCAAAGGCCTGCGCGGCACACCGCTCGATCTGTTCGGCCGCAGCGAAGAGCGCAAGACGGAGCGTGCACTGATCGATGAATACCGGGCCAGCCTGGAGGAAGTGCTGGCGGGCTTGCACGCCGAAAACCACGCCACCGCACTGGAAATTGCCCGGATTCCCGAAATGATCAAGGGTTATGGCCATGTCAAGGCGCGCCATCTGGCCAGCGCGCGGCCGCAGTGGGCGGCGCTGATGCAGTCCTTTCGCCAGCCCGCGCCCGCCTCAGCGCGGCAGGCGGCGTGAAGCCGGGGAGCACGGGCCTTGCGCCCGTGCTCCCCGGATGGTTCCCGGCCCTGAAAAAAGCCGGGCTTGCGGCGGCTACACCTTCTTGCGGCTT
>NZ_JAUXNA010000037.1 GCF_030682935.1 Polaromonas sp.
CCGATGACCAGAAATCGACGGTCCGCTATTCGCGCCACACCCTCGAAATCGACGAGGTCGCTCAACATATTGCGTCGGGCAAAGTGCCCACACAGCTAGGCATGACGTGGAACGATCGCGTGTCTTTTGTTCTGACCGACATGGCCCAAGTGCGAAAAATCAAGCTGCTCGACGTCGTGCTTGACGGCGTGCAGGAAAGAGGCAAGGATGACGACGGCTTCGACACCGACGTGGCCATCGTGACGGGAGAGTTGTCAGCCTTGATTCCTGACCTGCTCGAAGCCTTGGGTGGCGAGCTTTCTATCGATCGGACCGCACCCCAGCCAGCGCTCGGACCGACGCCCGAACGTGAACGGGCTGCAGCAGCCTAAAGACAGGACGGCCCTGAAAAGCAAAAATCCGACGCAATCCATAACGGAGTGGTACGTCTCTTATCCTCATCTGTTTCAAGAACGCCCTCATGACCGTCGGGGATGTGACGCGCAGGCAACTGGCGGTTCTGGAATACACAAGAGTAGCCATGCGCCAGACAGAACTGAACTTGATAAGCGAGTGGGTGATTCACTTACGGTCGTCAACATGGGCTCACCGGGCGCTTACTTCAGTTCCCCAGCCGCATGCGGAAGAAGTTTAGTTCGCCCAAAAGAAAAGGCTATGTCCCAATTACGTGTTGCCGAGCTCGCCCGAGGGATTCGCGCAAGCAGTGAACGGGCTGGATGCTCGGTTGATAGCGCTCCAGCATGCGTCGCCACCCCAAGTAATTGACGAGGTACTTGGTCGCAACACCATGGAACCGCGCCATCCAGCCCTTCAGCCTGCTGTGATAGGTATTGACGTTCTGGATGTGGAAGGCTCCTTCTCGGACCCGCTGCCCCGGCCGGGCATGCACGACGTAATGCGTGATTCCACTGGCGCCGGCAAAGGCGGCGTAAACGGCTGCTCCATCCGTGCACAACACCGACTCGCGATCGATCAGAGGCAGGAGGGCGTCTCGCACATGCGCGGCATCGAGCTTGTCCAGCTGGAAGTCGGCAGTGTGTCCTTCACGGTCGCGAACCACCATAACCGGGATCTGGTCTTTGCCCGTTCCACGCGTGGCCCCGACACCGCCGCGCTTGCGAGCAGGCCGGGGCAGGCGGCGCTGTCCCTTGAAGGACTCCAGGAAGAAGGTCTCATCCGCTTCGACAATGCCGCTCTCACGCGTATCGCGATGCCCTGCAACGGCAAGCAAAAAACGGTGTCGCCACAGGAAAGCAGTGTTTTTGTTGACGCCACAATGCTGCGCCGCCTGCCTGAGCGTGAGGCCATCGATCAAGGCCTGGGCGTAGGCATGCCAGCAATCGGCTTTGCGCAGGTGCGCCAAGGCTGTGCCGGTCAAGGTATTGCAGGTACGGCCACACGCCCGGCATCGGTAACGCCGCAATCCACGACTCCAGCCCCACGGGGCCAATTGAGTGGCTGGCGCTTGGCAATGAGGACAAGCTGGTAAGTCCGGCAAGGCGGCTTCAAGAGCATCCTTCGGTCGCGGTTCACGAAGAACACGCTGCACAGTAGCTCTCTGCATAGCACTGAGTTGGCCTAGCTGAGCCAGCCAGTGTTGAAAGGCTTGGGTGTCCATATGCAGACCTCCTCAATGAGTGTCTACCTGCAGATTACTCCTTCAACACATAACTGGGACATAGCCAAAGAAAAGGCGACCCGCAGTCTGGGGGTCCCTACGCTGCGCTTCGGGCAACCTGCGCTGCCCCGGAAAAGCGGGGGTCGAGCTCGAACTCGCCTTCGGCTCAGACAATCGCTCGCCCTGATCCCGCTTTCCCGCGTCATCACAGGCCCAGCCAGGACGGGTTTTGGGATCGGATGCGGAGTCGGGGAGAAAATCGCGCCGAGCGCGTGCTGCGTATTCGGCTGCTGGCTGTTGGTATTGGTCTTTTCCCCGATTCGCCCCCTTCTGTCTGCGCTGAGGAGCGGAGCTTCAGGCGGATCAGGGCCGCGCGCTGTTTGAGCCGAAGGCGAGTTTGCGCGGACCCCGCCTGAAGCGAGCACCGCAGGGTGCCCCGTAGCGAAGCGAAGGGGTCGCAGACAGTAGGGTCGCCTTTCTTTTCCTTAGGTTTCTTTGGCGAAGCAAAAGAAAAGTAAGTCGCCTGCCGGGGCGATTCCCGGCCAGCCCAATCTCGTCACGCCAAATCGAGACCGAACAAGCAAACCCCTTCGCTTTTCATGAACCGCCCCCGAATCGTCATCGCCGAAAAAGCGCATAAATGGATTGCCGCACTGCGTTCGCAATGACGGAGATGGATTGCACCAGCAGCGCCGTGCTCTTGACCAGGGTCAACAGACGCGCATGCCGCACCCGAAAAGCCTTGCCCCTGGCCAGCCCGGGGCAGGCGCTGCAGGTATGCTCAGGCCATGGCGCTGCACTCCAACCTTCCTCCTTCCCCCTCGCCGTCGGCCCCTGGCCATGTGGCGCTGCCTGTGATTCGCACCATCGGGCTGGCCCAGCCGCTGCAGTGGCTGGCGCGTGGCGCGCAAGACATGCGGCGCGGCGGCTGGCTTAGCCTGGCGCATGGCTTGGTGCTGGCCGCCTTTGGCGGTCTGCTGCTGCTCCTGGCGCACGAGCATTTCTGGTTGCTGGCCGGTGCGCTTTCCGGTTTTTTGGTGGTGGCGCCGGTGCTGGCCACCAGCCTGTACGCCATCAGCCGTGCCCTCGAACGCGGCGAAGCTATCAACACGAAGCTGGTCGTCAAGACCTGGACCCGCTGGCAACACTCGCGCTATGTGGTGCGTGGCGGCTACTGGTGCCTGGTGCGCTTCGGTTTGTTGCTGGCGCTGGCCGGCACCGGCTGGGTGCTTACCTCGGCGGCGCTGATCACGCTGATGGCGCCGCAGCCCATCAACACCCCCGTGGACTTTCTGCGCCATATCGTGCTGGCGCCCAATTACTACGTGTTTGAACTCTGGCTCACCATGGGGGGCCTGATGGCCGCACCCATATTTGCCTCCAGCGTGATTGCCATGCCCCTGCTGCTGGACCGGCGCGTCAATGTGATGCAGGCCGTGCTGGCCAGCTGGCAGGCGGTGCTGACCAACCCCGTGCCGATGGCCCTGTGGGCCGCCTTGATCATGGGCCTGACGCTGCTGGGCCTGGGTACGCTGCTGGTAGGCCTGATTTTCGTGCTGCCGCTGCTGGGCCACGCCAGCTGGCATGCTTACCGTGACCTGGTCGATTCCAGTAACCTGCCCGAACGCCTGCCGCCCGAAGGATCCGTCTGATGTTCGGCTTCACGGAAGAGCAGATCGCCACCTTTGGGCTCACCTTCGGCGTGGGGGCTTTCATGCTCTACATGATGTTCATCATCGGCCACCTGGCGTGGCAGTCCAAGGCCGGCAAGTTAGGCACCTTCGTCATTTTTCTGGGCCTGGCGTTTGGCATGGTGGGCTTCGTCGCGAAGTACTTCATCCAGTGGTATCTGGAGCAGTAGAGAAGCCAGGAAGCAGGTCCGCGCCTCGGTCAGGCGAGTCACGCAACGCCAGCCAGCGCGAGGTGCCGCGCCTGTTTACGCCAGTGCCCCTGATGTGCAGCAGCTTTTTACAGTGGCCGATCCGTAGCGGCCTTGCCAGGAGACTTCGCCATAAGTCCTGTTCGCCCTGAGTAGGCCACCAGGCCGTATTGAAGGGGCGCTCCCATGCGCACTCAGCCTGAAGATGGTCAGTCTGCGTGTGGGCCAACTGCTTGGGCGAGGGCCGTTCTTGCCGCGGCCAAATCCCATCCAGCCCAGCCGCAGCTCTTGAACAGCACCGGCCCCTTTGCCGCAAAAGCCTCGGTGCGCACCACGTCGGCCAGGCTGGCAAAGCGGGTTACCTCCAGCCCGGCCTGCAGCAAATCACCGGCCTCGTGCGCGGCATCCACCGTGTCCACCACCACCGTGCCGTGCGCTGCAAAATAACGGCACAACTCCGGGCTCAGCTCCGCCATTTTTGGCGTGAAGGCGCCCACCGCGGCCACAAACGCGTCGCCGCGCGGCAGGGCGCCCAGCACCACCTCGTGGGCGGGCGTGCAGGTCACGGCGATCGGGCAGTCGGCCAGCGCCGCATCGGCGTCCAGCACCACGCGGGCTTGCAAGCCCAGCGTTTGCGCGTAATGGGCCAGCCCTTGCGCGCTGGACAGGCTGCGGGAAGCAATCAGAAATTCCCGGGTGTTCAAGCCCTCGGCAAAGGCCTCCAGGTGGGCTTTGCCCTGCACGCCCGCACCCACAATCAGCAGCGGCCCCTGCTTGCAGGGTGCCAGCCGCTGGGCGGCCAGCACCGACACGGCGGCCGTGCGCCGCGCTGTCACGGTGGGGCCATCCAGAATCAGCCTGCGTTGGCCCGTGGCCACGTCAAACACCACCACGTCGCCCTGAATCGTAGCCAGGCCACGGCCCGCATTGGCTGGCGTAAAGGTGATGAGCTTGGTGATGGCACTCAAGCCATCGAGCGCGGGCATGACAAACAAACTGCCGCCACCGGGCAGGGGCAGCACCAGGCGCGCCGGCACCTGCACCGAAGGGTCTTGCAGCAGCGCGGTGAGCGCCTTCACCAGCAGCGGGTAGGGCAGTCGCTCCGCCGTCCGGGCGGGGTCAAGCAGAGCGCAGGAAACAGGCATGGAGGAGGCAGAGGTCATGCCGCCATGGTAAGCCAGCGCTTTTATCCTACACAGGGCCGGGAAAAGTGCCGAATGGTTTTTCAAGGCGCCGCCTTAGCATCGACACAAATGTAATAAAGAGGTGACGAAGATGTTTTCTGACCATACGCAACAGCCTGATGAACCGTCCCATAAAGTCTGGCTGGGCGTGGCAGCGGGGCTGGTCATCGTGTGCCAGCTGGTGGCCATGGCGCTGGTGGTGGACGGGCAGGTCGAAAGAGCGCATGCGCGCGGGTTTCAGTACGCCGCCGAGCGATCGGCCCTGGCCCAGTGCAACCAGAGCAGCCTTGGCACCGAACGGCAAAACTGCGTCCTGCAGGCCCAGACCGCGGCCAATTTCCTGCCGCAAACCG
Organism: Polaromonas sp.; assembly: GCF_030682935.1. Taxonomy (GTDB): domain Bacteria; phylum Pseudomonadota; class Gammaproteobacteria; order Burkholderiales; family Burkholderiaceae_C; genus Polaromonas. The sequence continues at coordinate 5,035 of NZ_JAUXNA010000037.1, forward strand.
CCAGCCCGCAGGCCGTAGCCGACGCCACGGGTCTTGACGGCGCCTTCCAGTCGACTGCCTTGCTGACGGGCCGCTAGTATGGTGTTGCGCGCCGTACGGCACGCAACACCTTGCCGGCTGTCAAGCGGTTAGCATGTGGGCACTATGAAATTGTCTCGCCTGTTTCAGCCCCGCAATCCCTTGTTCTGGATCATGCTCGCGCTCAATGCCTTGTCATCGGCGCTCGCCTGGATCGCGCACAACCGGCCCCTGGACACCGGGGGCGTGCTGTTGATCAGCAGCTTTGCGATTCTCAACGCAATTTTGGGCACCTGGCTGGCTTGGCGGCTGCTGCGCGATGAGCCCGCTGTCCTGTCCACCCCCCAAGTCGAGTGATTGCGCTGAGGGGCGATCAAGTCGGCGCTTGCGCTGACATCCAGCCGTGGCGGACGGGGGCAAGCTTCAGCGTCAGGCAAGTCTTTATACGCAAACCAGGAAATCGATCATGAAATGGGAAGGCAATCGGCAGTCCGACAACGTCGAAGACCGGCGCGATGACGCGGGTGGCGGCATGGGCGGCGGACTGCTGGGCGGCCGCAGCATAGGCATAGGCACCATTGTGGTGGCGCTGGTGGGCGGCTGGATTTTCGGCATCAATCCGCTCACGATACTGGGGGCTTTAAGCGGCGCCTCGCCGCCCGCCCAGGTGCAGCAGCAGGCGCCTGGCCAACGGCCCCCTGCCGACGACCGCATGGCCAGCTTTGTCTCCACCGTGCTGGCCGATACCGAAGATGTCTGGAAAGACGTGTTCGCCAAGGGCGGCGGCACCTACCAGGAGCCGCGCCTGGTGCTGTTTCGCGGCGCTACACAGACCGCCTGCGGCCAGGGCCAAGCCGCCATGGGGCCGTTTTACTGCCCCGGCGACCAAAAGGTCTATATCGACCTCGGGTTTTACGAAACCCTGAAAAACCGCCTGGGCGCGCCCGGCGACTTTGCCCAAGCCTACGTGATTGCGCACGAGGTTGGCCACCATGTGCAAAACCTGCTGGGCATCAGCAGCCAGATGGAGCAGATGCGCGGCCGGGTCAGTGAGGTCGCGTACAACCAGCTGAGCGTGAAGCTGGAACTGCAGGCCGACTGCTTTGCCGGCGTCTGGGCGAACAAGGCCCAGAACGCCCGCCAGATTCTGGAGCAGGGCGATGTCGAAGAAGCCATGAACGCCGCCGCCAAAATCGGTGACGATGCGCTTCAGCGCGGCGGTGGCGGTGCCGTGGTGCCCGAGAGTTTTACCCACGGCAGCAGCGCCCAGCGGCAGCGCTGGTTCAACAATGGCCTGAACAATGGCAGCGTCAAGGCCTGCGACACATTCAGTGTCAAAAATTTATAAGAAATCGGCCTTAAGCGCATAGTCAGCGGGTGCTGATAGCTATTTAATTAATAGCAATAAAATGCGCATCGGCAGCTATTCCCATCCACCAGGCGGGGTTCTGGCAGCTCGTTTTTGTGACGAAAATCGAGGTTATAGCCCCTGTTTCGTCCAAAGTGCGACAATGGCAGGCTAAATGACATCATCTTTTTCGAACCTTTCGCTAGCAGAACCGCTGGCCCGCGCCGTAGCCGAGATGGGCTACGAATCCATGACCCCCATCCAGGAACAGGCCATCCCGGTCGTTCTGCAAGGCAGGGACGTGATGGGCGCCGCCCAAACCGGCACGGGCAAAACCGCCGCTTTCGCGTTGCCTCTGCTGCAGCGCATGATGAAGCACGAGAA
>NZ_JAUXNA010000213.1 GCF_030682935.1 Polaromonas sp.
AAGGTGGCCCGCAGCTCGAATTCTTCATCAACACCAAGGCCTACCAGGCGTTGTCGTCCGAGAACAAAGCCATCGTGGATGCCGCTGCCGCCTACGCGCACCAGGAGGTACAGGCCAAGTACGACGCCAGGAACCCTACAGCGCTTAAGCAACTCGTCGCCTCTGGAACCAAAGTTCTGCCCTTCCCCAAGGACATCATGGACCGTGCGTTCAAGGAGTCCATGGACCTGTACGCCGAGTTGAGCGCCAAGAACTCGAACTGGAAGAAAATCTACGAAGATTTGGCGGCCTTTCGCAAGGACCAGAATCTGTGGTTCCGCTTCACTGAAGCGCGCTTTGACAGCTTCATGCAGGCGCAAAAGCTGTAAACAGGCGTTTGCTCCCGGTTCATCAAAAGCCCCGCTCGCGGGTAATGCCAGTCAGTTAAGGACTTGGCAGCCGAGGTAGGGTAAAAAAGGGACGTGTTCATCACGTCCCTTTTTTTATGGTGCGCCCGGCAGGGCGCACTTACTCGGAGGTGAAAGTCCTCTACGGACCCGGCAAGGGGAACCGTTAGCCGAACGGCAAGGGTGTCGCGGGCGACTGCGAATCTGGAGGAAGCCGAAGGCAAAGCGCTGGCCTGATGAACAAGAAGCGGATAGGAGGCGACGTTGTGGGGTGAGCAGCCCATTATCTGCAAAGCCCAATACTTGCACGGAACGCAACGGCGTATATCCGACAGGCATAAGCGTGAAGGTAGGTGCGCAATACCCGGGGAGATCTGCATGCGTGCCTTGTGCTACTGCCACCCTGAGGTGTCGGGATGCGCATGCAGAAGTCAGCAGAGGGCATAGTAGGTCGGGGACAGGCGGTGAGCCAGAAAGAGCCCGGACTGAAGGCCCGAACATTGAGCAACGCGAGTAGGACATACGACCTCGATGCAAATCGGTGAAGCAACAAAGCAGGAAACTGCTACCCGAACGGAAAGAGACGAACGGAATTCGTCAATGGCCGGGCTGGGTGCCGAGATGGGCACGGCGGCGCATGGGCGAACGAAAGCGGAGGGACTGCGGCAGATGGACGCCGTGGTCGAACGGAGCAACCTGTGGCGAGCGTATGAGCGGGTCATGCGCAACAAAGGCGCAGCAGGAGTCGATGGACTCACTGTGTTCGAGTTCAAGGCATGGCTGCAACAGCACTGGCCAAGCGTCAAGGCAGCACTGCTGGCAGGAAATTACATGCCGGCGGCGATTCGCAAAGTGGAAATACCCAAGCCCAATGGCGGGGTACGCACACTGGGCATCCCGACGGTATCGGATCGTCTGATCCAGCAGGCGCTGCTGCAAGTTCTGCAACCAGAATTCGAGCCCACATTCTCCGAGCATAGCTACGGGTTTCGACCTGGGCGCAATGCGTGGCAAGCCGTGCAAAGAGCGCAGGGCTATATCCGGGAAGGCCGCCGTTGGGTGGTCGACCTCGATTTGGAGAAATTCTTTGACCGGGTCAACCACGACATTTTGATGTCACGGGTAGCCCGCGGAATCAAAGATGAGCGGGTATTGAAACTGATCCGGCGCTACCTGCGAGTGGGCATGATGTCAGAGGGAATTGTCAGTGCGAGGGATAAGGGAACGCCGCAAGGCGGGCCGCTGTCGCCACTGCTGTCGAACATCCTGCTGACGGACCTGGACCGTGAGTTGGAGCGCCGGGGACACCGATTCTGCCGCTATGCTGATGACTGCAATATATACGTCAAAAGCGAAGTGGCAGGGCAGCACGCGATGCAGGCGATCACCGATTACCTGGAGCGCAAATTGAAGCTTCAGGTGAATCGGGACAAAAGCGCCGTGGCGCAGCCTTGGCAACGGAAGTTTTTGGGTTACAGCGTCACGCGGCATGAACAAGCCCGTCTCAAGATTGCGGATAGTAGTCTGAAGCGATTGAAAGACCGGGTGCGTGCGATCGTTGTCGGGAATGCCTCGCGCAATCTCGGTAAAGCGGTCGAAGCGCTCAATCCGGTGCTGCGGGGCTGGACATCGTACTTTCGGCTGACCGAGGTAAAAGGTGTGTTGCAGGAGCTGGACGGGTGGATTCGGCGCAAACTGCGCTGCCTGCTATGGCGGCAATGGAAACGCCCGGCCACACGTAACAAGCGACTACAGGAGAGAGGTTTGGGTGAGACGCGAGCATGGAGATCGGCAAGCAACGGACGCGGTCCTTGGTGGAACGCCGGAGCGAGCCACATGAACGCGGCCTATCCCAAACGCTTCTTTGACGGGCTAGGGTTGGTTTCGTTGCTGGACACCCAGCGACGCTTCCAGCGTGTTTAATGAACCGCCGTATGCGGAACCGCACGTACGGTGGTGTGAGAGGGCGACGGGGGCAACTCCGTCCCCTACTCGATAAATTTCAAGTAGAACTATCGCAAACGTTGGGCAAAACACTGGCGTGTTTAGACGGGTTGAGCGGGCTCATTGACCTGTCGTGGATTCACCAAGCCCTGGATGCCACGGGCAAACCCTCCAGCCGCATCGAAATCTTGTGGCGAAAAATCAAACGGCTCCGGCCGGGGGAAACCCTTTTTTCCGTGTCAGGCCCTCATCCTCCATAATCAAAGGGCGTTGATACAAGCGGCCCCGCACGCGCTGGTACTGAATCTGAGCACTACGCGTCGCAGCGGGGCAGCCTCTTCAGAGACCTTCCCCAACCTGCTTTTCTGAAGGAAATCTTTTCGCATGCCCCACAGTGTTTCCCTGATCAGCACCATTGCCGCCGGCTTGGGCCTGGCGTTGATTTTTGGCTTTTTTGCTGTGCGGCTGCGCTTGCCTGCACTGGTCGGTTATTTGTTGGCGGGCGTGATCATCGGTCCTTTCACGCCGGGTTTTGTGGCCGATGCCGCAATCGCCAGTCAGCTTGCTGAAATTGGCGTGATGCTGCTGATGTTTGGCGTGGGACTTCATTTTTCACTGGACGATTTGCTGGCGGTGCGCAAGATCGCCGTACCGGGCGCCGTGGTGCAAATGGCCGTGGCCACCGCGCTGGGCATGGGGCTGGCGCATTGGTGGGGGTGGAATTTGGGGGGCGCGCTGGTGTTCGGGCTTTCGCTCTCGGTGGCCAGCACCGTGGTGCTGCTGCGCGCCCTTGAAAGCCAGGGCATTGTGGACTCCTTCAATGGCCGCATTGCCGTGGGGTGGTTGATTGTTGAAGACCTCGCGATGGTGCTGGTACTGGTGCTGCTGCCGCCGCTGGGGACCTGGCTTTCGGGTGAAGCGGACGCAGACGTGGACGTGCTGTGGAAAACCCTGGGCTTCACCTTGCTGCAGGTGGGCGGTTTTGTGGCCCTGATGCTGATGGTGGGCCGGCGGTTTTTCCCCTGGGTGCTCTGGCAGGTGCAGCGCACGGGTTCCCGCGAGCTGTTTACCTTGTGCGTGGTGGCGGCCGCCGTCAGCATCGCCTTTGGTGCGACAGCGCTGTTTGGCGTGTCGTTTGCGCTGGGGGCCTTTTTTGCAGGCATGGTGATGCGCGAGTCCGAGTTCAGCCGTCGCGCCGCTGAGGAGTCACTGCCGCTACGCGACGCGTTTGCCGTGCTGTTTTTTGTCTCTGTGGGCATGTTGTTTGACCCTTGGGTGCTGTTTGAGCGACCGCTCCAGGTGCTGGCGGTGGTCGGCATCATCATTGTCGGCAAAACGCTGGCCGCGGGACTGCTTGTCATGGCGTTTCGTTACCCCTTGAACACCGCCCTCACGGTGTCGGCCAGTCTGGCACAAATCGGTGAGTTCTCGTTCATTCTGGTGGGGCTGGGCGCGTCGCTGGGCCTGCTGCCGCCAGAAGGGCAAAGCCTGGTGGTGGCTGGCGCATTGATCTCGATTGCGCTCAATCCGCTCTTCTTTAGGGCGGTTGAGCCTTTGCAGCAGTGGATACTGGCCCGGTCGGCGCTGGCCCGCAGGATGGAGGCGCGTGACGAGCCTACAGCCGCGCTGCCCGTCACCACGGACGCTAGGTATCTTTCGCGTCATGTGGTTCTGGTCGGCTATGGCCGGGTCGGGCGGCGCATCGCAGCGGCGCTCACGGCCAATGGCATCCCTTTTGTTGTGGCCGAGAAAAACCGGGAGACGGTGGAGCGGCTGCGGGCCAAGGGCATGCCTGCGGTATCGGGCGATGCGTCAGAGGCGGAGGTGCTGATTCAGGCGCATATTGCCGAAGCCAGAATGCTGGTCATCGCTACGCCCGACACGCTGGATGTGCGGCAAATGATTGCCATAGCGCGTACGCTCAATCCGCCCATCGAAACCGTGGTGCGTACCCACAACGAGGCTGAAGCCAAATTGCTGGACCAGGAAAATGCAGGCAAGGTCTTTCTGGGTGAGCAGGAGTTGGCGCAGTCCATGATCCGTCACGTGCTGGAGCGCGCAGCAGCTGCTCCCGCGCAGTAGCAGGGCGCTTGGCCGCGCGCGTAGTCAGGTTGAGCGCAGCGGTGGCAAGCGGTCATTGCCCACGGAAAAAGTGGGTGAGCCAAAAGCCTCGTGCCGCACGGCAGGCGTCAAACGCCGCCTGCCGCTGTGGAAAAATCTCGCGGTGCCCTCACACACAGAAATACGGACAGGTTCCGGAAGACGGACGACAGGGTTACTCCAGATCTTCAATGACCAGCATGTGGTATTTCTGTGCGTAGGAGAAAGGTACTTGGCGCACCACCGCCATGATGCGCTCTGTGGCCTCCCTGGATGGCACGGGAATCATCAATGCATGGTGGCCTTCTCGCGCCAGGTCTACGTATTTACGGACGGTAGCCCCTTCGGTGCCCACGCTGGGCAGCGCCACATCCGATTGGTCGTCTGCCTGGCCGATTTGCTCCAGGATGGTCGCCGGTGTCAGCAGCATGATGCCGTCGTTGTCCGCCTCCAGTTCGCGCGCTACCTGCGTGGCGTCCTTGACATCGGGGAACATGATGAAGGCATAGCCTGTCGGGTAAAAAACACCGCCCAAGCTCAACATTTTCGGGGTCAGTTCAAAGTTTTTCATGCGAATCCTTTCTTGCGTTACCTGCTCATTTACGCGCAGAAACCGGTCACCTGCAGTCGGATATCGCACTCTCTTTCTGTAAGACGCTGGCGCTAAATTCATTCATGCAGTGCACGCCGCAGCCTTGAACGACTCAAGGCAACTCTTCGAGCTTGAGGATGGGCTCGGCGATCACCCGCACCGTGCTTTGAAGGCCGTCCAGGACCTGGTTGGCAAAGAAGCTGCTCTGGGTGTCGGGCTCCAGCGCGGCAAACACCAGGTTGCCCAAGGGCTGGTTCAGCGGTACGTAATAGCTGCCGCGCGGCACATCCACCACACCGCGCGTGAGGCCGACTTGCACCTGCACGATCGACTTGCTGCCCGCGATCGTGCCGCGCACATCCTGACGCGCGGCTGCTGCGCGTGCGGTTTCGCTGTAGCTGTCCCCCAGAAGCGAGCCGGATTCTGCCAGGCGCATCACCTGCACGCCGTGCAGCCGCAGCCGCTCTGCGGCCGTGCTGGACCCTGCGGACAGCCAGTAGCCGCAGGGGCGGGGTCGCGCCTTGATGCTGCGCAGCGCAAGCGCGGAATCCCAGTCCACGGTGATGGGTTTGTCGGCACCGCTTACCGGATCCAGCATGACCAGTTCGTATTGGGCGGCTGTCGGTGCTGACTCCACAATGGCTTCTTCCCTGCAGGCCAGCGCGCTGATTTCCTTGTCGATGTAGGGGCGCAACTGGCCGAGTTCGCTGGCGCGTTGCGCTGTGCTGGCCAGCACGCTGGTGAGGGCCGTGACCTGGGTATGCACGCGCCGCTGAATATGCAAGCGGCCAAGGCCCACGCCGCGCGTTTCAATCAGCAGGCTGACGGCATTTTTAAGTCCATTCACGTTGCGGCCGGTGTCAGGCCTGGTGCCGCCCATGGATACTTTTTTGTCGGCCAGATCCGTCGAGGTCGTGTAATACCACTCCGTACTGAGGCCTTGGGTCTTCAGCGCGGCCAGCAATGGGCGTCGGTACCATTCTTCGGCCGCCTTGGTCAAAAACTCCGGCAGGTTGGCCGTGGTGGCGTATTGCAGCAAGGCGTCGTACTTTTGCACAGCGCCGAATTTCTCAAGAAAGCGGCCGGCCGCGGTGTATTCGTGGGCGTCGGCCACCACCGTGGGTTGATAGTCGCGCATGAGCCTGGCCAGCGCCTGGGCCTCGGGCGTGTTGAGCAGCAAATGGTCGCGGTTCATGTCCAGCCCGCCGGTGGTGGCGCGCTGGTTGCTGGCTGCGCCATCAGGATTGGCGCGTGGAACAATTACCACATTGATGCGTTCCAGCACGGGCTGCAGCAGCCCTTGTGCAAGCTCCCTGGCCACCACCAGCAGCGCTTCGCTGCCCGCCGGTTCGTCGCCGTGCTGCTGCCCCACCAGCAGCACTGTCGGCCGTCCGGTAGCCAGCAGGGCGGCCGGGTCGGTGCCGGTGGCGCGTGCCAGCACCAGTGCCTGCAGAGTTTCGCCGCGCTGGGACCGCCCTATAGGCAACACAGCGGCGCTGACGCCCGGCGAACGCGATGCGGAGGCCGCCTGATCGCGCAGCCAGGCCTCGATTTCGGCCTGCGTCGTGAAGCTGGTGCGCTGGGCTTGCAGGCCGGGGGTGTTGTACACCACCGAAGGCGCCGGGAAACGGGCCGCAACCGCCGCACTGTAGGGCGCGGGCTGAGCAACGGGTGCCGGTGCGATGGCCGCGGGCGGCGCCACGGGCAATGTTTGCACGGCGGGGGCCGGCGCGCTTGGCGCGGGACGGGGCGCAGGCGGCGTCCAGGGTGGAAGCGGTACTGATGCGGTGCAGGCGGCCAGCAGCACCGCCGGGGCCAGCATGGCAAGCGCCTGGGCTCGTCTGGAAAAAATAGATTGGCCGGAGGCGGCCGTGGTTCGGGAGAGCGGCATGTGTGTCATCTTTTTTCCTGCGTCCCAGGCATGTTCGCCGGGGGGTCAAGCGCTTATGTTACCTGCCCCTCGGGGCTGGCCGCGTAGTCGTTCGGCTTGCCGGCGGGCCAGCGATGAAGCTGGCGGCCTGGGCAGGACCCGCTTTCTGGGAAAATGGCGTCATGTCCGTTTCACATTCCCCCGCGCCCGTGCCTGGCGCTGCTTCAAACCCCCCAATGAATCCCTGGCGCCTGAGCGTGGCGCCCATGATGGACTGGACCGACAGGCACTGCCGCTACTTTCACCGCCTGTTGTCGCGCCATGCGTTGCTGTATACCGAAATGGTCACGACCGGCGCGCTGGTTCACGGCGATGTGGCGCGCCACCTGCGCTTCAATGTGGAGGAGCATCCGGTGGCGCTGCAGTTGGGGGGCAGCGAAGCGGCCGATCTGGCCCATTGCGCCCGCCTGGGCGCGCAGTGGGGCTATGAAGAGATCAACCTCAATTGCGGCTGCCCGAGCGAGCGCGTGCAGCGCGGTGCCTTTGGCGCCTGCCTGATGAACGAGCCGCAACTGGTGGCCGACTGCGTCAAAGCGATGGTGGACGTGGTGACCGTGCCGGTCACGGTGAAGCACCGCATCGGTATCGACAAGCGCGAGTGCTATGAGTTCGTGCGCGATTTTGTGGGTACGGTCAGCGAAGCGGGCTGCCAGACCTTTGTGGTCCATGCCCGCAACGCCTGGCTCAAGGGGCTGAGCCCCAAGGAGAACCGCGAAGTGCCGCCGCTGCGCTACGAGCTGGTGCACCGCCTGAAGCAGGATTTTCCCGAGTTGACGATTTGCATCAACGGAGGCATCACGACCAGCGAACAGGTGGCAGAGCAACTGCGTGTGCTTGACGGTGTGATGGTTGGCCGCGAGGCATATCACAACCCGTGGTGGCTGGCCTCGTGGGATGCCGATTTTTTTGACGCTGCGCCCCAAGGCGAGATGACGCGCGAAGCCATTGAAGAGCAGATGGTGACCTATATGGAGCGCGAAGCTGCAAGGGAGGCAACGCCCTGGGCCACGATCGCCCGCCACATGCTGGGGCTCAGGCACGGACAGCCTGGCGCACGCCGCTGGCGCCAGGTCTGGAGCGATCACAAGCTCAAGACGCTACCGCCGCGCGAGGTGATGGCGCTGGCGCAAGCGGCCGTGCGCGATGCGGCTCAGCCTTCTGATGAGCGGATGTTTCCTGTTTTTTAAGAAAAATAGGGCTCTAGCCCTTATGCACCGTGCATAAGTAGCTATTAAAAGTATAGTGGTTTGAAGCGCTGATGCGCGCGCCCGTGCGCCGCAGCTTCAGCCTGCGGCTTCCAGCCCGTTGCTGAAATGCTCGCGCATGCGCTGCGCAGCGGCGTCGCCATCGCGCGCAGCCAGCGCGGCCATGAGGGCGCGGTGCTCGACCAGCGACTCGTCGAGGCGGCCGCTCTTGAGCAGCGAGTTGTGGCGGTTGAGCTTCATCACCTTGCGCAGGTCGGCCACCATCTGGTCGCGCCAGCGGTTGTTGGCAATTTCCAGCAGCCGCATGTGAAAGGCTTCATTGATTTCAAAAAAGCGTGCCCGCTGGGCCACCGCTTTTTCGAGTTCGTTGTGCAGGCCCTGCAACTCTTTAAGCTGGGCCTCGGTCGCCTTGCTGGCCACCACGGCGGCGGCGTCACTTTCCAGCAGGGCCAGCAGGTGATAGACATCGGCCAAGTCGGTATCGGACACCTCGGTCACGTAGGCGCCGCGCCGCACCTTCATGGTGACCAGTCCTTCGGTGGCCAGCACCTTCAGGGCCTCACGCAGGGGCGTGCGGCTGATGCCGTATTCCTCGGCCAGCTTGAGCTCGTCGATCCAGCTGCCTGGCGCAAGTTCGCGGTTAAAAATACGCTGGCGCAAAAGCTCAGCCACATCCTGGTAGAGCGCGCGGGGAGATAAAGAAAGTTCAGCCATGGGTGAAATTGTAAGCTCGGCGGAATATTGTTAATCAATAATTATAAATAATGTAAACTCCAATTTACCGCATGCAAAACCCTGTCTGCACAGCCTGCGCCCGCCTCCCCAACGCCCGGACACGCTGCCCAGCGCAACAAAAACTGCCGATCACACCATGAGCTCAAAGCCTTCTGAATTCAACGCGTCCAACCTGGAAGCCTGGGCCAAGGCGGCCGCCAAATCAGCGCCGGGCGGCGACGTCCATGCCCTGAACTGGCAAACGCCCGATGGCATCAGTGTCAAGCCCCTGTACACGGCCGAAGACATCAAGGACCTGCCTTACACCAACACCCTGCCGGGATTCGAGCCCTTCATTCGCGGGCCGCAAGCCACCATGTATGCGGTGCGCCCGTGGACGATTCGCCAGTATGCCGGGTTTTCAACCGCTGAAGAGTCCAACGCGTTTTACCGCAAGGCGCTGGCCGCCGGCGGGCAGGGCGTGTCGGTGGCGTTTGACCTGGCCACGCACCGCGGCTATGACAGCGACCATCCGCGCGTGACCGGCGACGTCGGCAAAGCCGGCGTGGCGATTGACAGCGTCGAGGACATGAAAATCCTGTTCGACCAGATTCCGCTCGACAAGGTCAGCGTGTCCATGACCATGAACGGTGCCGTGCTGCCCGTGCTGGCGGGCTATGTGGTCGCCGCTGAAGAGCAGGGCGTTAGCCAGGACCAACTGAGCGGAACCATCCAGAACGACATCCTCAAGGAGTTCATGGTCCGCAACACCTACATTTATCCGCCGCTGCCCAGCATCCGCATCATTGGCGACATCATCGAATACACGGCGCAAAACATGCCGAAGTTCAACTCGATCTCGATCAGCGGCTACCACATGCAGGAAGCCGGCGCGAATCAGGCGCTGGAGCTGGCCTTCACGCTGGCGGACGGCAAGGAATACGTCAAGACCGCGCTGGGCAAGGGCCTGGACGTTGACGGCTTTGCCGGACGCCTGAGCTTTTT
>NZ_JAUXNA010000220.1 GCF_030682935.1 Polaromonas sp.
CAGCGTGCAATAGCCGGTGGCCATCTCGCTCTTGTAGCCGGTGGTCAGCACGATGGCGCCAAACTTGTTGGACAGCGCCATCAAAAACACCCCGCGAATGCGCGCCTGGATGTTTTCCTCGGTGGTGTCTTCCGCCAGCCCCTTGAACTCGCCGGCCAGCGAGGCCTTGAAGGCCTCGAATTCGGGAACGATGGAAATCTCGTCGTAGCGCACCTTCATGCGCTCGGCCATGTCGCGTGCGTCAATCCACGAAATGTCGGCGGTGTAGGGCGAAGGCATCATCACCGTGCGCACCTTGTCGGCGCCCAGCGCATCGACCGCAATCGCCAGCACCAGGGCCGAATCAATGCCGCCGGACAGGCCCAGAATCGCACCAGGAAAGCCGTTTTTGCCCAGGTAATCGCGCACGCCCAGCACCAACGCGTCCCACAGGTCGGCTTCGTTGCTCTGTTCAGGGGCCGTGCTTGCTATTAATTCAATAGCTTCCTGCATCCGCACCGCCTGCACTTCAAACATATTTTCCTTAAAACTTGGCGCCCGGCCCGCCAGCGTGCCATCGGCCTGCAGCGCAAACGAGCGGCCTTCAAACACGATCTCGTCCTGCCCGCCCACCAGGTGCGCATACACCATGGGCAGGCCGGTGGCCAGCACCCGCGCCTGCATCATCAGCTCGCGCTCGCCACCCTTGCCCACATGAAAGGGCGAGGCATTGATCACGACCAGCAGCTCGGCACCGGCTTCTTTGGCCAGCCGCGCTGGCTCTTCAAACCAGGCGTCCTCACAGATCAGCAAGCCGATGCGGATAGCCTCTTCACCTTCACCGGCCTGGAACACGCACGTGCCCTGCCCCGGCGTGAAATAGCGGCGCTCGTCAAACACCTGGTAATTGGGCAGTTCGCGCTTGGCGTAGGTATCAATCACGCGGCCTTCGCGCAGCACCCTGGCCGCGTTGTGACGCTGCTGCACCGCCACGCTTTTGGTGCGCAGGCCCTTGCCGCTGTCGCCTTGGGTCGGCGTGCCCACCACCACGCTCAGGCCTTTTAAGCCGGCCAGTTCACGGGCCACCAGATTCACGGCATCATCGCAGGCTTGGATAAAAGACGGACGCAAAAACAGGTCTTCCGCCGCGTAGCCGCAAATCGCCAGCTCCGGGGTCAGCACCAGCCGGGCGCCGTCCTGGTAGGCCGTGCGGGCCGCGTCGATGATTTTTTGTGCATTGCCCGGCATGTCGCCAACGCAATAATTCAATTGGGCAACGCAGATTTTGAGTGACATGAAGAAACTGAACCCCGAAAAAACACATCAGCAAGACACTGACAACACGTGAAAAACGACTCAAACGATTATGTCATCCGTGTGCTCGATTCGCCGCTGGAGGTGAATGGCACAGACTGGAATGCCTTGCTGGCCGCGCAAAGCGCACACGAAGGCCTGAACCCCTTCATGCGCCACGAGTACCTGGCCGCCCTGCACAGCAGCGGCAGCGCCACGCCCGAGACCGGCTGGACGCCGCGTTTCGTCACGCTCTGGCAGGGCGACACACTGGCGGGCGCCTGCGCGCTCTACCTCAAGGACCATTCCTACGGCGAATACGTGTTTGACCACGCCTGGGCCAACGCTTACCAGCAGCATGGCCTCGACTACTACCCCAAAGCCGTGGTGGCCGTGCCCTTCACCCCGGTGCCCGGGGCGCGCTTGCTGGCGCGCAACGCCACCGAGCGCACGCTGCTGGTCAAGGCGCTGGTGGCGTGGTGCGAGCAAGAAGGGTTGTCGTCGCTGCACCTGCTGTTCACGACTGATGAGGATGTGGCCGCCTGCCAGGAAGCCGGCTTGATGCTGCGCCACACGGTGCAGTTTCACTGGACAGCCCCACCTTCTGGCTACCGCGACTTTGACGACTTCCTGATGTCGCTGAGCCAGGAAAAACGCAAGAAAATCCGCCAGGAGCGCCGCAAGGTGCTTGATGCGGGCATCACGTTTCGCTGGTCGCAGGGCACGGACATCAGCCCCGCCGACTGGGGCTTTTTCTACCAGTGCTACGAGCGCACCTATTACGAACACGGCAACGCGCCCTATCTGAGCCGCGACTTCTTTCAGCGCATGCAGAGCACCATGCCCGAGAACTGGCTGCTGTTTGTGGCCGAACGAAGCGGCGCACCGATTGCTACCAGTTTGATAGCTATCAGCGCCCGCCCTGTATCGGCCAACGGCCAATTTGATTCAAAAAACGAGATCCGCACCGCGTATGGCCGTTACTGGGGTGCGCTGGAGCGTGTCGACTGCCTGCATTTTGAGGCCTGCTACTACCAGCCGCTGGCGTGGTGCATGGAACACGGCATTCAGCGCTTTGAAGGCGGCGCCCAGGGCGAGCACAAAATGGCGCGTGCGCTGCTGCCCGTCAAAACCACCAGCGCCCACTGGCTGGCGCACCCTGCGTTTGCCGATGCGGTCGAGCGCTACCTGGCCCGCGAAGGCGAAGGCATTGCCAATTACATGGAAGATCTGGAAAAGCGCAGCCCCTTCAAGGCCAGCCTGGCTTTCCCTGCCCCTCTCACCCAACCCCCAAACAGCAAGCAACACACCCCATGAGCGAACAGACACAAACCTATACCGTCAAAATGGTTGGCGCCACCAGCCTGAGCGCCGACCAGCGCAGCGCCGCAGAACTGCGGTTTCGCATGGCCCTGGAGTTTGGCGTGGGCGGCCCCGCGTACGTAGTGCCCGCGCTGCAGGCCTGCATGTTGGCGCGCTCGCTGATCGAAGGCCTGCCAGCCGAAGAACGCAC
>NZ_JAUXNA010000228.1 GCF_030682935.1 Polaromonas sp.
CTGCGGTTTTCCATGTTCACCGCGACGCGCTGGCGCAGCTTGATCTTCTGGAAATCCGTTTCGTTGGCGCGGTAGGTGCTTTCGGTCCAGGAGCCGGAGTCGGCGTAGTCGTAAAACATGCGGGGAACGCGTTTTTGCGCAAGCACGCGCAGGTCTTCGATATTGGTGATCACGGTCATTGTCTGGTCTCCTGCAGCGCCTGATTGGAAAGCCTTGATGCTAGCGCTTTGGGTGTGGGAGCGATTGAATAAATTTTGAGCGAAGGCTGGCCTGGCTTAATTTATTTCAGCAGCGCAAGACGTTGCGCACCCTGCGTGCGCGCATCAGCCCAGATTCACCGGCACAAAAATCTTGCTGTCTCCCCGCAGGATCAGCAGCGCCACCGATTTTTGCGACTTGGCCACGGTGGCACGCACCTGGTCGATGTTTTTTACGGGAATGCCGTTGATCGAGAGCAGCACGTCGCCCGCCTGCACGCCGGCCAGTGCCGCCGGGCCGCTTGCCTGCTGGACCACCAGGCCGCTGTCAATGCCCGCTTCCTGTCGTTCATCGGGCTGCAGCGGACGCAGCGCCAAGCCCAGCCGGCCCTGGCCGGGGGCGTCTTTTTTGCCGGCGACCTGCGCGGCCTTGTCATCGGCGTTGGCCAGGCGCGCGGTGATTTCTTTCGATGCACCCTGGCGCCAGACACCCAGCTTGACGGTGTCGCCCGGCGCGGCCAGGCCTATCACTGCCGGCAAATCACCCGACGACACAATCGGCTGGCCGTTGACCTGGCGAATCACGTCGCCCGACTGCAGGCCCGCCTTGTCGGCCGGGCTGCCTTTTTCAACCGAGGACACCAGCGCGCCTTCGGGCTTGTCGAGCTTGAAGGAGTCGGCAAAAGCCTGGTTGATTTCCTGCACCGCCACGCCCAGCCGGGCATGTTCGACCTTGCCGGTGGCCACGATCTGGTTCTTGATTCTGGTCGCCACGTCAATCGGGATGGCAAACGACACACCCTGGTAGCCGCCGCTGCGGGAGTAGATCTGCGAGTTGATGCCGACCACCTCGCCGCGCGTGTTGAACAGCGGCCCGCCGGAGTTGCCGGGGTTGATGGCGACGTCGGTCTGGATGAAAGGCACGGCGCTGTCATCGGGCAGGGACCGGCCCTTGGCGCTGACGACGCCGGCCGTCACCGTGTTTTCAAAACCGAAGGGCGAGCCGATGGCCAGCACCCATTCGCCGACCTTGAGATCGCTGGTTTTGCCCAGGCTGGCGACCGGCAGGTTGCTGGCCTCGATCTTGAGCACGGCGATGTCGGTCTTGGTGTCGGCCCCTAGCACCTTGGCGCGGAATTCGCGCCGGTCGGTCAGTTTGACGGTGACTTCCTTCGCGCCGCTAACGACATGGGCATTGGTCAAAATGATGCCGTCGGCGCTGACGATAAAGCCCGAACCCTGGCCGCGCGTTGGCATTTCCTGCTGGTCGCCATATTCGCCCCGGCCTGCGCCCGGACGATGGCCCTGGCCCTGCTGGAAGCGGCGTAAAAATTCAGCCAGTGGACCGCTGGGCAGGCGATCTTCTTCATCGCCACTGCCGCCCTGTGCCAGGGGCGAGTCGTTGGACACCTTGGTGGTGCCGGTCACGCTGATGTTGACCACGGACGGACCGTAGCGTTCGGTAATTTGTGAAAAGTCGGGCAGGGCCATGGGTGTGGCCGCCAGGCTGCTGGCGACGATGGCCGGCGGAGACACGGCGGCGGTGGCCCGGGTGTGCGCGGCATTGAATGCGCCCACCCCGGCGCCCCCAATGGCGCCAGCGGCCAGCAGCGCAACGACCAGCCGGGTATTGTTCAAGGCGGTGGATTTCATGGGAATGGTTCCTTGCATTGGAGAGGGCACACCTTGGTGCCGATGCAGGCAACTATGAGGACGCAGGCTTAGGCCAAACTTAAAGTTGCTTTAAAGGGGCCGGGCCGCCGCAAAGCGCACTTCGACCTTCAGGCCGCCCAGGCGTTCGGAGCGGCCAAGTACCAAGGCCGCGCCGTGCCGGTCGGCAATCGCCTTGACGATGGCCAGCCCCAGGCCACTGCCGGTCTCCTGCGCCGTATCGCTGGCGCGAAAGAAGCGGTCAAACACACGGAGGCGGTTTTCTGGTGCAATGCCGGGTCCGCTGTCTTCCACCGTCAGCACCGGCTGGCCTTGCTGCTCGGCCAGCGACACATCGACCCGGCCGTCAGTCGGCGTGTACTTGACGGCGTTTTCCAGCAGGTTGCGCAGCAAAATCCGCAAGGCTTCGGCCTGGCCGCTGACCTCTGGCGTTGTCTGCGCGGATGGGTTGCCGGCCAGGCCCAGGTCGATGTTCTTGTTCCGGGCCTGCGGCAGAACATCCGCCACGGCCAGCTTCACGACCTGCTGCAAATCGGCCCGCCCGGCGGCACCCGGGGCTTGCCCCGAACCGGCTTCTTCGCGCGCCAGCAGCAGCAGTTGCTCGACGCCCCGGATCGCCCGGTCTATACCCTGGTTCAGCCGCGCAACAGCGGCTTCGCGCGCGGCGGGATCGGCATCAGTGCGGCGCAGCGCCTGGGCCTGAAGCTTCAGGGCGGTGAGGGGAGAGCGCAGTTCGTGCGCGGCATCGGCGACAAAATTCTTCTGCGCCTCAAAGGCACTGCGCACCCGGCCAAACAGCAAATTGAGTTCATCGACCAGCGGCCGCACTTCGTCGGGCAGGCCCTCATTGGCCAGTGGCGAAAGATCATCGGCGGCGCGGCGGGCGACCTCGCGGCGCGTGCGCTCCACAGGCGCGAGCGATCGGGTGATTACCCACCAGACCGCCAGCATCAGCAAAGGCGTGAGCAGGACAAACGGCAGCACGGCGTTCAAGGCCAGCGCGCGGGCCCGCGCGGCACGGTCGTCCAGGTCTTGCGCGATCTGCACGGTTTGCGAGGGCGTTTGCAGCGAATAAACCCGGTAGCGGTTGCCATTGGCTTCCACATCCGAAAAGCCCAGTACCGCACGCGGCGGCAGTTCCGTGTGCGTGGAGCGAAACAACGGCGTGCCGTCTGGGCCCCAGATCTGCACATAGAGGTCAAAGCCTGATTCACTGCCGCCTTCCGCCAGGGGCAAGCCCAGCGGCACGCCGCTGCGCATCGAGCGTGCCATTTGCTGCAGATGGTCATCGAACAGGGCGTCGGCCTGTTGCAGTGCGCCGCGGTAAGCGGTTATGGCCTGCAATGCAGTTGCCAGCAAAATGGCGGCCAGCACAAACCAGAGCAGGCGGCTTCTCAGTGAATGCGAAGTTCGCTGTGCGGCGCCGGTCATTCTTTGGGCACCACATAGCCCAGGCCGCGCACAGTCTGGATCAGGTCGGCCCCGAGTTTTTTGCGCACGCCGTGAATATAGACTTCGACCGCGTTGCTGCTGATGTCGTCCTTCCAGCTGTAGAGTTTTTCTTCGAGCTGGGCGCGTGACAGCACGGCACCGGGACGGGCCAGCAGCGGTTCGAGCACGGCCCATTCGCGCGCCGACAGCGACACCGGCTGGCCCTGCACGGTGGCTTCGCGGGTGGCCGGGTTCAGGCTCACGCCCTTGTGCTCAAACACCGGTTCGCCCCGGCCGGCACTGCGGCGCAGCAGGGCGCGAATGCGGGCCAGCAGCTCGTCAATGTCATAGGGCTTGACCACATAGTCGTCGGCCCCGGCATCGAGGCCGGCAATCCGGTCGCCCACCGCGTCCCGGGCCGTGGCGACCAGCACCGGAACGGTAGCGCGCCGGGCCCGCAGCGCGCGCAGCACCTCCAGGCCGTCGCGCTTGGGCAGGCCCAGGTCGAGCAGCACCAGGTCATAGTGTTCACCCAGCAGCGCCGCGTCGGCCATAGCGCCGTCGCGCACCCAGTCCACGGCATAGTGTTCGGCGCGCAGCACCTGCAGCACCGCCTCGCCGATCATGGCGTCGTCTTCAACCAGCAGTAAGCGCATCGGGGGTTCCTTGAAGTGGCAGAGTCTGGCGTGTGTAGCTTAGACGGGGCTTAAAGCGCTTGCCTGCGGCGCTGGCGCTCAGGCGTCTACATTTCCAGCTGAGACAACTTTTCTGCCACCCGGGGGGTGCTGCGCCGTCGCAAGCCAGTGGGTGCGTTTTGGGATGGTGCATTGTGCAAGCTGTTAATAACTCGGACTTATGCACCAAGCTTGCCAATGGCAGGTGCTACCGCGTTTCTGGCCCCAGAGCCACCAGCCCCTCAGCGAATGTCACGCTCAGACTGCACCGTGGCAGCGGGAATTTGCATGAACTCGAACAAGGTCTCGGTCACCTGCTGCGTCCGCGTAGGGCTGGCGT
Organism: Polaromonas sp.; assembly: GCF_030682935.1. Taxonomy (GTDB): domain Bacteria; phylum Pseudomonadota; class Gammaproteobacteria; order Burkholderiales; family Burkholderiaceae_C; genus Polaromonas. The sequence continues at coordinate 4,314 of NZ_JAUXNA010000228.1, forward strand.
TGCCCTTGTAGACCGTGTTGCGCAGCAGTTCCGACAGGTTGAGCGAGACGCCGAAGTAGGCGTGGCGGCTCAGCTGCGTCGGGGCGCGCGAGTCCGAGTCGAAGGTGCGCGCGCCGTAGCCGAGGTTGATCTCAAGGTACTTGAGCAGCGGGTGCTGCTTGAGTGCCGGGACGCCGCTGGCCTTGAGCACCAGCAGGTAGCGTTGGCTGGAATAGTCGCCAAACGGATCGAACTGGCGCCCCCCTGACGGCGAGCTGTATTGAAGCCGCAGGTCGAGCAGCGCGTCCAGTTCGGGGTTGCGCTCCAGCACATAGGCCAGCGCGCCGCCTGCAAGATTGGCCAGGGCATCTTCCTTCGAGAAGCGCCATTTCCTGGAGAAACCGTCGATCAACTCGACCCCCATCAAGGTGCCGACCGAGGTCCACAACCCGAGCTTCAGGGCGGTGCTTGAGTCGTGTCCCGCCCACCCGAAGGCCTGCGTCAGCAGCCGGGTGCCGGTGTAGGCAAACATCGCATGGCCGAGCTTGTCGGCGCCGCCATAGCGCGTGTCCTGGCCGAACCAGCCTTCATTGACGGTCTTGAAACCACCGCCGAACCCGTCTTGCCACCACTTGGCCCGCCCGTAGGCCAGCGTTCCGCCGATGCTGGCGGCCATCAACGCTGCTGTGCGAAACCGTGTGGTTCTTTCGCTGACCGCTGCAGGCTGCGCGCGTTCAAGTTCCGTAGTGGCAGATACCGCGGGTACAGGTTTCGCTGCCGCAGGTGCTTCGTCTGCAGGCGTTTGCGGCTCATCGCCTGCTGGCAGCGCAGCGGGTGTCCCGGAGGTATCGGGCGCCGCTGCCACGGCTGTGGCGTCGTTCGACACCGCAACCCCCCAGCCCTCCTGCTGCGCCATCGCAAGCTGCGCGGCGAAGATCAGGGTCAGTGCCAGCACCGCAGCGGGCCGCGGCCTTCGTGCTTTCAGGAGGAGGTCTATCCACATGCACATGAGCCTAAGCGCGCCGGGTGCGTCAGGAATTGATCTGGCGCAATTTGCGGTTTGAAACGCTCAAGCGGGTGGCGCAGAACAAGGCGCTGCAAGCAATGCCGGGTTCAGCCCAGGCGCGCCCGGTGCCGCGCAATCTGCGCCCGTACCTGCGCTGGCGCGGTGCCGCCCAGGATGTTGCGCGCATTCAGCGAGCCGCGCAGGCTGAGCACGTCGTACACGTCTTTTTCAATGCTGGGGCTGAACTGCTGCAGCACTTCGAGCGGCAACTCCGACAGGTCGACGTTGTGTGAAATCGCGGCCTTGACCGCATGCGCCACGGTTTCGTGGGCATCGCGAAACGGCAGGCCTTTTTTGGTCATGTAGTCGGCCAGGTCGGTGGCGGTGGCGTAGCCGCGCAGGGCGGCGCGCTCCATGGCCTCGGGCTTGACCGTGATGCCGCCCACCATGTCGGCAAAAATGCGCAGCGTGTCTTTCAGCGTGTCCACCGTGTCAAACAGCGGTTCCTTGTCTTCCTGGTTGTCCTTGTTGTAGGCCAGCGGCTGGCCTTTCATGAGCGTGATCAAGCCCATCAGGTGGCCCACCACGCGGCCGGTCTTGCCGCGCGCGAGTTCGGGCACATCGGGATTTTTCTTTTGCGGCATGATGGATGAGCCGGTGCAAAAGCGGTCGGCAATGTCGATGAAGCCAAAGCTCTGGCTCATCCACAGCACCAGTTCTTCGCTCATGCGGCTGATGTGCACCATGGCCAGCGAGGCGGCGGCCGTGAATTCAATCGCAAAATCGCGGTCGCTCACGGCGTCCAGGCTGTTTTGGCAGACTTGCGGCTGGCCTTGGTCATCGACCATGCCCAGCGTGCGGGCCACGCGCTCGCGGTCCAGCGGGTAGCTGGTGCCGGCCAGGGCCGCGGCGCCCAGCGGCAGGCGGTTGACGCGCTTGCGCACATCCTGCATGCGTTCGGCATCGCGGGCAAACATTTCGACGTAAGCAAGCATGTGGTGGCCAAAGCTCACGGGCTGGGCCACCTGCAAGTGCGTGAAGCCGGGCAGGATGACGTCCACATTTTTTTCGGCGATGTCGACCAGTGCTTTTTGAAAATCGGTGAGCAGGGCGCTGATCAGGTCAATCTCGCCGCGCAGCCACAGGCGCACGTCGGTGGCAACCTGGTCGTTTCTGGAACGGCCGGTGTGCAGGCGCTTGCCGGCGTCGCCCACGATTTGCGTCAGGCGTGCTTCGATGTTCAGGTGCACGTCTTCCAGGTCGAGCTTCCATTCAAACGCGCCGGATTCGATGTCCGCCGTGATTTGCGCCATGCCGCTCTGGATGGCGGCGTAGTCTGCCGGTGCAATGACTTTTTGCGCGGCCAGCATCTCGGCGTGGGCCAGCGAGCCGGTGATGTCGGCCTGCCACAGGCGTTTGTCAAAAAACACGCTGGCCGTGTAGCGCTTGACCAGGTCGCTCATGGGCTCTGAAAACAGGGCGGACCAGGCTTGGGATTTTTTGTCGAATTGATTCACTGCGGGCTTTCTTTGGGGGCGCACACGGGTCGGGTCGTGCGCTGTGGTGGACAAGTATGCGGCGGGGCGCGGCTTCACCGGTGTTTCAACCCATGGCGTAAAAGCCATGAGCGGTGCAATACTCGATCACTTTATTTTATCTGCGCGCCGGGCCGCCCACGAGGCTGAAACGAGTCCCACACCGTCCACAAAACCGATGAAACCGCTGTCCCCCTTGAATTTTGAAGATTCCACGCTGCATAGCGGCCTTCTCCTGGAATGCGGTGAGGTGGCGCCGCGCCCGGTGGCGCGCGCCAGCATGTTTGACGCCTGCCACGTCGGGGTGGTGCTGCGTGTGGTGCTGTTTGTCGAGGCGGTGGTGGGCGTGGCCGCCATGTTTGGGGCCGGTCAGGCCGCCGAGTGGTTGCTGCGCTTTTCTTTGCTGACCGGGGGTGTGCTGCCCGCCACGCTGGCCTGGCTGATCGCTGTTTGCGCACTCAAGGCGCGGCTGAATCGGCTGGCGCCCGCGCCCCAGTGGCTGGCCGGCATGGCGCTGGGTGTCGCCGCCGGGCTGTATGGCTGCGGCCTGCTGGCCCTGATGGGGCTGCTGCAACCGGCGCCCTGGTGGGCCAGCGCGGCGTCGGGCGCGCTGCTGTCGTCGGTGGTGCTGGCGGGCCTTTTCTGGCGTACCAAGGCGCGCACCCCGGCGGCCACGGCGGCAAGGCTGGCCGAGCTGCAGTCGCGCATCCGGCCGCATTTCCTGTTCAACACGCTCAACAGCGCCATTGCGCTGGTGCGCGCCGAACCGGCCAAGGCCGAGACCGTGCTGGAGGATTTGAGCGAGCTGTTTCGTCACGCGCTGGCCGACCCGGCCGAGTCGGTCACGCTGGGCCAGGAAATTGCGCTGGCGCAACGTTACCTGGCGATCGAGAAGATCCGTTTTGGCGATCGCCTGCAGGTGCAGTGGAGCCTGGACCCGCGTGCCGACCCCGCCCGGCTGCCGCCGTTGCTGCTGCAGCCGCTGGTTGAAAACGCGGTCATGCACGGCGTGGAGCCCAGCGCCAGCGGCGCGCACATCAAAATCTCCACGCTCAGGCGCGGCAGCACGGTGGTGGTCAAGGTCAGCAATTCAACGCCCGCCGGGGTGGGCGCGCACGGCCACGGGCTGGCGCTGGCCAATGTGCGTGAGCGACTTGCGCTGATGCATGATGTGCAGTCACAGTTCAAAATCGTGTTTAAAAATGGCGTATTTCAGGTCAGACTGGAGATTCCCGTATGAGCTTGAACGTGCTGGTGGTGGACGACGAAGCGCTGGCCCGCGCGCGGCTGCGCACCCTGCTGGGCGACTGCGTGGCGCCGGCCGCGCAGGTGGCGGCGGAAGCGGCCGATGCCGTGCAGGCCATGACAGCGCTGCAGCGCGGCAGTTTTGACGTGGTGTTGCTGGACATCCGCATGCCCGGGCTTGATGGCATCGCGCTGGCGCAACGCATTGCCGCCTTGCCCCGGCCGCCCGCCGTGGTGTTCGTAACGGCCCATTCCGAACACGCGGTGCAGGCCTTCGAACTCGAAGCCATGGACTACCTGACCAAGCCGGTGCGGCTCGAGCGTTTGCAGCAGATGCTGCAAAAAGTGGAGCGACTCGCGCAATCAGAACGGGCGCTAAAGCCTGATTTGACTGAAGAAATGCTGATCATTCAGGACCGTGGCGGGACCGAGCGGGTGCCGCTGGCAGAGGTGCTGTACTTCAAGGCCGAGCTTAAATACATCACGGTGCGCACCGCCCGCCGCAGCTACATTCTGGACGGTTCACTGAACGAGCTGGAAGCGCGCCATGCGGCGCAATTCATGCGCATCCACCGCAATGCGCTGATTGCGCGGCGCGCCGTGCGGGCGCTTGAAAAGCATTTCGACCCCGAGGAAGGCGAAGGCTGGGCGGTGCGGCTCAGGGGCATTGACGAGCTGCTGGCGGTGTCACGCCGCCAGCTCAGCGCGGTGCGCGAAGCGATGGTGGGCTGACGTGGGAACTCTTGACGAGGCAAAAATGACTGAAGAAATCGTTCCGGATGCGCCCGTGGTCGCGCCTGAAGTGGCGATGCTGTCCGACCCGGAGCGGGTGCTGCTTCACATGCCGGTGGACATCCGCAATGTGTCGCTGGTGCTGCTGGCCGTGCTGGCGAGCATTTTTGTGCTGCACTGGGCCAAGGATGTTTTTATCCCGGTGATGCTTAGCGTGATGTTCAGTTACGCGCTCTCGCCGCTGGTCAACTGGATGGAATTTAAACGCGTGCCGCGCTGGCTGGGCGCTGCGCTGCTGTTGGCGAGCCTGGGTGGCGCGATCGGGTTGACCGCCTATTCGCTCAGCAACGAGGCCGCACAGCTGGTCAATGCGCTGCCGGCGGCGGCGCAAAAGTTCAGGCAGGCCGTGAAAACGTCAGGCGGAAAATCGGACAGTGCGCTGCAAACCGTGCAGAAAGCCGCCTCCCAGATTGAGCAGGCGGCGCAGGAAAGCGGGGCCGCGCCCATCACGAGCCGCGGCGCCATGCGGGTGGTGGTCGAGTCGTCGCGGTTCAACGTCAAGGACTACCTGTGGTCGGGCACGATGGGTTTGTTGGCCCTGATAGGCCAGAGCACGGTGGTCGTTTTTCTGACTTATTTTCTGATGCTCTCGGGCGACACCTTTCGCCGCAAGCTGATCAAGCTGGCCGGTCCCACCCTCAGCAAGAAAAAAATAACGTTGCAGGCGCTCAATGAAATCACCGGCCAGATTCAGCGCTACCTGCAGGTGCAGTTGCTGACCAGCGCGCTGGTGGGCGTCATGACCGGACTGGCTTTTTTCGCCATCGGACTGGAAAATGCTGCGGTGTGGGGCATTGCCGCTGGCGTGCTGAATCTGGTGCCTTATGTGGGCTCACTGGTCACCGCAGCGGCCTCGGCGCTGGTCGGATTTTTGCAGTTTGGTTCACTCAACATGGCCCTGGCGGTGGGCGGTGCCTCCGTGCTGATTCACACTTTTGTGGGCAACCTGCTCACGCCCTGGCTGACCAGCCGCGCCAGCCGCCTGAGTCCGGTGGCGGTGTTTGTGGGGCTGCTGGCCTGGGGCTGGCTGTGGGGCGTCTGGGGCTTGCTGCTGGGCATTCCCATTTTGATGATCGTCAAGTCCGTTTGTGACCGGGTCGATGACCTGAAACCGATTGGCGAGTTTTTGGGCTCGTAGGGACGGCGGGGCTGCAAATCAGGGTCTGACCAATTTATCAAGCGTTTTTGGCCTCTAGCCCAATAGCAGAGGATGTCAGCAGCTATTGAATTCATAGTAGTCAAGCTGCGCATGGTCACGGCGGCCAGCCTGGCGCTGCCATGTCCGGGGGCTGCTCCGGCACCGCTTCGCCATGCACCCGCAGCACGGCTTGCTGCGGCAAGGTCGCCAGTTCTACCCACTCGCCCCAGCCCAGCAACTGGTCGGCTTTCAGTGGCGATTCGGCATCGCGCTGGCGCTGCCAGTGCACCGTGATGTCGCGCCCCTGCAACTTCAGGCGAATTTCCACGGCGGGCCAATGCGCCGGCAGGCGCGGCGACAGGGACAGCCGGCCGGGCTGCACGGCCAGGCCCAGCAGTGTCTCCATCGCCGCGCGGTACAGCCAGGCCGCCGAGCCGGTGTACCAGCTCCAGCCGCCCCGGCCGACATACGGCGGCGCGCTGTAGATGTCGCCCGCCATCACGTAAGGCTCCAGTTCATACGCCGGACCGCGCTGGGGATGGGCGCTGCGGTGTGCGGGGCTGAGGGCTTCAAAGCTGCGCCAGGCGCCTTCGGTGTCGCCGCTCAGGGCTTGGGCCATCAGCGCCCAGACGCCGGCGTGGGAATACTGCCCGCCGTTTTCGCGTACGCCGGGTGGATACGCCTGGATGTAGCCGGGGTTGTTGGCCGAATGCGCAAAAGGCGGATCGAGCAGGCGCAGCAAGCCGGCTTTCTCATCGATCAGCTGGCTGTTGAGCGCCAGCATCGCCGACTTGGTGAACGCTGGCGTCGAGGCGCCGGACAGCACCGACCAGGCCTGGGCAATCAGATCAATGTGGCATTCGGTATTGGCGCTTGACCCCAGCGGCGCGCCGTTGTCGAAAAAGGCGCGGCGGAACCAGGCGCCATCCCAGCCGGCGTCGTGCAGCGCGGTAATCCAGCCCTTGCGCGCTTCAAGCCAGCGCCGGGCCCGCGCCTCGTCGCCGCGCAGCGTGGCAAACGGCAGACAGCCTTCGACCACGCTGCACAAAAACCAGCCGAGCCAGACCGATTCGCCCCGCCCTTCATGGCCAACGCGGTTCATGCCGTCGTTCCAGTCGCCGGTGCCCATCAGCGGCAAGCCGTGTGCGCCCACCGCCAGGCTGCGGTCGATGGTGCGGGCGCAGTGCTCGTAAACGCTGGCCGATGGGCCGCTGGTCTGGGGCGTGTAGTAGGCGTCTTCTGCGCCTTCGGGAATGGGCGGGCCGTCAATGAACGCTACGGACTCGTCGAGCAGGGCCAGGTCGCCCGTCACCGCGATGTAGTGCGTGCAGGCGTAAGGCAGCCAGAGCAGGTCGTCGGAAAAATGCGTGCGTACCCCTGCGCCGCTGGGTGCGTGCCACCAGTGCTGGACATCGCCTTCGGGGAACTGGCGCGAGGCATTCAGCACGATTTGCGCGCGCAGCCGCGCCGGGTCGGCCAGCGCCAGCGCCATCGCATCCTGCAGCTGGTCCCGAAAGCCCGAAGCGCCACCGGCCTGGTAGAAACCGGCCTTGGACCAGAGGCGGCACGCCACGGTCTGGTAAAGCAGCCAGTGGTTGATCAGAGCGTCGAATTTGGCGTCGGGGGTCTTGACCTGGACCTTGCCCAGCAGCTGAGACCACCAGGCCTTGACGACTGCCAGCGCCTGGCTGTCCTGGCTGGCGTTGGGCGCGCTCCATTGCAGCGCCATGCGCTCGGCACGCGCAGCGTCGTCCGCATGGCCCAGAACGAAACTGAAGGCCAGTGCACCGCCCCTGGCCAACTCGAATTCGCTGGTCATGGCAGCGCAGGGGTCCAGCCCGCCGCCACTGCGTTCGCCCAAAGCGGCGGGCAGCACCAGACGCCCCAGCGGGTCGAAGAATTCGCCGCGATGGCAGGTCCATTGCAAGCCGGTTGCGGCGCTGGCGGTGTCGAGCAAGGCCAGAAAAGCGGTGGCGCCGCCGAAGCCGCCCTGGCTTTCGCGTTGCTGGGCAAACACGGCGGCCTGCGCAGGGGCTTTCCAGGTGTGCAGCGTGCGCCGCGTGCCGCGTGCCTCGCCCATCTGCCATTCCACCAGGGCCACGGCGCGCAGCCGCCGCCGGCCCGCAGCTTCGTGCCGCACGCGCACCTGGACTACTTTCACCGCCTCGTCCAGGGCTGCGAAAAAAGTGGTTTCCAGTTGCAGCCCGCCTTGCAGACCCTCAAACACGGAATAGCCCTGGCCGTGGCGCACGCGCCAGCGGCTGTCTGGCGCGGCCAGCAAGGAAGGCGTCAGGGGAATGACCTCGCCGCTGTCCAGGTCCTGCAGCAGCCAATGCTCACGGGCGGGGTCGCGCACCGGGTCGTTGGACCATGGCGTGATCTGGTACAAGCGGCTGTTGCCCGCCCAGGTGTAGCCGCTGCCTCTCTCGGATACCTGAAACCCGAAGGTCTCGTTGGCAATGACGTTGACCCACGGCCGGGGCAGCGTCTGGCCGCCTTGCAGCTCGAAACGGAACTCGCCGCTGTCGGCATCGAAACGGCCCGCAGGTGCCGTTTCAGCCGCGGTTGCGGCCGTGGCAATGGGCGCCCGGCCGGCAAGCAGCGCCCGGGACCCGGCGCTGCCCTGCGGCAGCCGCCCGCTCTCGCGCAGGGCGGCTACCTGCGCTTCCAGGGGCCGGCCGTCGGCGGTGAGCACGACCCGCGCCAGCCCGGCCAGCGCGGTCTTCTCGGCGGTGGTCGTTTCCTGCTCTCGCAGCAGATAGAAATCCGCAGAGGAGGCCGCCGCGTCGTCGCCCGGAAAGCTGTGCTGTACCGCTTGCATCAGCCGGTCGCGCAGCGCCAGAATGTCGCGCTGCAGGGGCATCAGGTAGGCGTTGGGCTCGCTGTTGAGTACCACCACGTCAACCGCCAGCCCGCCGAAGGCCCACCAGGGCTGCGCCCGCAGCAGCGCATGCACCAGCGGGATGCCGCTGTGCGAATGGATGCGCACCAGCACGATCGGCTTGTCGCCCGAAATGGCGAAGCGCCAGAGCTGGCGCTGGTCCAGCGGCGTGGGTTCGGCCCCCGGTCGGGGCATGCTGTACATCAGTGCGGTGGTCAGGTCCTGCATGGCCAGGTTTTCCTCGGGGGTCAACCCCAGGTCGCGCAGCCGCACCTGGGCCAGGGTGGCGGCCATTCGGGTGGCGCGTTCCACATGCATGGGCTGCAGGTACTTGTCGATGTTCGCTGCCAGTTCATCCCCGGCGCTGGTCGCGGTGGTGGCAAAGCTCAGCCTGGCCATGGCGCCGGGTGCCAGCCGTAGCGTCACGCGCAGGCTGGCCACCGGGTCGAGGCCGTTGATGGGCTGGCCGTCCTGGTCCATGGGCTGCGCCATCAGGGCGGGCTGGTGCGCACTCTGGTGGCGGCCGGCAAACACCCGGCGATCGGTGATGCAGTCCACCGACAGCAGGTCGGCCTCGGCCTCGGCCAGAAAGTGTGACACCGACATGGGCGGATCGCCCTGCAGGCGGGGCCGGCGCGTGAGCGTCAGGGCGCGCCATTGGGGGGCCCAGTGGGTCTGCACGAACAGGTTGGAAAACGCCGGGTGCGCTGCATCGGCGCGCGGGTCGGCCAGCACGGCTTCAAAGCAGGAGACGAGTTCCAGCAGCTGTTCGGTGCGCCCCGTGTTGTGCAGCGCCACGGTGCGCAGTTCGGTGTCATCTTCAGGGCTGACCAGCACGGTGATGCTTGCGATCAGGTCGTCGCCCTGCGCGTCAAACTGCACCCGGTCGGCCATGAAGCGCGCCTGGTAGCGCCAGTCGGTGCCCGGTGCCGGCGTGGCGGTCAGGGAAACCGCTGTTTGCTGGCCGTTTCGGCGCAGGTAAAAAAAACTGCCGTAGTTGTCCCTCAGCAGGTCGTCGCGCCAGCGCGTGACGTTGCGCCCCTTCCAGCGGCTAAGGCCGGCGCCATTGGCGTGCAAGGCCACGCTGTAGCGTCCGTTGGACAGCAGGTGGGTGGGTTTCCAGCCGGGGTTTCGCGGGTTCACGTCGCGCGTGTGAAACACCGGCTCCGGTCCATGGCTGCTGGGCTCGGGCAGCGTGCGCGGGTCGGCGCTTTCGACGATCTGGCGCGGGCAACGCTCCTGCAACAGCGCCGCGTGCGCCGCGACCTGCGGGTGGGCCGCAAACCAGCGCCGGGGCGCGTCAAGGCACAGCACGTTGCACAGCGCCACCAGCGACATGCCCTGGTGGTGCGCCATGAAGGTTTCGACAATGCTGAACGACTGTTTGCCGTGCTGGCGCGACGCGGTGAAGTCCAGCGCCTCAAACAGGCCCAGCTCGCCGCGCGCGCCCAGCCGTTCCAGCCGCAGCAAATTGGCAACAGCCTGGCGCGGCTCAAACAGCGTGGCCAGCATCGTGGCATAGGGCGCGACCACCCGTTCGGTGGACGGCGTGCGCCGCAGCGCCAGGCGCGGCACGCCAAACGGTGAATACTGGTAGGCCAGCGAATGGTCTTGCGCAAAATAGGCCGACTCCGACACACCCCAAGGCAAGCGCTGCGCGGCGCCGAAAGCCCGCTGTTCGGCCACGGCCGCCCGCGCGGCCGAGTGCAGCAAGCCGTGCTCAGGTTCAAACATCAGCAGCGACGGCATCAGGTATTCGAACATGGACCCCGACCACGATTTGAGCCCCGGCGCCACGCCGACCGACAGAAAGGGCCGGCCCAGCGCGGCCCAGTGGCGGCGCGGCACATCGCCCTTGGCAATCGCCAGGAAGCTGGTCAGCCGCGACTCGGACGCCAGCAGGTCGTAGTAGCTGGCGTCCAGCGCCTGCTCCTGCACCCGCAGGCCGATGTGAAAAAGATGGCGCTTGCGGTCGTACAGCGTGCAGAAATCCATGGCCGCGTAGAGGGCCTGGCAGCGTTCGGCCAGGTGCCGCAGGGCGGTCTGCGCCAGCTTGCCGTCGGCGCCGTGCTGCGCCAGGCCGGTGCAGGCCTGCGCCACCGCCAGCAGCAGGCCGGCCAGGTTGCCGCTGTCGACCGACGACACATAGGCCGGCAGCAGCACTTCGAGCGTGCGCGTGTCGTACCAGTTGAGCAGGTGGCCGTGGTGCTTGGGCAGCCGCTCAACGCTGTACAGCGCGGCTTCGAGGCGGCTGATGAGCTCGCCGGTGCTGATCCAGCCAAATTCGCGGGCGCAACAGACGGCCAGCAGGTACAAGCCGATGTTGGTCGGCGATGTCCGGTGCGCCAGCGTGGGCTCAGGCACGCGTTGCAGGTTGTCCGGCGGCAGGTGGTTGTCTTCGGGGCCGACGCAGTGCTCAAAGTAGCGCCAGGTGTCGCGTGCCAGGGCCTGCAGGTAAAGCCGGTCCCGGTCTGGCAGCGTCTGTGCGGCGCGCACGGGGCCCGGCCTGCTGGCCCACCAGGCGCCCAACGGCGACGCGGCCCATAGCAAAAAAAGCGCCAGGCCAGCCAGCGGGTGAGCCGCCCAGGGCGCCGCCATGGCCAGCGCCGCGCACAGCAGTGACGCTGGCGCATGCTGCCGCACGAACGCCGCCAGCGCGCCGCTGGCCGACGCCTGGGCCTGCGCGGCGGTGGTCCACTCCAGCAGCTGGCGGCGGCTGACCGCCATGCGCCAGAGCGAACGCAGGGTGGCGTCCAGCAACATCACCGCGTGCGAGGCCAGCTGGCTGAACTGCCAGGCCGTGCTGCCCAAGGCGCGCAGCAGGTCGTTCAAGCCGATGTTAAAAAAGTGGCGCCAGGCAATGCCGCGCCGCGTCGGGACCAGTCCGGCCAGCGCGCCCAGCAGCGGCCCGGCCAGCAGCGCGGCCAGGCTTGCCAGCAGCGCCATGGCCAGCGGCAGCGCCCCGGTGAATACGACCCAGGTCATCAGCCCGAACATGGCCGGCACGACCAGTGAGCGGCGCAGGTTGTCGGCCATTTTCCACAGCCCCAGCGCATCGATGCCGTAGTGCCTGGCGCGCCTCATGAGGGGCAGCAGCTGCCAGTCGCCGCGGGTCCAGCGATGGTTGCGCGACGCCGCCACGCCCGCATGGTGGGGGTGCGCTTCAATCAGCGTGACGTCGCTGACAAAGCCGCAGCGCGCAATGCTGCCTTCCAGCAGGTCGTGGCTCAGCACGGCGTCGTCCGGCAGCCGGGCCGCCAGCACCGCGTGCACCGCCTCGACGTGCAGCAGCCCCTTGCCGCTGAAGCTGCCGCTGCCGAACAGGTCCTGGTAGAGGTCGGAGACGCCGTTGTTGTAGGGGTCAATGCCGCATTGGCCGGCAAACAGCCGGTGGTAGGGCGTGCGCTCTGCAGGGTCCGGCAGCGGGGTCACCACGCGCGGCTGCAAAATGCCGTAGCCGCCGACTACACGGCGCGACGCCGCATCAAGCTGCGGCATGTTCAGCGGGTGCGCCGCCACGGCCACGAGTTCGCGCAGCGTGCCCGGTGGCAGGCCGGTGTCGCTGTCCAGCGTGACCACGTAACGTATGCCGCCTGCCAGCTGCAGGCCGGGCGCCAGCGGGGCGAATCCCTCTGTGCTGCCGGTGGCCAGCGCGCGCAGCAGCTGCTCCAGCTT
>NZ_JAUXNA010000232.1 GCF_030682935.1 Polaromonas sp.
GGCGGGTCGCGATCGTCTCGATGTGCGCGGAAGTCATGCTGCCGCCTTTGTCCGGTTAGACACCAGTTCATAAGTGGTCTGGCCGCGCAGTCGGAAGGTCTGATTGGCAAATGAAAAATTTTCAGAATGCCCGGCAAAGAGCAAACCATGCGGCTTCATCAGGGGTGCAAAGCGTTGCAATATCTTTCCTTGCGTAGGCTTGTCGAAATAAATCATCACATTGCGGCAGAAGATCGCGTCGAACGGCTCCTTTAGCGCCCATTTCGGATCGAGCAGATTAAGCCGCGAGAACTGCACCATCGCCGCCACTTCCGGCCGTATCCGCACTTTGCCAGCGTGCGCGCCTGAACCCCTGAGGAAAAAGCGTTTAAGACGTTCAGGCGACAGCTTGCTGACCTGCTCCGTCGTAAAAACGCCCGCCACTCCTTTTGCAAGCACCTGCGTATCGATATCGGTGGCCACGACGCAGGCAGCGCTGGCACGAGCGCCCAGCGCCTCTATCAGCGTCATCGCTATCGAATACGGCTCTTCTCCCGTGGACGCCGCCGAGCACCACACCGTAACGGGCTGCGGGCATTTCTTGGCGTGTTCCGCCAAAACCGGAAAGTGATGCGCCTCACGAAAAAACGCCGTCAAATTGGTGGTCAGCGCATTGGTAAATGACTGCCACTCCTCGCTGTTTGGGTCGGACTCCAAATATCTGAGATAAGCGGAAAACTCTTTCAACCCGAGATCCCGTAAGCGCCGCGCTAGTCGGCTGTAAACCATCTGCCGTTTTTGCGCGCCCAGCGCTATTCCAGCACGCTCATGGATGAGTGCGCGAATCTTGGCAAAATCATGGTCAGTGAGAAGAAAATCGGGACCTACCGGAGGGCTCGTAGCGACGTACGGTGTTGTATTCATACACTTTTGTGTCATCGCATGTGCCAGGTGAGCGCGCGGGGCCTGCTTTCGGAATTTCTGTCGGAGTCACTGGAAAACGCCTCCATGGATCTCGCAGGTCTGGGCGCTCAGGGCAAATAACGAAATTTCATTGCAGGATTGCTTGATCAGATTGTTGACAACCATTGCGCGTCAGGCAATGACTCCACTCCAATGTACCGAGCTATAGCGTTGCGCGATGCACGGAAAAGCAATCCAAACAGCACCCTCTTCTCCTCATGAAAAATCAGGCTACCCAGAAAATTTGATATTTTTTGATATTTGTTTGGTTTGCACCCTTGGCATATCGCTGGCGGCTGCCACGCATACGAGCCGAGCTACTGTATGCGCGTGCTTGAAAAAAACCGCACTTTTCCATTTTCGGAGTTTTGGACGCTAAATCTTTATGCTCTGCGCCCAGTCAAGTGCCGCCAAGTGCGCTTGGTTGACGCGCGTGTCGGTCATGAACAGGGCCTCGGCATAATCCGATGCACAACCGTCCTCTCGTTCGCACGCCTCCACTAGGGCCAAAAATGGCCCATAGACACCGTCCCTCGAGAGCAGGGCTTTCTCAACCGCCTCCGGCAACGATATCTGTCGCAGAACCTGCTGTAGCGGGAGCCCCAGCAACTGTTCCAACATGGAAAACATACCCACAACAAACAGGTTTTCAGCCTCACTCCTGGAAAGCAATCCCTTTCCGAGCAGCTCTGCAAACCGCCCACGAATAATCGCAGCCTGCAGCAACGCCGGGGAAAACCCCGCCGTATTGGTCATCACCAGCAATAGCGAGAGCCAGCGATACAAAGGCGTGTAGCCCAACATCGATACCGCGTGACGTAGCGACTCGATTTCGACCTGCATGCCGAAACTGGCAGAATTAATGTAACGAAACAGCTTGTATGAAAGCGTCGCATCATGCTTTAACATCTTTTCCAGATCGCGGACATCAGCATTTTCCTGAACCATTTGCATCAATTGCAGGATCAGTACCGTTTGCAACCCCAACTCCCCGGATAAATTTATCTTGCGCGGTGTCAAGCAGAGATTTCCAAAAAACCCACTCAGTCCCAACGCGGCGCAAGCATCAAACTCATGCCAATCGGAAAACTTTTTGACCACCACAGAATACTGGGGTTGCGTAAGTTTGACATGGCTGGATATCGCGGCCAGATCAGGGTGATCGACACAAATCTCAACATGCGTCAAAAGCGGAAGCAAACACTCGTCTGACTCAAGAAAACCAAGATCCGGACCACCCAGCGCCACACCAAATCCCCGCTCGCGCAACGACATCACCAAAGGCATGGTGCTTTCGTTCACCATCTCATCCCGCGTCAACATCAGCACGGTATTTGTAGGGATCAAGCTTTTCAGTATTTCGGCCGACAACACCTCAGGCCCTGCATCCAGAAACCACAAGTTCGATTCCGACTTTCCTGGACGCTCGGCAACAAGGCTCAAGAGTTGGCGGACGTTCACCCCAGCAGGTGTTTCGCCACCTTTTTCCTGGTTTTGCCAAGCAAGCTTATAGCCAAGGACATGCTGCGTGGGATTAAGAAGCGGCGCTCGCTGAAGATATTTGGTTTCGGTCATCAAGCTTCTAAATTAGATTGGCAGGACTTGGATATCCCATTTTCCACCTGATCCCGCCCCCTTGCGCTTGCGCAAATGTGTGATCAAAAAGACAGCCGCAGATGAGACTTCACGACACATTCGACTGCACCGGGGGTGCAACTTGCGCATCGCGTCAGTAAGACTACAGATCTGCACTTCGAATCCAGGTTCATTTCAACTTTATAACTGGATGCCGCCAGCTGATTTTTAGTTCACCACTATAGAGAAAAGCAATTTCTCCGTTTCATCAAGCAAGCCGTAAATCATCTCTTTCTTTTCCAGATTCGGATTGCTCGTGCTCCAAATTTGGCGCTACAAAGCAAAATGCCCAGCATCACCCCCGCCTTGGCATAGCGATAGCCCGGCTGGCAAATGCTGGCCAGGCCCAGAAGTTCCGCCTGACTGATGGCCCGGCTGTCATCGGTCGGCCGACGCAGCGGCACAACCGTGGATCGGGAATACTGTTTGTCCTGCTGGCGGAAGGGACTGGTCCTTATGAAAACCAGCACCTACCAGTGTGACTGCCCTGCTTTCGCAGCTTTTCCGAGGCACGGCTGGCGAACTCGGTCACGGCTTCCTGGAGAGCCTGCAGCAGGATCACCAGCCGGCCGAAACTGCGGGCGCAGGCAATTTCCTGCTTGGCTGCGGGCTGGTCATCGAATCCGATGCAGGGCCTTCCCTGCAGCTCCCGTACCGAACAAAGTCCTGTAGCTTATAGCGCCTGAGGCCGCGCCCACCCCTGAAATGCACGCATGCGCATTCAAGTGCAGGGAATTTGGCATAGATTTGGCATAAACTGCCACCAAACACCCCAACAAAAAAGGACTTGCTCACGCAAGTCCTTGATTTTGTTCATAAAAAGTGGTAGGGCGTCACGGACTTGAACCGTGGACCAAAGGATTATGAGTCCTCTGCTCTAACCAACTGAGCTAACGCCCCCCAATCAACAACTAGATTGTAAGGGCCTACTTGCTATGGCTAAGGGCCGTGCTGACCAGTTTGGACGTGATGTCGACAATCTGGATCATTTTTTCGTAGGGCATGCGCATGGGGCCGATCACCCCCAGTGTGCCAACAACCTGTCCATCGACCTCGTAAGGCGCGGTCACCACAGACAGTTCCTGGTAAGGAATGACCTCGCTTTCGCCGCCGATGTAGATGCGCACACCTTCCGCGCGGCTGGAGACGTCAAGCAAGCGAATCAGCTGGGCCTTCTGCTCAAATAGATCAAAAAGCTTGCGCAGATTGCCCATGTCGCTTGAAAACTCACTGACAGCCAGCAGGTTGCGCTCACCCGAGACAAGAACTTCGTCGCGCGACTCAATGGCTTCGGAGCTGGCCTGAACCGCTGCCTGCATCAAGCTGGCAATTTCACCCCTCAGCGCTTCCACCTCATTTTTCAGGCGCTCACGCACCTCTTCAATGGCCATGCCCGCATAGTGCGAATTAAGAAAATTGGCCGCTTGTACGAGCTGGGACTGGGTGTAGTCGGATTCGGTAAAGATCACCCGGTTTTGAACATCGCCGTCGGGCGAAACGATGATCACAAGAAAACGTTTTTCGGACAGACGCAAAAACTCGATATGACTGAAGACCGACGTTCGGCGCGGCGCCATGACCACCCCAACGAACTGTGACAGGCTGGACAGCATATGGGCAGCGTTGCTGAACACCTTCTGCGGCTGATCGGGCGCAAGCCTGGGCGCAGTGAAGCGGCCGCCTGCCGACAGCGGGTCACGCTGCGTGGTCAGCATGGTATCGACAAAGAGGCGGTAACCCCGGGCTGTCGGAATGCGGCCGGCTGAAGTGTGCGGGCTGACAATCAGGCCAAGGTCCTCCAGATCGCTCATGACATTACGGATGGTGGCGGGTGACAAATCAAGGCCGGAGGCTTTGGACAGCGTCCGCGAGCCCACCGGCTGACCATCAGCAATGTAGCGCTCAACGAGCGCTTTCAACAACAACCGGGCACGGGCATCAAGCATGGCGACATTCTACGAAGCTTCGGTCACCATGTTGTGATGTAATTTGTCGATGAAGTTGCAATTCCGCCATGTCGCACTGATCGGCAAGTACCAAGCCCAAGGGTCCCGCTCTGCGCTGGAAGACATTGCGCACTTTCTGGGTACGCAGGGCTGCGAGGTTGCGCTTGAGCAGGACACCGCCACCAACACCGGCCTGTGCCAGTTTCCAACGCTTGACGTGGCCGGAATAGGGGCGCAATGCGATCTCGCCCTGGTTGTGGGTGGCGACGGCACCATGCTGGGCATCGGGCGGCAATTGGCCCAATCCGGCATTCCACTGGTCGGCATCAACCAGGGCAGGCTTGGGTTTATCACCGACATCGCATTTGAGGAATACAAGGAGACGCTCGAACCCATGCTTCACGGGGAATTCGAGGAGGACCGGCGCTGGATGATGCAAGCCAGGGTCGTGCGCAACGGCCAGTGCGTTTTCAGCGCCACGGCCATGAACGACGTCGTGGTCAACCGGGGCGCAACCGGGGGAATGGTTGAGCTTCGCGTGGAAGTTGATGGCCGTTTTGTCGCCAACCAGCGCGCGGATGGCTTGATCATTGCGTCGCCCACCGGCTCCACGGCGTATGCGCTTTCTGCAGGCGGGCCCTTAATGCATCCCTCCATCGAGGGCTGGATACTGGTTCCGATTGCTCCGCACACTCTATCCAACAGGCCCATCGTGCTTTCAGATGCGGGAGAAGTCGCTATTGAAATAGTAGCTGGCCGGGATGCCAGCGCCAATTTTGACATGCAGTCGCTGGCCAGCTTGCAGCACGGCGACCGGATTACGGTAAGACGTTCGGAACATCAAGTGCGCTTCCTGCACCCCAAGGGGTGGAGCTACTTTGACACCTTGCGCAAGAAACTTCACTGGAATGAAGGCGCGGCCTGAGCTTGTCTCTGTACCTGACCAGGACTTAAGTTATGAGCCTCAAAAGCATTTTTCTTCGCGATTTCGTGATAGTTCACGAAATGGACCTGAATTTGTCGGGCGGATTTACGGTTCTCACGGGTGAAACCGGGGCCGGAAAATCAATATTGATTGATGCGCTGCAACTGGCCCTGGGCGCACGCGCCGATGCTGGCGTGGTGCGCGAAGGCGCTCCGCGCTGCGAGATCAGTGCGGAATTCGACAGCCCCAGCGACCTGGCGCAACGGCTGGAACAAGGTGGCTTCGAGGCGACCGACAGCTTGCTGCTCAGGCGCACGATTGACGCGCAAGGAAAAAGCCGAGCCTGGATCAATGGCAGCGCGGCAACCGCAGCCCAACTCAGGGATATCGCCGGCCAACTGGTGGACATCCATGGCCAGCATGCGTGGCAAAGCCTGACCCGCCCTGATGCCGTGCGAGGCCTGCTGGACTCCTACGCGGCGGTATCCACCGAGCTGCTGTCACGGCGCTGGCAAGCCTGGCGCGAGGCCCAAAAAACGCTGACGGAAGCACGTAACGCGCAAGACAGCCTGCAGCGCGAGCGTGAACGCCTGGCGTGGCAAATCGGCGAGCTCGACAAGCTGGCGCCCGGCGGCGATGAATGGGGCGAACTCAATGCCCAGCACGGTCGCCTGTCGAACGCGCAAGCCTTGCGTGATGCCGTACAAAGCGCCGTCGACTTTTTGCAGGAATCCGATAGCAACGCAGCCGCCCTGCTCGGCCGCGCTATTTCTTCGCTCCAAAATCAGGAGCATATCGAGCCCGAATTTAAAGGGCTTATCGAGGTTTTGGATAGTGCACTGGCACAAGTGGAAGATGCCGTGCATTCGCTCCACGGCTACGCCAGGCATGCCGAGCTGGAGCCGCAGCGGCTGGCGGAGCTTGACGGGCGGCTTGCACTCTGGGTCAGCCTGGCACGGCGCTATAAGCGCAGCCCTGCCGAGCTGCCCCACTTGCTGGCGTCCTGGCAGAGTGAGCTCCAAAAGCTCGATGAGGCCGCCAACTTGGTTCAATTTGAAAAAAACGAACGCCAAGCCCATGCCGCTTATCTGGAGGAGGCTCAGCGAATCTCCCAATCCCGCCGCCAGGCGGCACCCCTGCTCGCCCAAGCGATCAGCCAGGCCATGCAAGGCCTGGGCATGCAGGGCGGCAAGTTTGAAGTAGCGTTTACCTCACTGGAGCAGCCCGCCCAGCATGGGCTGGAGCAGCCCGAGTTTTTGGTGGCTGCCCATAGCGGCAGCACACCAAGGCCTGTGGGCAAAGTGGCATCGGGCGGCGAGCTGTCCCGCATCGCCCTAGCCATCGCGGTCACCACCAGCCAGCTCGGCCAGGCACAGACACTGATCTTTGATGAAGTTGATTCTGGTGTGGGCGGCGCTGTGGCCGAAACTGTTGGCCGGCTGATGAAGCAATTGGGCAAAGACCGGCAAGTGATGGCCGTCACCCATTTGCCCCAGGTAGCCGCTTGCGCCGACCAGCATCTGGTGGTGGCCAAGCACACCAAAAAAGGCAACACCCTCAGCACTGTGGCCCATGTCAATGGTGAACAACGCGTCGCCGAAATTGCCCGCATGCTCGGGGGTGAACGACTTTCTGGAACCACACTCGCACACGCTAAAGAAATGCTGGGACACTGATGACCGATTTGGAAATGGTGCTTATCACTGGCATGTCGGGCTCCGGAAAATCCGTGGCCCTGCATGCGCTGGAAGATGCCGGCTATTACTGTGTGGACAATCTGCCACCCGAGTTGCTGCTGCCTTTTATAGCGCTGGAGCAAAAACATGGCGCCCGAAAAGTGGCGATCGCAATCGATGTCCGGAGTGCCACGTCCCTGCCTCTTGTGCCCGAGCAACTGCGGCAACTTCGAAAACTGCAGGAGCAAGGCGTGACCATGCACTCGCTGTTTCTGGACGCCAACACCGAAACACTGGTGCGGCGATTTTCAGAAACCCGCCGGCTTCATCCCCTGTCGCGTCCCGGTGCCTCCGACCAGCACCGGGCGCTGGTCGAGGCCATCGAGCTGGAGCGCGAGCTGCTCGGCGAGATGCGCGAACAGGCTCATGTACTCGACACCAGCATGATCCGTCCCTCGCAGCTGCGGGGCTATGTGAAGTCATTGATCGAAGCACCACCCACACAGTTGACGCTGGTGTTCGAGTCGTTTGCGTTCAAGCGTGGCGTGCCTCTGGATGCCGACTATGTATTTGACGTGCGGATGCTTCCCAACCCGCATTACGAGTCTGCCCTGCGCGACCTGACCGGGCTGGATCAAGCCGTTGTGGACTACCTGAAGGCGCATTCAGAAGTGGCCGACATGTTCACGCACATCGAACAATTCCTGAGCCATTGGTTGAAGGCGCTGGCGCGGGACCACCGCAGCTATGTCACCGTGGCCATTGGCTGCACGGGCGGCCAGCACCGCTCGGTCTACCTCGCTGAAACGCTGGCAGCGGCATTCGGCCCGCACTGGCACACCCTCAAGCGGCACCGCGAGCTGGATGCCCGCTCCACTGAACAAGCCGCGACTATTTAGCCCTCGCCAGCAACAACATCACAGAGACGCGTCCTGCGCCAGCAGCTTGCGAATGGGTGCAGGCAAGCCCAAACCCGGCCAGGCAAGCGCGCTGAACCACGCACCAGCCGACGCATCCGTGGATATCGCCTTCGGCATGGCCTGAGCGGCCTGAAAGCCTGCGATCCACGGAGACAGGTGCAAATCCTTGTGCGTCAATACATGGACAAAATGCGGCAGCGCTTCGAGCCGCGCATGCAAGGGCTGGGGTAAATGTGCTTTGAGCGCGTCGTCGCTCTCAAACACCGGCAGGCAGTAAAGGCCACCCCAAATACCGGAGGTAGGGCGCTTTTCGAGCCACACCGAGCCATCTGGCTTTTGCGCCCACAGCAGGCTCAGCGCCTGCGCGCTGCGTTTGAGTTTTCGTGTTTTGACGGGGTAGTTGCCGGGTTCTCCCGTCGCGAAGCCGCGGCACAGTTTTTGTACCGGACACTGCAGACACTGCGGCTGCCTGAGCAGGCAGATCGTTGCACCCAGGTCCATCAGCCCCTGCGTGTAACGCGGCATGACTTCCGGCAGATCCTGGTCTGGCAGCAGGTCTGTCGCCATGTCCCAGAGCGCACGCTCATTGCCGCTTTGCGCCAGGTCAGCAGAAAAGCCAATCACCCGCGCAAGCACCCGTTTGGCATTGCCATCCAGAATGGCAACGCGTTCTCCAAAACAAAATGACGCAATGGCTGCGGCTGTTGAGCGGCCTATGCCCGGCAAGGATTGAAGCTGCTCTGCCGTACGCGGAAACTGCCCCGCGTGCAGCACCATCACGTCCTGCGCACAACGATGCAGATTGCGTGCGCGGCTGTAATAGCCCAGGCCGCTCCACAAGGCCATCACCTCATCTTGCGCGGCAGCGGCCAGGTCGCTCACGGCGGGAAAGCGCAGCAAAAACCGGGCGTAGTAATCAAGGACGGTGGCGACCTGTGTCTGCTGCAGCATGATTTCAGACAGCCAGACGCGATAGGGGTCGCGCGTGTTTTGCCAGGGCAGGCTGTTGCGCCCGTGCGTCTTTTGCCAGCGCACAATTTCACTGGAAAGGCCTGAAAGATTACTTGGCTTTATCGCTGGCTTATCGCCTTCCCGCGGCGCGGGCTGGCCGTTCGGCATAGGGTCGCCTTGCGCCGGGGTGGAAAGCACCAAAACTCAGGCCGCCTCAGGCATCGCCGCATGGGCTGCAGCAGTCGCCCTCTGCGCGGCAGAGGGCGACGACGCGCCAAAGAGGTGCGAGGTCAGCTCCGCCAATTTGGCGTCCAGTTTATTGAGCACCTGCTCCTGCTCATCAATTTCGGAAATCCGATCATCGAGGCCGGAGGCCGCCTGCTGGATACGCTCCATCGCTTCAAGACGGCGCCCGAAGTTGCGGCGCCGCTCCCGTAATTGCGCGTCCAGCTGGGAAGCGGCCGACTTGTTCCAGAGCTCCACCTCGCCCAGCGCGGACTCGTAAACCACCCGCAGGCGGGTAGCCAGGGCGCGCACCAGCCGTTCGCAAAAGTCCGCTTGAGAAAGTTTCAGTACATTGCCAATCCCGAGGTACTGCAGGTGACTGCGCTCTATCAATTCCAGATCGCGCGCATAACGAGTCAGTTCCGGCTGCATCGGCGCCTGCAGCGAAAAGCCAAACTCGGCATTGAGTTCCCGGAACGACGCGGTCAGCATGGACTGGATTTCGCCACAGAGTGCCTGAGCCTTCTGCAGGCCCTCGCGCAAGCGCAAAAAAGTCTGGCCGTAGGCTTTCTTCACGCCCAGCTTGATTCCTGGCTGTTTGAGCGCGCGGGTCAGTTCCGTCAGCTCGGCTTTGAGCGTGGGTGTACTGAGCAGACAAAAGACGTCCCGCAGCAGCTTGAGGTGAACCGAACGCACGGCAAATATTCTGGCGCCACTGCCGTCAAATTCGGCCTGTTCCTGCTCAATGCGGCCGCGCATGTGCTTGATGACCGAGACATTTTTTCCTCTCAGGCTGCGCAACTCCATCATCTGCTCGGCCAGATCCCGCCTGCGAATGTGCATGGTCCGCCCAGCTTCGTTTTTGAGCTCGCCAATGCCAGCCGCCACGGCCGTGCGCAGGATATTTTGGCGCTGTCCCATCACGCCCTGGCCCAGCGCCAGTTCAAGCGCCGGCAACTTGCTGGCCTGCAACAGGGCCAGATCCCCGGTCACTTTGGCCACCAATCCTTTTTGCGCTGAAACCGCAATGACCTGCGCGCGAGGCAAGCCCAGGATATCGGCTGACGTGGCAATCTGCCTGTCAATTTGCGCCTGCACCTGTTCTGGCGTGCTCAACGCGTCCCACAGCGTGTCAATCTTGTTCAGGACCACCAGACGTGTATCAACGCCGCCGCCCTCGGTGATCAGATGTTCGCGCCAAATGGCAAGGTCTGACCTGGTCACGCCGGTATCGGCCGCCAGTATGAAGACCACCGCATGCGCCTGGGGAATCAGGCTGACCGTGAGTTCAGGCTCTGCGCCAATGGCATTCAGGCCTGGCGTGTCAAGAATGACCAGTCCCTGCTTGAGCAGAGGATGGGCAATGTTGATCAGCGCATGACGCCATTTGGGCACTTCAATCAAACCATCGGCCCTGACCGGCGGATTGTCTTCCGGACTGTCGTCGTGCCAGAGCCCGAGCGCCCGGGCATCGTCCTGGCTGACATAGCGCACTTCAGCCACTTTTTCAAGTGCCCGGGCCAACTGGGCGGGGTCGTTCACGTCCAGATCAACACGTGTCCACTTTTCGGGCACTGCGCGCCACTCCATGAGCGCCTGCGCCTGCAACCGCGTCTCGATGGGCAAAAGGCGCAGGCAGGGCGGCACATCGGCGTCGTAGGCCAGCTCGGTCGGGCACATGGTCGTGCGGCCAGCGCTCGCGGGCATGATGCGGCGGCCATAAGCGGCAAAAAAGAGGGCATTGATCAGCTCGGATTTACCGCGCGAAAACTCCGCCACAAAAGCCACCATGACCTTGTCGGATCGCACCTGCAACTCCAGTCGCTGCAAACGCTCCTCGACCGCTGCATCGAGCAGACCATGGTCTTTCATCCATTGGGAAAGCCGTTTCAGCCGCAGCGCAAATTCCCGCCGCCATGTGCCGTGCTGATCGAATTGTTCGTTAAAAGACATCGGTCTTCCGTAAAAGTGTTCCCGGCCAATATAGCATCGCCTACTTTACGGCAGAAGCAGCCCCGCAAAGGGAGCGCTCACGGTTTCTGGCAACGGGCGCAGTAAAAGGTCGAGCGCTGACCCTGCCGCATGCCTTTGATGAGCGTCGTGCACACCCGGCAAGGCAGACCGGCACGGTCATAGACCATGGCATCAAGCTGGAAATGACCCGCCTCGCCCTGGGCATTCGAAAAGTCTCTCAGGGTGCTCCCCCCTTTTGTAACGGCCTGTGTCAATACTTCCTGAATCGCGCGGTGAAGCAGCGCAGCGCGCGGCTTGCTGATGCGGGACGCCTTCGTGGTGGGGCGGATGCCGGCCAGAAACAGCACCTCGGACGCGTAAATATTCCCCACACCCACCACCGCCTCACCACCCAACAAAACCTGTTTGATGGCCGTCTGCCTGCGCTTGAGCGCCTGGTGGAATTCAGTGGCATCAAAAGCCTCGCTGAGCGGCTCCACACCCAGCCGACCCAGCAGCTTGTGCGCTATGGGGTCACTCTCGCCACTGGCGTACACCACCGCCCCAAAGCGGCGCGGGTCGTTCAGGCGCAAGGTGCCCAGGCTGGTCACCATTTCAAAGTGGTCATGCTTGCCCGATGCGGGCAAACCCGCGCCAAAGCTCACGCTGCCCGACATGCCCAGATGCATCAGCAACAAACCGCCGTTCAGGTCAATCAGCAGGTATTTACCCCGGCGGCGCACGCCCAGCACGCATTGGCCTTCCAGCTGCTGAGTCTTGCAGCCCAGCGGCCAGCGCAAGGGCTTCCCCATGGATACCGCCTCGATGCGGGCGCCGGCAATGCGGTCTGCAAAGCTCAGGCGGGTGACTTCGACTTCGGGCAGTTCAGGCATAGGGTCAAAAATTGGGGCAAAAAAACATCAGCACAGGGCAGCCGCGCAGGGTCCTACTTTTAAGACCGGCGGGAAAGCGCGCCGCAGAAGCTTGAATTATCATGGCCCGATGAAGAAAAAACTTGGCCTTGCCTTCGGCTGCCTGTGGCTTGCCGCGCCTCTGGTTTTGGCACAGACTGCGGCGCCAGAACCTGCCGCGCCCTCCGGACTCGCCGAAGCAGAGGCAGCGCAGGCGGCAGCCCCGTCTTCTCGACTGGACAGCGCCCTGTTTTACCAATTGCTGCTGGGCGAAATCACCCTGCAAGAGGGCGAGCCCGCCGCAGGCTTCGCCCTGATGCTCGATGCCGCCCGAAAAACCGGCGATGCCCAGCTTTACCAGCGGGCCACCGACATCGCCCTGCAGTCGCGCTCCGGCGACGCCTCGTTGCAGGCTGCAACGGCCTGGAAGCAGGCGCAGCCCGTCTCACGCGAAGCCAACCGCTATGTACTGCAAATCCTGATTGCACTGAACCGCATCGCCGACACCGTTGAGCCGCTGAAGCAAGAAATTGGACTGGCACCGGATGTCGAGCGCCCGCTGGCTCTGGCGGCGGTGCCGCGCGCCTACGCCCGCGTCAGTGACAAAAAGCTGGCCAGTACCGTGGTTGAACAAGCGTTGGCCGACTACCTCAAGAGTCCTGCAACCGCCAGTGCCGCCTGGACCACCGTGGGACGCATGCGCGGGTCGGCAGGCGACATGGAGGGCGCGCTCGTTGCGGCCAAGCGCGGCCAGGCCGCTGATCCCCAGGCGGAGGGCCCTGTGCTGGTCGCGCTGGAAATCATGGACTCGAAGCGGCCTGACGCGGAAAGTCTGGTTCGGAAATACCTGGAAAGCAACCCCCAGGCCCGACCTGAAATGCGCATGGCTTATGCCCGCGCCCTGCTGGACCTGCAACGCTACGCCGAAGCAACCACCCAGTTGCAGATCGTGACGCGCGAAAAACCCGATTTTCCGGAGGGCTGGCTGGTTCTGGGCTCCTTGCAACTGCAAGACAATCAGCTAGCACTGGCGCAGCCCTCGCTGGAGCGCTATATTGCCCTGATCGGGCAACAGGCACCACAGGACGAAAGCAAGCGCGGCTTGGCCCAGGCCTACCTCTCGCTGTCGCAGATTGCCGAAAAGCGCAAGGATTATGCAGCAGCGGAAAGCTGGTTGAACAAGATCGAGAATTCTTCAGACCTTGCGCAGGCACAAACCCGGCGCGCTTCCATTCTGGCGAGTCAGGGCAAGCTGGAACAAGGCCGCCAGCTGATTCGCCAACTGCCCGAACGCAGCCCTGACGATGCGCGGCTCAAACTCAACGCTGAAATCGGCCTGCTCAGGGAATTCAAGCAATACCAGCCGGCCTATGACCTGTTGGCACAGGCCCTGACGGTCACGCCCGATGAGGCTGACCTGCTTTACGACCAATCCATGATGGCCGAAAAATTGGGCCGCCTGGACGATATGGAGCGACTGCTGCGTAAGGTCATACAGCTCAAGCCCGACTACCACCAGGCCTACAACGCCCTCGGTTATTCGCTGGCAGAGCGCAGCGTCCGCCTGCCAGAGGCCAAAGCGCTGATACAGAAAGCGCTGGAATACGCGCCATCCGATCCCTTCATCAAGGACAGCCTGGCCTGGGTCGAATTCCGTCTGGGCAACAGCGCCGAGGCCGTCCGGATTTTTGAGGCCGCCTACAAGGCAAAACCCGACGCAGAAATTGCCGCCCATTTTGGCGAAGTTCTCTGGAGCCTGGGCCAACGAGACCGTGCAATGGCCCTCTGGAAAGAAGGTCTGCTCATCAATCCTGACAACGAGACCCTGCTAGAAACACTCAAACGGCTGCGTGTGAAGCTGTAACCCGGTACCTGCCCCTTGCTCTCCTCAACCCGCCTGCGTTCCCTCTTTTTTCTCCTATGTCTTTTTACTGCTATTTTGATAGCTGGTTGTGCCCGTCCTCCGGGCGCTACAGGCATAAATGACCCAAAAAACAACCTCTGGATGGGGCGTATCAGCCTGCAGATCCAAAGCGAACCCGCGCAGTCTTTTTCGGCCAGCTTCGAACTCAAAGGCAGGGCCGAGCGGGGTGAGCTGACGCTGATCAGCCCCCTGGGAAACGTGCTGGGCATCTTGCGCTGGTCTCCGCTTGAGGCCACGCTTGATTCAGGCAACCAGCAGGTCCAGCGCTTTTCCTCGGTCGATGCCCTGATGGCGCAAGCCACGGGCGCGGCAGTTCCGCTGAGCGCGCTATTCGCGTGGCTGCAGGGGGACAACGCCAACGTCAGCGGCTGGTCTGCCGACCTGTCCCGGCACAGCGAAGGCCGCATCTCGGCCAAAAGAGCCGACCCCGCACCGCAGGCCGAGCTTCGCGTCATACTGGACCAATAAGGCCTTGCGCCTTCCCTGCCCTGCCGTTTACGGACTTTCAAATTAAAAGCATGCGCAGCCCTGTCCCTTCTTCACGTTCTCTGCGGCCCCTCAAGGCCCTGTACGACGTACCCGCGCCCGCCAAGCTCAACCTGTTTTTGCACATCACAGGGCGCAGACCCGACGGCTACCATTTGATTCAGTCGGCGTTCATGCTGATCGACTGGTGCGACACGCTGCACTTTGAACTGCGCCGCGACGGTCGCATCAGCCGGAGCGACCTGGGCGATCCACAGCGACCGGGTTCAGGCGCCGCAGAAACGCTGCCAGCCGAGGATCTCACCGTGCGGGCGGCCAAGGCCTTGCAGGCGGCCACCGGCACCACACTGGGCGTTGATATTGGTCTTGAAAAACGTATCCCGTCGCAGGCGGGTATGGGCGGCGGGTCCTCCGACGCAGCGAGTTGCCTGCTGGCACTGCAACGCCTTTGGGGGGTGCGCCTGCCACCCAAAGACCTGTACGCCATCGCCCTGTCACTCGGCGCGGACGTGCCTTTTTTCCTGTCGGGCGGACATGCCTGGGTGGAAGGAATCGGCGAGAAAATCACACCCCTCACGCTGCCGCCAGCCCGCTTCCTGGTGGTCAAAACCCCCGCCGGACTCTCTACCCAAGAGATTTTCAGCACGCCGGGGCTGAAACGCGATACAGAAACTGCTAGAATTCGAGGCTACGCTGCAAATGCAAATGGTCCTATTTTCGAATTTGGCCATAACGACTTGCAGCCGGTAGCCCAGAAGATGTGTCCGCAGATTGGTCAATCGCTCGATTGGCTGAAGGCGCAACACCTTGATGGACGAATGACCGGCTCAGGAAGTGCTGTATTTGCGCAATTGCTGCATGACCTTGATTTTTCGGCCGCCCCCGGCGACTGGATTATCCGCAAGTGCAGTAATTTGGAGTCGCATCCTCTGGCCGGTTGGTAGAATCACCGTTCCTGAAAATGCGCTTTCAAAGTGATGGATTAGATAAAAGTTTATAGGTCGGTTGTTGGTAAGCGGCGTTGACTGGTTTCAATCAGCGCTTCATAAGCAACAATTGTCCTGTGTAGGGGTGTCGCCAAGTTGGTTAAGGCACCGGATTTTGATTCCGGCATTCGCAGGTTCGACTCCTTCCACCCCTGCCAAATTTTCAGACCCGCACTAAGCGGGTTTGCATGAGCTTCAGACCCGCGTAATGCGGGTCTGAGTGTTTATGGAAACACAGGCAAGCGGCACTCACTGCCAAGTCCGCGTTGCAATATGTTTCTTGTGCGTATGTTGCTTCCACAAAAATTTCAGCCACCTTCAAGCTCGACAGCAGCTGGGCCCCACATGCAAACGCACCATCCCGACTTTCTGGTTTTCACCGGCAATGCCAATCCGAGCATGGCCCTGGAGATCGCCCAGCACCTGGGCATTTCCCTGGGCGCCGCCCACGTGGGACGCTTTTCAGACGGTGAAGTCACCGTCGAAATTCAGCAAAACGTCCGGGCCCGTGACGTGTTCGTGGTGCAGTCAACCTGCTCACCGACCAACGACAACCTGATGGAACTGCTCATCATGGTGGACGCGCTCAAACGCGCGTCGGCCGAGCGAATTGCCGCCGTGATTCCGTATTTTGGCTATGCCCGGCAGGACCGCCGCCCACGCTCAGCGCGCGTTCCCATCACGGCCAAGGTGGTGGCCAACATGCTGCAGGCCGTTGGCGTGTCGCGTGTTCTGACGATGGATTTGCATGCCGACCAGATTCAGGGATTTTTTGACATCCCGGTGGACAACATCTACGCGTCGCCGGTATTGCTGGGTGATTTGCGCCAGAAAAATTACACCGACCTCATGGTGGTCTCGCCCGACGTGGGCGGTGTGGTGCGCGCCCGCGCACTGGCCAAGCAGCTCGGTTGCGACATGGCCATCATCGACAAGCGCCGACCCAAGGCCAATGTGTCCGAGGTGATGCACGTGATCGGCGACATCGAAGGCCGCAACTGCGTGATCATGGATGACATGATCGACACGGCTGGCACGCTGGTCAAGGCCGCCGAGGTACTGAAAGAGCGCGGTGCCAAAAAAGTCTACGCGTACTGCACGCACCCGATTTTTTCGGGCCCCGCCATTGACCGCATCACCCAGGGTGAAGCACTCGATGAAGTGGTGATCACCAACACCATTCCGCTGAGCCAGAACGCGCTGGCCTGCAAAAAAATTCGCCAGCTCTCCGTGGCACCACTGATCGCTGAAACCATGCAGCGCATCGCCAAGGGAGAGTCGGTCATGAGTTTGTTCTCGGATCAGGACCATCTGTTCTGATTTGAAGCAGCAAGGTGGCTGCACGGCTCGCAGAATCTGCAGAGCTTGAGCAGCCTTTTTTTGTCGGGGTAAGCTGGTCGCGGCACGCCCCTTTTGGAGAAGATTATGAAATTCGTCGCTTTTGAGCGCGCCATGCAGGGTACGGGTGCGAGCCGCCGTCTCCGCATCACGGGCCGCACGCCCGGTATTGTTTACGGTGGCACCGGTGAAACCACGCTGATCGAGATCGATCACAACGCGTTGTGGCACGCCATCAAGAAGGAAGCGTTCCACGCCTCCATCCTTGAGATGGACCTGGGCGGCACGGCGCACAAGGTTTTGCTGCGTGACCTGCAGATGCACCCTTTCAAACAACAAATTCTGCACATCGACTTCCAGCGCGTCGAAGCCAGGACCCGCATGACCGTGAAAGTGCCTTTGCACTTCAGCGGTGAAGAAGAGTCGCCAGCCGTCAAGACCGAAAACTGCCTGGTCAACCACGTGGTGTCCGAGCTGACGGTTTCCTGCTTCCCTGCAGACATCCCTGAATTCATCGCCGTTGACTTGAGCGGCCTGAAAAAAGGCAGCCCGCTGAGCGTCAAGGACATCACGCTGCCAAAAGACGTGAAGTTTGTCGCCAAGGGCCAGGTCAATCCCGTGCTGGTGTCCGTGACACCGATCGCCGTGGAAGTCGAAGTCGCTCCCGTAGTGGACGCCAAGGACGCCAAAGGCAAGGGCGGCAAACCAGCAGCCAAGCCTGCTGCCAAGAAGTAATTTGCAGCGCGCTGCGTTGGCCCGAAAAGGCCAATCAAGCCCAAGCGGCCCTTGTCCTTTCTGAAGGACAAGGGCCTTTTTTCTTGGTGCTGTGTTCTGCTACGCTAACCCTTCCGGGCTAAGCCTCGCCACACCGGCGTGCCGCCCTCCTCTTCTCATCACATGATCAAACTGTTTGTTGGCTTGGGCAACCCCGGCGCCGAATACGAAGCCACACGCCACAATGCCGGTTTCTGGTGGATTGACGCGCTCTCTCAAGAACTGAAGGTGCCGCTGAGTCTGGACAAGAATTACTTCGGCCAGGTGGGCCGTACCACGCTGAATGGACAAAACGTGTGGCTGCTCAAACCCCTGACCTTCATGAACCTGTCCGGAAAATCGGTGGCCGCGCTGGCGCGTTTTTTCAAGATTGCACCCGGGGAGATTCTGGTTGCGCACGATGAACTCGACATCGTGCCCGGGCAGGCCAAGCTCAAGTTGGGCGGCAGCCATGCGGGCCACAATGGTTTGCGTGACATTCATGCCCAGCTTGGCACGCCGGATTACTGGCGGCTGCGCATCGGCGTCGGGCACCCCGGCGTGAAGTCAGAGGTGATCAGCTGGGTGCTGAAAAAACCTTCGGCCGAACACCGCACGGCGATTGAAGACTGCATCGCGCGTAGCATCAAGGCGGCGCCTGAACTGCTGAAGGGCGACATGGACAAAGCCACGATGCTGATTCATACCAGCCAGCCGCCGCGGCCCAAGCCCCCTCGGCCTGTAGCGGTGCAAGCGGTCCAATCGCCCGCAGCCACGTCAGAACCCTCATCCGCGGCGGGATCAAACCCGGACACCCGTCAGCCGAAATCAGCCTGAATACTTTTTCCACTATGCTTTTGATAGCTGATTGCACCCGCCCTTATTGGGCTGGAGGCCAATTTGGCTAATAATTTAGCGCTCAAGGCGGTCAACAAGCCAAACTAGCGGGACACCACCACCGGCACGATGGATTGCAGGCGATGGTATTTTTCCCAGAGCGTTTCCCGGGTTTCAACATGCTGCGGGTTGACCGGAATGCAGGCAACCGGGCAGACCTGTACGCACTGCGGTTCATCAAAGTGACCGACGCACTCGGTGCACTTGTCCGGGTCAATTTCGTAGATTTCCTTGCCGAGGTAAATCGCCTCGTTCGGGCACTCGGGTTCGCACACGTCGCAGTTGATGCATTCGTCGGTAATCAGCAAAGCCATGGCGTGTTCCTCCTCTCAAGCCTGTAATCTGGGCCGATGCGCTGCTTCCAGCGCGGCGGCCACGGCCGGGCTCACCATCTGGCTGACATCACCGCCGAGCTTGCTGATCTCGCGCACCAGCGTGCTGCTGATGCATTGCAAAGGGGCATCGGGCAGCAAAAAAACGGTCTCCACCTGCGGGCGCAGCTTGCGGTTCATGGCCGCCATTTGGGCCTCGTAATCAAAGTCGGTCAGGTTGCGGATACCCCGCACCACAGCACAGGCAGCCTGCGCAGCGCAAAAATCCATGATCAGGCCATCAAACGGCAGCACCTTCACGCCCGCTATGTTTTCAGTAGCTGCCTGCACCTGTTCCACGCGCGCGTCCAGCGAAAACAGGGTTTTCTTGTGGTGGGCTACCGCCACCGCAATGACGAGCTGGTCAAACAGGCCGGCGGCACGGCGCACCACGTCGTCGTGGCCCAGCGTGAACGGATCGAACGTTCCCGAATAAACAGCAATGCGTGGGGTGGGCGGTGGTGTGATGGGCATGGCAGAATTATGCGCCGGGACGCCGGTCTGCCGCATCGGCACGGGCCATGAACCCACGAGCCGGGCATGGCCGCAGCGCGATCAGGCGACGGGCGCGTCCTGCGGTGAATCCTGGGGCGTGTCGTTTTTTCTCAGCAGATGAAAATGCACGGCGCCCGCCTTGCCGCTGCGGTGTACCTGCAGACCCAGCGGCGCCAACTCCTCATCGAGCCAGGCCCGGGGCGCCTCCAGATAAACCAGCCCCTTGGGCGCGATCGCCTGGGCAGCGGCCTTCAGCGCAGCCTCAAACTGGATGGAGTCAAACGGTGGGTCGAGCAGCACCAGTTGCATGCTGGCCGCGGGCAGGCGCCGCAGCAGGCTCAGGCCGTCACCGCGTTCAATCCTGACCATATCGGCCCGCAGCCGCGCCTGCACGGACTTGAGCTGCAGCACCAGCGCCGGGTCCTGCTCGCACAGCAGCACCTCGGCGGCGCCGCGCGAAGCCGCTTCAAACCCCAGCGCGCCGGTGCCGGCAAACACATCGGCGCAGCGCCAGCCGCTCAGGTCCTGGCCCAGCCAGTTGAAAAGGGTTTCCCGCACGCGATCCGGCGTGGGACGCAGGCCGGGCTTGTTGGGCACCGGCAGCTTGGTGCGCTTGTACTGCCCGCCAATGATGCGGATTTCGCCGGGCGGCTTGAGGTGTGCCGTTCCCTTGGGCTTCACGGTGGGTTTCATCAAGGGCTTGACGGCAGGCTCAGCCTGAGGTTTGAGGGCGGTGTATTTCATAAAGGGGATCCAAGAATCACGGTGACCATTTTGTCGGGTTGTAGTTTGCGCGCAAAAGCCGCCTTGATGTCGGCAGCAGTCACTTTGTCCACCTGCTGGGTCCAGGTGTCGAGGTAGTTGAGTGGCAAATTATTCCACGCGATGCCGGCAATGTTGTCCAGCAGTTTTCGATTGCTGTCGATGCGCAGCGCAAAGCCGCCCATCAGGTTGTCTTTGGCGGCCTGAAGTTCAGCCTCGGTGGGCCCGTTGGCCACAAAGTCGCTCACGATCTGGCGCACCAGCGCCACCGTCTGGGCGGCTTGGTCGGGCCGGGTTTGCAAACCCACCGTGAAGCTGCCGGCATGCAGGCCGGGCGAGAAAGAACTGGAGACGCCGTAGGTCAGGCCGCGTTTTTCGCGCACTTCATGGGACAGCCGCGACACGAAGCCGCCGCCACCCAGAATGTAGTTGCCGACGGTTAATGCGAAATAGTCGGGATCTGCGCGCTTGAAGCCGGGCTGGCCGATCAGCACATGCGCTTGCGCAGCATCGAAGGGGATGCGTTTTTCTTCCGCCTGACTGAGCGGCGCGACTTCGGCCACCTCAGGCAGCGGCGGCAGGCTGGCGCAGGGCACTTGCGGCAGGCGCGACAGCAGGCGCGCCGCCAGGACATCGGCCTGCGCGCGCGTCACGGCGCCCACCATGCTGATGCGGGCGCGGCAGGCCACCACGCCCGCCGCATGCGCCGCCCGCATGTCCGCCACACTGATGCGCGCCAGCGTGGCCTCGGTCATCTCATAGCCATAGGGGTGTGCGCCATACACGGCTTGGGCATAGGCCCGGCCAATCACGCTGGCGGGACGGGTGTAGGACTCCTTGAGTGCCGCCTGCATGCGCTGGCGTTCGCGCCGCCAGATGGGCTCGGGAAAAGATGGCTCGGCCATTTCGCGGGCGGCGAGCGCAACAGCCTTGCCCAGCAAGTCGGGCTCGGTCAACGAACGCAGTGAAAAATTCAGCCGGTCGGCGCTGGCGCCAGCACTAAACTGGGCGCCCAGATCGGCCCAGGCTTCACTGAGCGCATTTTCGTCCAGCGCCGGTGCGCCATTTCTGGCCTGCACGCCCTTTGCCAGCATGCCCGCCATCATGCTGGCCAGACCGGCCTGCCCGGGCGGGTCGCGCCGGCTGCCGGCGTCGAAATCGATCTGCACGTCCAGCATGGCGACGGCCGGGCTCTCGGCCAGGTAGACCTGGGCGCCGCTGGCCTGGGTCCAGTGCTGGATCGGGATTTCGGCGAACGCCAATGAATGAATAAAAAGACCTGTAGCCCCCACCAGCAGGGCACTAGCAGCTATTTTTTTAGTAGCAATTATCATGAAAATAAAATCGTTCGGTTCAGGACCGGACTCAATGCCGGGGCGTGACGGCAGACTGGCGTGGTTTGCTGTTGGGATCCATGGGTTGCGGCAACAAGCTTGCCATGGTCAGCTGGTCATCGCCAAAATATTTAGCGGCCACCGCCTGCACCTCGCCACCCGTGATGGTGCGCAGCTCGGTGATCAGGCGCGCACTGGCATCCAGCGGCAGACCCTGCACCCAGTTGGAGCCGAGTTCCCGCGCCTGGCTGAACACCGAATCGAGCTTGTAGGTTTCGCTGGCCACCCACTGGGTCTTGACGCGGTTGAGCTCCGCCTGGCTGACGCCGTCTTGCGCCACCAGCGCCACCTGCTGGCGCAGCGCCTGGGCCACCTGCTGCGCGGTTTTGCCTTCTGCGGGTACGCCATCGAGCATGAACAGCTGCGGCCCGCGGCCCAGCAAGCCGCTGGAGGCACCTGCGCTGTCGGCGATACGGCCTGCCCCTTGTTTTCCCTGGACCAGCGCGCGCTCCAGCCGGGCGCCGTTGTAGCCGTCCAGCACCGCAGCCAGCACCGTCAGGGCCAGGGCGTCGCGGCTGGCCGGTGCCGTGGCGGATGCGGCGCTGGCGGTGTCCGCGAGGTCGAGCGCCTCCAGCTTGGGCACCTTGAAGGCCAGGGCCACATAGGCCTGGCTGGCGGGGGCCTTGAAATCCAGACGCCGCATGCCGGTTTGCGCAGGCTCGCTGCGCGGTTTGCGCACAGGCACGGGGCGCGCGGCGATGGCGCCGTAGTATTTTTCAGCCAGGGCTCTGACCTGGGCGACGTCCACATCCCCGGCCACCACCAGCGCAGCATTGGCGGGCACATACCAGCGCTGATGGAAGTCGCGCACATCGCCCGGCGTCATGGCGTCCAGGTCACTCATCCAGCCGACGATGGGGCGCCGGTAGGGCGCCGCCACGAAGGTCAGCGCAGTGGCCTGCTCGTACAGCATGGCGCGCGGCGCGTCTTCGGTGCGCAGGCGGCGCTCTTCCTTGACCACCTCGATCTCGCGCTTGAATTCGGCGTCAGGCCACTGGTTGTTGGCGAAGCGGTCGGCCTCCAGCCGCATCACGGTTTCCAGTTTGCTGGCCGGAATTTGCTGGTAGTAGCCAGTGCTGTCGCGGCTGGTGAAGGCGTTTTCACGCCCACCGAGCGCCGCCACCTGCCTGGAAAAATCGCCGGGCTTCACCGCAGGCGTGCCCTTGAACATCATGTGCTCCAGCACGTGCGCCACGCCCGAGGTGCCATCAACTTCGTCCATGGAGCCGACGCGCACCCACAGCATGTGGGCGACGGTGGGCGCACGGTGATCGGGCTTGACAATGACCGTCAGGCCGTTGGCCAGCGTGAACTGATCCACCGGCGCGGCAGCCTGTGCAAAAGCCGCACTGCTGACGCCGACGACCATCGCCGTGGGCAAAATAAAGACTGAAAACAGGGCCAACAAGCACTTGGAAAGGGGGACTGAAAGCTTCAAATGGGCTAGTCTGGGGTGTTTCATAGAATAGTGGACTCTACAAGCATATTTAATGTTCAGTTTTTTCAAGAAAAAATTCGGGTCCGCCCCACCGCCGGTGCCTTCCGCACCGCCTGCAACACCTGCCGTGCAGGCGCCCGGCGAGGCGTCCGGGCCGGCGACTGCCCCTGCGCCGAGCGTCACAGCGCGGAGTCCGGCCAGCAACGCCGGCGGCGCCATGATCGGCAGCGCGCTGGTCACGCCTATTTCCATCCCCGAGGCGAATGCGGTTGTTGACACCGCATTGCCTGACCGCCAGCGCTGGCTCGGCAAGCTACAGGCGGGCCTGCGCAAAACCGGCGCCAGCATTTCCACCGTTTTCACCGGCAGCCGCATTGACGATGCCCTGTACGAGGACCTGGAAACCGCCCTGCTGATGGCCGATACCGGCGTAAAGGCCACGGAGCACCTGCTCACCGAGGTCAAGCGCCGTGTCCAGGCGGGCGGCATGACGCATCCGGTTGCTGTCAAAAATGCGCTGATCGAGGCCATTGCGCAGTTGCTCAAGCCGCTTGAAAAGCCACTGGTGATCGGGCAGTATCAGCCCACCGTGATCATGGTCACAGGCGTCAACGGTGCGGGCAAAACCACGTCCATCGGCAAGCTCACGCGTCACCTGGCCAACGAAGGCGCTTCGGTGCTGCTGGCAGCGGCCGACACCTTCCGCGCCGCCGCGCGCGAGCAGCTCAGTGTCTGGGCCGACCGCAACACGGTCGAGATTGTCAGCCAGGCCGGCGGCGACCCAGCCGCTGTGAGCTTTGACGCCGTGACGGCAGGCAAGGCACGCGGCAAGGACGTGGTGCTGGTCGACACCGCGGGCCGCCTGCCCACGCAACTGCATTTGATGGAAGAGCTGCGCAAGATCAAGCGGGTGGTGCAAAAAGCGGATGCCACTGCGCCGCATGAAATTTTGCTGGTGATTGACGGCAATACCGGCCAGAACGCGCTGGCCCAGGTCAAGGCCTTTGACGACACGCTGCAACTGACGGGCCTGATCGTGACCAAACTCGACGGCACGGCCAAGGGCGGCGTCCTGGCGGCGATTGCACTGTGGGCACGCGAGCGGGCGCTCGCCTCGCCTGATCTGCGCCCGGTGCCGGTTTACTTTATTGGTGTGGGCGAAAAACTGGAAGACCTGGAAACTTTCAACGCACGAGAATTTGCCCAGGCCCTGCTGGCCTGAGGGCCTGAACGGCGCGCTTGCCTTGAAAACCGCCCCCATCACCTCCACTTGGGAGCTTTAAAGGATTGTTGACGTGCCCAGCTTTGTCGGTCGGATTCCCGGTTTTATCTTGAAAGTTGTACTGGGCCTGTTCGCAGCCCTGTTCGCGATCAGCCTGCTGGTGGCGGCGCTGATCGTTTTTATAGTGCTCCTGCTCAAATCACTGATCACGGGCCGCAGACCCGCGGCGTCCATGGTGTTTGGCCGCTTCCAGCGGTTTTCATCCCAGGGCGGCTGGCCAGGCCGCGCCACCCGCGAAGGCCAGCCCAAACCCAATCAAAAACTCAACGCGGGTGATGTCGTCGACGTCGAAGTGCGGGAAGTTCGGGACAACCAGCGCCGGCCCTGAGTTAGGCTCACACAGTCAAGACCGCGCGGGTAATTCGCTTGCCGGACACGCGCCCGGGGCCGCATAGACCTTCAGGGCCTCGCGCAAGCGCTGTAAATCCGGCTCGTTCAGCGTTTCCTTCTCCAGCAGCTCGGCCGCGGCGGCTTCCAGCACCTGACGCCGCTCAGTCAGCAGCGCCACGGTACGTTCGAAGGCGGCGCCAACGATGCTGCGCACCGCAGAGTCGATCTCGCGCGCGGTCTCCTCGCTGAAATTGCGCTCCTTCAGCGACAGTCCGGTCTCGCCCAGAAAAGACTGGCGCTCTTCCTCATACACCACGTTGCCCAGCTTCTCGTGCATGCCGTAGCGCATGACAATGGCCCGCGCGATCGAAGTCACTTTCTGCAGGTCGTCCGAAGCGCCGGTAGACACTTCCCCGAACACAATGTGCTCCGCGGCGCGGCCGCCGAGCAGCATCTGCATCTTGTTCTCCAGTTCCTGGCGTGTCATCAGGAAGCGGTCCTCGGTGGGCCGCTGGATGGTGTAACCGAGGGCGCCGATGCCGCGCGGGATGATCGAGACCTTGTGCACGACATCGATCCCGGGCAGCGACAGCGCCACCAGCGCGTGGCCCATTTCGTGGTGGGCCACGACCCGCCGCTCGTGCGGGTTGAGCAGGCGATTCCTCTTCTCCAGGCCCGTCACAATGCGCTCGAACGCGACCGTGAAGTCATCCAGCGTCACCGCCTCGGCGCGCCGGCGGGTGGCGGCCAGCGCCGCCTCGTTGCACAGGTTCGCCAGGTCGGCGCCTGAAAAGCCGGGCGTGAGTTCGGCCACCTGCTCCAGGGCCACACCGCCTGCGAGCTTGATCTTGCGCGTATGGACCTTGAGGATGGCGATTCGCCCGATCCGGTCGGGCCGGTCGACCAGCACCTGGCGATCGAAGCGGCCGGCGCGCAGCAAGGCTGCGTCCAGCACTTCGGGTCGGTTGGTGGCGGCCAGCAGCACCAGGCCCGAGCTGGGGTCGAAGCCATCCATCTCCGCCAGCAACTGGTTGAGCGTCTGCTCCTTCTCGTCGTTGCCGCCCAGGCCTGGCGCGCCACGCGCACGGCCCAGCGAGTCGAGTTCGTCGATGAAAATGATGGCCGGCGCCTGCTGGCGGGCCTGCTCGAACAGGTCGCGCACCCTGGCGGCACCGACGCCGACAAACATTTCCACGAACTGCGAGCCGGAGATGGAGAAAAACGGCACGCCCGCCTCGCTTGCCACCGCACGCGCCAGCATGGTCTTGCCGGTGCCGGGCGGGCCCACCAGCAGGATGCCGCGCGGCATGCGCCCGCCGAGGCGGCCGTACCCCTGGGGGTCTTTAAGGAAGCCGATGACTTCCTGTAACTCGGCCTTGGCTTCGTCGACACCCGCCACGTCGTCGAAGCTGACCTTGGTGTCGGTCTCGACGTAAATCTTGGCCTTGCTCTTGCCAATCGACAGAAAGCCGCCGCCCAGGCCCTGCTTCTCGCCGAACTTGCGCATCGCGAACATCCAGATGCCCACGAACACCAGGGCCGGAAGCACCCACGACAGCAGGTCGCGCATGAAGGTGCTCTCGATCACGCCGTTGAACTTGACGTCGTACTGGGCAAGATCCCTGGCCAGCGCGGGATCAACCCGCGTCGTGACGAAGGCCTTCTTGCCGTCCTGCAGCGCCTGCTTCAGCGTGCCGCTGATGTGGCTGTCGGTGATCGAGAGGTCCGCGATCTGTCCCTCTTTGAGCAAGGCCTGGAACTGGCTGTAGGGGATGGGTTCGACCGCTCGCCACTGCACATACAGGCCATGCAGGAACTGAATGGCGATCAAGGCCAGAAGGACGTACCAGAGGCTGAACTGGGTGCGCTTTTCCATGATTCATTCCGCCGAACAAGCGGGCTGGGCAGGACAGGTCACCGGCTGCAGGTCAAGCGAAAGGGACATGGCCCCGCCATTGGCAGCCGAAGTGACGCTGAACCCGAGCCCGCGCGCCAACGCGGCCATGGCGTCGTTCTGGCGCAGGCACTCACCAACGAGCACACCGGTCCCCCGGCTTTTCAGGTAGCGGATCATCTTGGCCAACAGCGCCCGCCCCAGCCCCCGGCCCTTCAGGTCAGAGCGCACCATGATCGCGAACTCGGCGCGAAGGTTGTCGGGATCGGTGCTCGCCCGCACCTCGCCGAGCATGCCGGCCTCGCCGCTGGCCTCGGGCGCTACCGCGATAAAAGTCATTTCGCGTTCATAGTCGATCTGGCTGAAGCGGGCGAGTTCGGAATGCGCGAACTCGCGCCTCGCCATGAAGAAGCGCGTGCGCAGGTCTTCCGGCTCGGCAGCCGCAAAGAACGCCCTGAGACGGGGCTCATCCTCGGGCCGGATCGGTCGCACCAGCACACTGCGTCCGCCGAAGTCGATCCGTTCTTCGAACTCCGCGGGATACGGCCGGATGGCCAGCCGCTGCGCACCGGCGCTGCGCGCCGGCACCACCTTCACGCGGGCGTCCAGCGCGACCACGCCCTGGTCGTCCGCCAGCAGCGGGTTGATGTCGAGTTCAACCACCTCCGGGCAGTCGCAAATCAGCTGCGACACCTTCAGCAGGACCAGATCAAGCGCCTCGTGATCGATGGCGACACGGTCACGGTAGCCGGCAAGAAGCCTGGACACCCGGGTGTGCGAGACCAGATCGCGCGCCAGCGCCATGTTCAGTGGCGGCAAGGCCACCGCGCGGTCGCCGATCACCTCCACCGCGACGCCGCCCTGGCCGAACAGGATCACCGGTCCGAAGATCGGGTCGGTCGAGGCGCCGACGATCAGCTCATGCGCATGCGGACGCCGCACCATTGCCTGCACGGTAAAACCCGCCAGCGTGGCATCGGGGCGCAGCTCACCCACTCGTTGCAGCATGCCTTGGGCCGCCAGCGCCACCTCCTGCGTGGTCTCCAGTTTGAGCGCCACGCCCCCGACGTCGGACTTGTGCGAGATGTC
Source organism: Polaromonas sp. (assembly GCF_030682935.1). Taxonomy (GTDB): domain Bacteria; phylum Pseudomonadota; class Gammaproteobacteria; order Burkholderiales; family Burkholderiaceae_C; genus Polaromonas. Next base: position 27,524 of record NZ_JAUXNA010000232.1, read on the forward strand.
CGGCGAGAGGATCTTGAGCACGACCGGAAAGCCGATGGCTGTGGCCGCGCGCTCGGCATCCAGCGCATTGGCCACGACGCGAGTCTCGACCACCGGGATGTCATAGGCCGCCAGCAAGGCCTTGCTCTCGGGCTCGTTCAGCAGGTCGCGTCCGTCGGCGAGCACGGCCTTGATGATCCGGCGCGCCGCCGCGAGGTCGGGTACGAACCCCTGCGGTATGGAGGGCGGCGTCTGCATCAGCATCGTCTGGTTGCGGTGAAAATCGGCCAGCTGAAGAAACCCGCCCACCGCCTGCTCCGGGGAGTCGTAAGAAGGAATGCCGGCCCCGGCAAAAATACTGCGCGCCGGCATGACCGCGTCACCGCCCAGCCAGCAGCCCAGCACCGGCTGCGCGGCCGCTTGCATCAGCGGCACGCAGGCGCTGGCGATCTGTGCGCTCGGCACGATGGCGGTGGGCGCGTGCATGAACAGCACGGCATCCGCGCCCGGATCGGCTAGCAGTATCTTTAGGGTTCGCAGATAGCGCTCGACCGGTGCGTCGCCGATGATGTCGACCGGGTTGCCCCGGGACCATGTGGGCGGCAGGAATTCCTGAAGTTGATGCATCGATTCGCTGGACAGGTCCGTCAGCACGCCGCCGCCCAGCGCCAGCGCATCGGCCGCCAGCACGGCTGCGCCACCGCCATTGGTCATGATGGCCAGCCGCTCGCCCTTGAATGGCCGTGCGCGCGCCAGCGTCTCCGCCGCCGCAAACAAATCGGTCAGCGTCGCCACGCGCAGCATGCCGGCCCGGCGCACGGCGGCATCAAATACCGCATCCGAGCCTGCGAGCGCCCCGGTGTGCGATGCGGCGGCCTTGACGCCCGCGGGTGCGCGTCCGGCCTTGACCAGCAGCACCGGTTTGTTGCGCGCCGCGGCACGCGCCGCGGACATGAACTTGCGCGCCGCCTGAACCGACTCCATGTACATCAGGATGGCGCGTGTGCTGGGGTCGCTGCCCAGGTAGTCCAGCACGTCGCCAAAGTCGACGTCGGCGCTGTCACCGAGCGAAATGAAGTGCGAAAACCCGATATCGCGCGACTTGGCCCAGTCCAGCAGCGCCGTGGTGAGCGCCCCGGATTGCGAGACGAATGCGAGCTTGCCAGGAAGCGCCGAGGTGTGGGCGAAGCTGGCATTGAGCCCGCAGCCGGGCACCAGAAGGCCGACGCAGTTAGGCCCCAGGATGCGCAGCAGATGCGGTTTCGCGGCATCCAGCATGGCCTGCTGCAGGCTGGGCTCGCCGGGCCCATTGACGGCCGAAAGGCCGGCGGTGATCACCACGGCCGCTCGCGTTCCGCAGCGGCCGAGTTCGGCGATGATCCCCGGCACCGTGTGCGCCGGTGTGCAGATCACGGCTAGGTCCGGCGGCTGCGGCAGGCTGGCCACATCGCGAAAAGCCGGCCGACCCGCCACGCTGCCGTGCTTGGGGTTGACCGGCCAGATCGGTCCGGCAAAGCCGCCTTCCAGCAGGTTGCGCATCACGGTCGCCCCAATGCTCTGCGGCCGGTCGGAGGCACCGATCACGGCGACCGACCTGGGCCGAAACAGGTATTCAAGGTTGCGCACACTCATGACGGCCTTCCTGACGGGGATGAACACTTATCCACACATGAATTGAATGGGCTCGCGTACGGAACAGCGCCGAGCCCTTTGTACCTGACGGGTGAAGCTGCGGGCATCAGCGGCGATCAACGACAGGCCGCTCCTTGTCCAGCAGCCTGCCCAGCAGATCCATCGGCAGCGGAAACACGATCGTCGAGGCCCTGTCACCGGCCACCTGCGTCATGGTCTGCAGGTAGCGCAGCTGCATGGCTTCGGGCTGCTGCGCCAGCATTTGCGCGGCCTCCAGGAGCGCCACCGCCGCCTGCTTTTCACCCTCGGCATGAATGACCTTGGCGCGGCGCTCGCGCTCGGCTTCGGCTTGGCGCGCGATGGCGCGCACCATCGATTCGTTCAGGTCGATGTGCTTGATCTCGACGTTGGTGACCTTGATGCCCCAGGCGTCGGTCTGTGAGTCGAGGATCTGCTGCACGTCCAGGTTCAGCCGCTCGCGTTCGGCCAGCATCTCGTCAAGCTCATGCTTGCCGAGCACCACGCGCAAGGTGGTCTGAGCGATCTGGCTGGTGGCCATCAGGTAGTCCTCGACCTGGATGATCGCCTTCTGCGGATCGACCACGCGGAAGAACACCACCGCGTTGACCTTGACCGAGACGTTGTCGCGCGAGATCACGTCCTGCGGCTCGACGTCCATCGTCACGATGCGCAGGTCCACCCGCACCATCTGCTGGATGCCGGGGATGACGAGCACCAGCCCCGGGCCCTTGACCTTCCAGAAACGGCCAAGCTGGAACACCACACCGCGCTGGTATTCGCGCAGCACGCGCAGCGAGCTGAAGGCGAGGATCAGCAGCAGTGGCAGCAACACGCCGCCGAGGCCCAGGTTGAAGTCGAAAATCATGATGAAGTTCCTTTCGGGGTTGGATCGCTATCGGAGTCTTCGAGGCACACGTCCAGCGTCAGGCCGCGCAGCGCGAGCACGCGCACCCGCTGCCCCGGCGCCAGGGCATCGGGGCAGCGCACCTTCCAGCGTTCGCCATGGACCAGGGCCCAGGCAACACCGTTGTCCACCGCCAGCACTTCGCCCACCGCGCCTGTCATTTCCTCACGCCCGCTGACCACCGGGCGGCGGCGCGCCCGCAGGGCCATTCCGCCACCCAGCAAAACCACTGCGGCAGAACTGGCCGCCAGGCCGAAGATCAGCGACAAGGGCACGCCAAAGCCCGGAATGTCGCGGTCGAACAGCAACAGGCCGCCAGCGATGAATGCGATGACGCCACCGACGCCGAGCACGCCAAAGGCGGGTGTCAGGATTTCGGCTGCGAGCAGGGCCATGCCAAGCAGGATCAACGCCAGCCCCGCGTAGTTGACCGGCAACATCTGCAGCGCATACAGCGCCAGCAACAAACAAATGGCACCGGTCACCCCCGCCACGCCAAAACCCGGCGACGAGAACTCGAACATCAGACCGTAGATGCCAATCATCATCAGGACCAGCGCAAAGCTGGGGTTGGCAATCACCGACAGCAGTTGCTGCCGCCAATCGGGCAGCACGGCCTCGACGCTCAGGCCGCGTGTGGCCAGCTTGACATCGGCGCCTTGCACACGCACCGTGCGACCATCGATTTGCGCCAGCAGATCGGGCACATCCCTGGCGAGCACGTCGATCACCTTGTCGCGCAGCGCCTCGCTGGCCGTGAGACTGACCGCCTCGCGCACCGCGCGCTCGGCCCATTCGGCATTGCGCCCGCGCAGTTGCGCCAGTCCACGGATAAAGGCAGACGCATCGTGCACCTGCTTGGCAGTCATGGCGTCGGTCGGCGCCATCGGCGGTGCACCCTGTTTTGATTCGTCCTTCTTTGCCTCGCCCCCGCCAGGCCTGTCACCCTTGTCATTCACCGGCGGGTTGCGCTCGACGCCCGGCAGGCCGATGGCGACCGGCGTGGCGGCGCCGAGCGTGGTGGCTGGCGCCATGGCGGCGATGTGCGCCGCGTACAAAATGTAGGTGCCCGCGCTGGCCGCGCGGGCACCCTCGGGGCTGACGTACACGGCCACCGGTACCGGGGACGCCAAAATGGCCTGGATGATCTGTCGCATCGACGTATCCAGCCCACCCGGCGTGTCCAGCCTGATCACCACCAGGGGAGCCCCCGCCTCCTTCGCCTTGGCAATGCCGCGGATCATGTAGGCCGCGCTGGCGGGGCCGATCGCCCCTTGCACCTCCAGCAAAAGGACAGGCGCTGCACGGGCCACGAATGCGGCCAAGCCCAGCAGGATCGCAGTGACCAGTGCGCGCACCCATGCGGCGCGCAGCGGCCTTGCGAGCGCAGTTCCATTCGTCATCGCGACACCACCTGCTCACGTTGTTTAAAAAGCCAGCTCCGAGCCTTGAGCAGATGCAGTTGGGCCGCCCCAACCACCACAGTCGCCGGCACTCCCTGTGCGGCGGGGGACCTGTCGATCGGCAGCAACACGGTGTTCATGGGCTCGCCTTTCCATCATTGAATGTGTTTATGAATCGGCGCGGAGCCGACAGAAACTGCGTACGCCTTGTGAACGCAGTGCTGAAGCTGCGCGAACCCGCCAAGAACTGCCGGGCACGCTTCCGACCGCTCACTGTCATGATCATCGCCAAAACTGGATTCGCATTTGACGAGGATCAATCCAACCCGAAACCGCGCCTGACCTGCTGACCGGCCCCATTCGGGCGGGTTCGGCCATTTTCCGTACACGATATATCAAATTCAATTAATGACCAACAAGCTTCCCTGGTTCACCGAATCTTCTGCCGACCGCTTCAACGATATTCGTGACACCTCGCTTGCCAAGCTGGTGCGCGAGGCCTTGCTGGCGCTGATAGCCCACCACGTGGGCGATGCCTGCACGCGCCTGCCTGACGCGGAGCCGCCCAAGACTGAATAGCACCTGAATAAAAACAGCCCGAAAAACCTTCGGACGGTGGCATGAGTTCGGACCGCGCCACGGCTCTCCACGGCGAGGCAGGTTAATGCCTCAACGAGGGATCAACCCCGGGCCTGCTTTCAGGCTGCCAAATCGCTGGCCTGCAAATCCCCTGCAATCAGCCTGAACTGCTCCAGCGCGGCTTCCAGGTCGTCGACGATTTCCTGGGCAATCACGTCGGGCGGCGGCAGGTTGTCGCTGTCGGCCAGGCTGTCATCCTTGAGCCAGAAAATATCCAGACTGGCCTTGTCGCGGGCGATCAGCTCGCTGTAGTCGTAGACACGCCAGCGACCTTCCGGGTTATCGGCTGACCAGGTGGCCTTGCGCTCCTGCCGATTGGCCGGGTTGTACGGCTTCACCAACTCTTCCAGGTGCTCGCGCCGGAGCGGGTTGGTCTTGAGCGTGAAGTGCTGGTTGGTGCGCAGATCGTAAATCCACAGCTTCCTGGTCCACGGCGTTTCCGACGCGGGCTTGCGCTCAAAGAACAGCACGTTGGCTTTCACGCCCTGCGCGTAAAACAGGCCGGTAGGCAGGCGCAGCAGGGTGTGCACATCGCACTCGTGCAGCAGCTTCTTGCGGATGGTCTCGCCGGCGCCGCCTTCAAACAGCACGTTGTCGGGCAGCACCACCGCCGCGCGGCCATGCTGCTTGAGCAGCGTCTTGATGTGCTGCACAAAGTTGAGCTGCTTGTTCGACGTGCTGGCCCAGAAGTCGTCGCGCTCGATCACGTCTTTCTCGGTACTCACCTTGCCTTCGGCCCCGGTGATCATGGTGCTGCTCTTCTTGCCAAAAGGCGGATTCGCCAGCACCACGTCAAAGCGCTCGCCGGGGTCGGCGGCCAGCGCGTCGGCCACCACGATGGGCACCGACTTGTCGGAGCCAATGCCGTGCAGCATCATGTTCATGGCGGCCAGGCGCGCGGTGCTTTGCACCAGCTCCCAGCCGCGCAAGGCGGACTCTTTCAGGTGCTTTTTCTGCTCGCGCGTCAGGTTGGG
>NZ_JAUXNA010000038.1 GCF_030682935.1 Polaromonas sp.
GATTTTCGGGTCGTCGACCGCTATCCGGTGGTGGCCCACCAGCGCAACTTCCCAGCCGCCGCCCAGCGCCGTGCCGTTCAGGCAACTGACGACCGGCTTGCCCAGTGTTTCCAGCGTGCGGAAATTGTGTTTCAGGCGCTCGACTTCGGCATAGGCCAGCGGCGCGTCGCAGGGCTGCAGCCGCATCACAGCTTTCAGGTCGGCGCCGGCAAAAAAAGTGTTTTTGGCCGAGGCCAGGATGATGCCCCTGATCGCGTCCCTGTTTTTAAGAATCAGCGCCGTGACATCGCTCAGGTCGTCCTGCCACTGCTGGCACAGGGTGTTGACCGGCGAGCCGGGCTCGTCAAACGTGAGGGTGGCCACGCCGTCCTCGTTCAGCGCGTACTGGATGGTTTTCATCAGATTCTTTCCACAATGGTGGCAATGCCCATGCCGCCGCCCACGCACAGCGTGGCCATGCCGTAGCGCAGCTGGCGCCGGTGCAGCTCGTCCACCAGCATGCCCAGAATCATGGCGCCCGTGGCGCCCAGCGGGTGGCCCATGGCAATCGCGCCGCCATTCACATTGACCTTGTCCGGCAGCACCTTCATTTCCCGCATGAAGCGCATCACCACGGCGGCAAAGGCTTCGTTGACTTCAAACAGGTCGATCTGGTCCACCGTCATGCCGGCCTTGGCCAGCGCCTTGCGCGCCGCCGGCATGGGGCCGGTCAGCATGATGGTCGGGTCGGCGCCGCTCAGGGCGGCGGCCACAATGCGCGCCCGGGGTGTCAGGCCGTGGGTTTTGCCGGCCGCTTCCGAGCCAATCAATACCGCCGCAGCGCCATCGACAATGCCCGACGAGTTGCCAGCGTGGTGCACATGGTGAATGCGTTCGAGTTGCGGGTAGCGCTGCAGGGCCACGCTGTCAAAGCCCAGGGCGCCGAGCTGCCCGAACGCGGGTTTGAGTTGCGCCAGGCCTTCCCGCGTGGTGTGGGGTTTGATGAATTCGTCGTGGTCCAGAATGATCTGCCCGATCGAGTCCCTGACAGGAACGACGGAGCCCGCAAAGTAGCCGGCCGCTTGCGCCTTGGTGGCGCGGCGCTGGCTTTCCAGTGCAAAGTCGTCCACGTCGGTGCGGCTAAAGCCCTCTATCGTGGCGATCAGGTCGGCGCCTATGCCCTGCGGGACAAACAGCGTGGCGCTGTGGGTTTCGGGGTCTTGCGCCCAGGCGCCGCCGTCAGCGCCCAGCGGCACCCGGCTCATGCTTGCCACGCCGCCGGCCACCACCCGGTCTTCCCAGCCCGAGCGCACCTTTTGCGCCGCCATGTTCACCGCTTCCAGGCCCGAGGCGCAAAAACGGTTGATCTGCACGCCCGAGGCGCGAAAGTCCCAGCCGGCCTTGAGTGCTGCCACCTTGGCAATCACCGCGCCTTGCTCGCCCACCGGCGAAACCACGCCCATCACCACGTCGTCAACGGCCGCCGTGTCAAAGCCGCTCCGGCGCTGCAACTCGGTCAGCACGCCGGCCAGCAGATTGACCGGCTTGACCTCGTGCAGGCTGCCGTCTTTTTTGCCCTTGCCGCGTGGCGTGCGGATGGCGTCATAGATGAATGCTTCGGTCATGCTGGCTTTCCTGGGGGACGGCCCGGGGCCGGGAAGAAAAAATACTTTAAAAGTATAGGCATGAGGTTTGGCATTTGCCTGACGCGAAGTCGCCATGGCGGACTTTGTGCCAGCGCTGGCGGGCGCACCCGGTGGCCCGTGCTTCTTGCTACGAACTGCATTGGTGCTATGGTTTAAATAGCTGCTTACACCCTGATTTTGTCAGGCGGGAGGCCAGAATGACTGATAAAAAAGTCTCAGGAAGCGTCTTTGCTGCGCGTGCGGCCCACCGCGCTGAAAATGCCGATGCCCAGCACGATCAGTGAGCCGATGCCGATGTAGAGGTGGGGCACACCCGCCACCACGGCGCCCCAGACCACGCCGCCCAGAAACATCAGGAAACCGACCATGTAAATTGCGAAAGACATTTATTTTCTCCAAAGTTATGGGCTGACTATGCGTCTGAGCCGGTTTTCACACCATCGGGGATGGGCGCTGTTTGCTGTCAGTGGCGGCCTACCCGCCCCCGGTAAAGCCCTTGAATAGTCCCCGCATCAACACAGGGTGAAAGCTTCTGCCGCAAAATCCGGATTTGCGCGCGCATCCACAAAGGCCAGCATGACCACTCCCCTCAAAATAGATTTTGTTTCCGATATTTCTTGCCCCTGGTGCGTCATCGGCCTGAAAGCGCTGGACCAGGCGCTGGCGCGCGTGGCCGGCGACGTCGCCGCCGAGCTGCATTTCCAGCCCTTCGAGCTCAATCCGCAGATGAGCGCTGAAGGCCAGGAAATCACCGAACATATCACGCAAAAGTACGGCATCACCCCCGAGCAGGCCGATGCCAACCGCGAAAACATTCGCGTGCGCGGCGCGCAGCTGGGCTTCAAGTTCAGCGCAGCCGATGAACCCGGCGGTGGGCGCCACCGCATTTACAACACCTTCGACGCGCACCGGCTGCTGCACTGGGCCGAGATTGCGGGTGCAGACCAGCAAAGGGCGCTGAAGGAGGCGCTGTTCGCGGCCTACTTCACCGACGGCCAAAGCCCTGCCTCGCACGAGGTGCTGGCGCGCGTGGCGGGCGAGGTGGGCCTGGATGCGGCGCGTGCCCGCGAGATTCTGGCCTCCAACGCCTACGCTGACGAAGTGCGCGAGCGTGCGCAGTTTTACCTGAGTCAGGGCATTCACTCGGTGCCCGCCGTCATCATCAATGACCGCCACCTGATCTCGGGCGGCCAGCCGGTCGAGGTGTTTGAGCAGGCCCTGCGCCAGATCGCGGCTGCGGGCTGAGGCGGCCATGCCGTACGAGTTGCACTACTGGCCGACGATTCAGGGGCGCGGCGAATTTGTCCGCCTGGCCCTGGAAGCCGCAGGCGCCGACTACCTGGACGTGGCGCGCGGTCCCGAGGGTGACGGGCAGGGCGTGGCGGCCATGATGCGCTTCATGGACAGCCCTGACCTGCCGCACCCGCCGTTTGCACCGCCTTTTCTGGTCGATGGCCAGGTGGTCGTCGGCCAGACCGCTGCGATCTTGCTCTACCTGGGCCCGCGCCTGGGTCTGGTGGCGAAAAGCGAGGGCCAGCGCCTGTGGACGCACCAGCTTCAGCTGACCATTGCCGATGCGGTTGCCGAGGCGCACGACACGCATCACCCGATTGCCAGCAGCCTCTACTACGAGGACCAGAAACCCGAGGCCGCCAGACGCGCCCAGGAATTCCGCGAGCTGCGTGTGCCCAAGTATCTGGCGTGGTTTGAAAGCGTGCTGCAACGCAACCCCAAGGGCCGTGCGCATTTGGTGGGTGCGCGGCTGAGCTACGCCGACCTGTCGCTGTTCCAGCTGGTCGAAGGCCTGCTGTACGCCTTTCCCAAAGCGGGCCGGCGAGCGTTGACACAAACGCCGTGCCTCGAGGCCTTGCATGACCGCGTGGCAGGGCACAAGCGGGTAGCGGCCTACCTGGCCAGCGATCGGCGCCTGGCCTTCAACGAGGACGGCATTTTTCGCCGATACCCGGAACTGGACGCCTGACGATGGCGCCCGGCAGACGCAAAAAAAGCTGGCACTGCCAGCTTTTTTGCATTCACACGGAAGTGAATCCGGTGTCAGTGCTTGGGTCCGTGGCCTTTGCCGTTGCCCTTGCCATTACCGTTGCCTTCATCCCAGCGTTCGCCATAGTGCTTGCCCTCGTCATACTTGATCTTCTTGGCCCTTTTCTCTTTGACCGGCGCGTACTGGACTTCGCGCACCCAGCTGCCGGGCTGACGGTAGTAGCCACTGCCTTTTTGCTCCCAACGGTCGGGTGCCCAGCGGTAGCCGTCGCGCTTCATGATGGCCTGACCGCGAACCCAGACGTGGTGATCGCCATTCCAGGCCCAGTAACCGGGCGCCCAGATGCGGTTGGGCGCCAGCACCGGAACGACTTCGTATTGCGGTTGCGGTGGCGCCAGGTTGATGTTGATGCTGACTTGCGCCAGGGCCGGCGCGGCTGCGGCACCTGCGAGCAGGGCAGCCAGCAGGATTTTTTTGAGCGGGTTACTAAGGGTCATTAAAGTTTCCTTCGGTTGTTAATGGGAGTGTCTGCCCCGGCTTGTTACGGCGTTGCGCATGCCACGTAAAGTTTTTTGTGGCACCGCGGGGTTAATGTGTAAAGCGGCTGGGTCGCTATGGCGTTGATAGTTGCTTGCGCTGATGGGCTGGATGCTGCTGCGTGGAGGGGGCCTGGTGGTTGAGCTTGCTGCCGCAGTCGACCTGGGCATCGAGTTGCAGGCCCTGGCGTGAATAGTCGCTGTCGGTTACTTTGCAGCCCGACGTTTTTTCTATCGCTTCCAGCAGCATCCCCCGGCTGGACGTGCTGAGCGCCAGCGGCCTCAGCATCCCGGTGGGCGTTGCGGTCCAGGTGCTGTCGGTCAGCTGGCCAATTCGGTACATCTGGCCGCCTGCGTTTACCAGGGGTGCGGCGGGACCGATTGATGACGGCAGCGTGCAGGCGCTCAGGCAGACGGCACTGGCGGCGATCAGAAATCTCATGCCGTCATCAGACAAAAAAGCCGAGCCGCTGGAACGCAACGTCAGCCGGGCTGTGCAGCGCGCTGGCGGCCGCTTTGGGCACCGGAACTTTAGGCGGCGGTTTCGGTATTTTGGCGTCAGGGCAGCCGCTCAGCAGCAAGCTCATCAAGGCAATCAGGGTCAAGGGCAAGAGGTGTTTCATGATGTCTCCAGACGTAATCAGCCTGTGTTTTTGGGAATCATAGGCTGCCGCTCCGCGTCAGACCAGTGCCACGCGCAAACTCGCGGCGCTTGCCTACAAGCACGCCCGGCCATGTCGGGTTTATCCTACGATTGTCAGCCGATGCGCCTACGGCAATGATTTTTAAACTTGAAAAGG
>NZ_JAUXNA010000241.1 GCF_030682935.1 Polaromonas sp.
TCATGCGTGCCGTGGGCGAGCTGACCGCCCGCGAGATGCTGCTGTCGGCCGCCGTGCTGGGTGCGGCCGACATGCAGCTGCGCGGCTTTTTGAACCAGGTGGTGCCGGCCGGCGAGATCCAGGCGGCGGCGCTTGCGTGCCTGGACCGCATCCGCCCGCTGGCGCCGCAGGCGGCACGCCTGAATAAACAGACATTCAGGGCGCTGGCCACCGTCCTGCCTGCGCAAGTAGCTACTTATTTAATAGCAGGCGCCTATGGCTACGCCGCCTCTGCCGAACACCGTGAGGGCGTGACAGCATTCATCGAAAAGCGCTCGCCGCAGTTTGCGGGCTGAAGCGGGCGCTTGAACTTTCAATTTACCGGCCGTTTGATTCCTATGAAAAACCAAAACTTGTTTGCCGCGCTGCGCGCCGCTTTTCCTGCCGCCCTTGATGAGGTCGCCATTGAAACCGACAGCGGCCTGACCTATTCATGGCGCGACCTGGAGCGCAGCAGCGCCATGATGGCCAACCTGCTGCAGTCGCTCAAGCTTCCCCAAGGCGCCCGCGTCGCGGTGCAGGTCGAAAAATCGGTCGAGGCCGTGGTGCTTTACCTGGCCACGCTGCGCGCAGGCTATGTGTTTTTGCCGCTGAATACCGCCTACCAGAGCAGCGAAATCGAGTATTTCATCGGCAACGCCGAACCCGCCGTGGTGGTATGCAGCAGCCGCAACTTCGGCTGGGTCAGCAAGCTCGCGTTCAAGGCGGGCACGCAAAACGTGTTCACGCTGGACGACGACCGCACGGGTTCCCTGCTGGACGGCGCTGCGCACTGCAGCGACCAGCACGAGGCGGCCATGATGCAGGAGGACGATCTGGCGGCGATTTTGTACACCAGCGGCACCACTGGCCGCAGCAAGGGCGCCATGCTGTCGCACGGCAACCTGCTGAGCAACGCGCTGGTTCTGAAGGACTACTGGGGCTGGAAAAAAGGCGATGTGCTGATCCACGCCTTGCCGATTTTTCACGTTCACGGCCTGTTTGTGGCCCTGCATGGCGCGCTCATCAACGGCAGCAAGATGATCTGGCTGTCGAAGTTTGACCCCAAGCTGGTGGTGAACAAACTCCCCGAAGCCACCGTGTTCATGGGCGTGCCCACGCTGTATGTGCGCCTGCTGGCCGAGCCGGGGCTCACCAAAGAGGCCTGCCGCAACATGCGCCTGTTCGTCGCCGGCTCAGCGCCGCTGCTGATTGAAACCTTCAACGACTGGAAAGAGCGCACCGGCCACACCATTCTGGAGCGCTACGGCATGTCCGAAACTGCCATGCTGACGTCCAACCCCTATCAAGGCTACCAAGGGGGTGAGCGACGCGGCGGCACGGTCGGGTTTGCGCTGCCGGGCGTCAGCCTGCGCGTGCAAACCGACGAAGGCCAGCCCTTGCCTGTCGGCGAGATTGGCGGCATTCAGGTCAAGGGGCCGAATATTTTCAAGGGCTACTGGCGCATGCCCGAAAAAACCAAAGAAGAGTTCACGGCCGACGGTTATTTCAAAACCGGCGACGTCGGCAAGATAGCCCCCGACGGCTACATCACCATCGTGGGGCGCAGCAAGGACCTGATCATCAGCGGCGGCTACAACGTCTACCCGGCCGAGATTGAAGGCTACATCAACGAGATGCCGGGCGTGGCCGAAAGCGCGCTGGTGGGCGTGCCGCACCCCGACTTTGGCGAAGCCGGCGTGGCGGTCGTCATCGCCAAACCGGGCGCCACGCTCGATGCGGGCCAGATCGTGGCGGCGCTCAAGTCCACGCTGGCCAACTTCAAGATCCCCAAGCAGTGCTTTGTCGTGAACGAGCTGCCGCGCAACACCATGGGCAAGGTCCAGAAAAACCTGTTGCGCGAGCAGTACAAGGCCTTGTTTGCCTGAGCCCCGCCGCTAGCGCGAAGTCAGTGCGGACTTAGCGTGGCGCTGCCGCCGGCACCGGCTTTTTCAGGCCGCGCTGCGGCAAGGTCGCCAGCGCCACGCCGGTCAGGGCAATGGCGAATGCGCCCACCTGCGTGCCGGTGAGTGTTTCGCCCAGCACCAGCACGCCCACCGCCGCCGCGCTGACGGGCAGCATCACGGTGAACACGCCGGCCTGGCTGGCCGGAATGGTTTTGAGACCGGTCATCCAGAGCCAGACCGTCCAGACGCTGGCGGCCAGCGAATAAAACAGCAGCAGCAGCCAGGTGGGCGGCGCCACGGCGGAAAAGTCAAAGCCCCAGGCCATCCACAGGCCCAGCGGCGTGACCAGTGCAAACCCCCAGAGGTTGATCAGCGCCGTGATGCGCTTGGGGCTGAGCACGCCCGTGAGCTTTTTGCCAATCACCGCGTAAGCCGCCTCGCACAGCACCGCGCCCACCAGCAGCAAATTGCCCAGCCAGGCAGTTTTATGAGTCAAATCGGCCCCTGGCCCAGTAGATACGGACACAGGTAGCTCTTGTTTTGATAGCGAAACCAGCGCCACGCCCAGCACGGCGCAGGCCACCGCGCCCCACACCCGCAGGCTGATGCGCTCGCGCAGAAAGACCCAGCTCAGCACCGCCACCGTGGCCGGTATGGCCGCCATGATCACGCCCGCAGCCACCGCGCTGGTCATGCTCATGCCGTACAGCATGCAGATTGAAAACAAAAAATTGCCCAGAAACGACTCCAGAAACACCAGCTTGCGGGTCTGCCGGTTCATGGGCGCTTCATGCGCTGGCTTTTTCAGCCAGGGCAGCATCGCCAGCCCGCCTATGCCAAAGCGCAGCCACGCCAGCAGAAACACCGGCAGGGCGGCGACCAGCGGTTTCGACAAGGCCACATAACTGCCCACCAGCGCCATGCTCAGCGCAAGGCAGCCATAGGCAAGCCACGGGGGAAGAGGAGTGCGTGGCATGTGGGAAGCTCCTGAGCGGGTCAACAAAGAAGTGGCTTTTCTGCGAGGGAACGAAATGGACCCTGCCGGAGCGGCCCGGTTGGGGTATGTTCAAGGCAGTTTACCGGAGAGGATTTGTATGCTGCTGGACTCCGACACCCAACTGAACCGCCAGAGTTATTACGAAGCCAGTGTGCGGCGCCCGCCGCCGCTGCCGCCGCTGCAGGGCCAGGTCGATGCCGATGTGCTGGTGGTGGGCGCGGGCTTTGCCGGACTGTCGGCTGCGCTGGAACTGGCCGGGCGCGGCTATCGCGTGGTCGTGCTGGAGGCCGACCGCGTCTGCAGCGGGGCCTCTGGCCGCAACGGCGGCCAGGCCATCGTCGGCTACGCCAGCGGGCAGCAGCCGTTTGAAGACCAGCTGGGCCCAGGCCTGGCACGCCAGGCCTGGGCCATGTCGCTCGAAGCCATAGACCTGATGGACCAACGCATCGCCCGCTACGGCATCGCCTGCGACCGCGTCAAAGGCTACCTGACCGTGGCCGACTCGGCCCGCAAGGCGCGCGCGCTGGCCGCCGAGGCCGAGGCGCTGGCGCACGACTACGGGTTTCACAGCGAACTCGTTACCGGCGCCGACGTGGGCCGCTTCATCGACAGCCCGCGCTACTGCGCCGCCGCGTTTGAGGCCACCTCCGGCCACCTGCACCCGCTCAAATACGGCCTCGGCCTGGCCAGCGCCGCGCGCTCGCTGGGCGTGCAGATGTTCGAGTATTCGCCCGTCACGTCGCTCAAACGCGGCCCCCTGGTGGAGGCTGCCACCGCCCAGGGCAGCGTGCGCGCCCGCTTTGCCGTGCTGGCCGGCAACTGCACACTGGCCGAATACGGCGCAACAATAGCGCCCGAAATTGCGCCCCGCATCATGCCCGTGGGCACCTACATCATCGCCACGGCGCCGCTCGGCCCTGCGCTGTGCGCACGGCTGATTCCGAACAACGCGGCGGTCAGCGACAACAATTTCGTGCTCGACTATTTCCGCTTCAGCGCCGACCACCGCCTGCTGTTCGGCGGCCGCGTCAGCTACAGCGCCGCCACGCCGCGCAAGCTGCAGCAGGGGATGCGCCAGCGCATGGAAGCGGTGTTTCCGGCCCTGCATGGCGCGGCGGTGGAATTTGTCTGGGGCGGCTTTGTCGACATCAGCATGAACCGCGCGCCCGACTTTGGCCGTGTCAGCCCCAATGTCTATTACCTGCAGGGCTTCAGCGGCCACGGCGTCGCCGCCACCGGACTGGGCGGCCGGCTGGTGGCCGAAGCCATCGCCGGGCAGGCTGAACGCTTTGATGTGTTTGCCCGGCTCAAGCACACGCCATTCCCGGGCGGGCGCTGGCTGCGCATGCCGGGCCTGGTGCTGGGCATGGCTTATTACCGGCTGCGGGATTTGCTGTAGGTTTGCGGGAGAGATGGCCCCGGGACATAAAGCCGGTTTGTTGATGTAGGTACACGGGGATGCGCCCGACCATGCTCGGGCATCCGTGCGTGGGGGATTGGATGACTGCCCAAGACTGGCTCCAGGCATACAGGTTCTGGAACGGCACCCTCCAAAGCGGGCAGAGGGAACTGGTGCTTGAATGCCTACAACATCACGATGAGATCGCTACCGGCAGGACCAGCAATCGCTGCGATTGAGTCACCTAAAGCGTGCGGGTCACCTTTCACGATGCCGATTTCAGCCTTCAGGTGCCGCCCTAAACGGCACTAAATTCACCCTCGGTGATATTCATCAACCTTAGGGCTGGCTGATGCTTATACAAACCGAGCAAGGGATCGAGTGAATCGATAAATGTCACCCTGAATGTGACCCTGAATCGCTAGTAGAGGAGTTGCTGCAATGAAATGCAAACCAGGTGATATGGCCGTCGTTCTGTCAGCATCCCATAAATCCAACGTGGGTAGATTCGTCAGCGTCATCGAACTTTACGCAAGCACTGGCGACGCGAACCTGGATTGGGAGCCACCAGTCTGGTTGGTGGAATCGAACGCACCGCTTATGTGGACAAGAGGAAAGGGGCTTTGGATCGGAAATAAAGGACCAGTGCCAGATTCAGCCTTGCAACCAATCCGAGGTCTGTCGAAGAGAGATATTCAGGCAACCTGCCTACCCGTGAAAAAGGATTTTAGAAACAATATTGAGTAACTAGCCCGTCATGGCTGACACGACCAGCCGTAAGGGTTGATGAGCGGCTGCAAAAGACTGGAAGCCGACTTTCAAATCTCCAGATACCTGTCATTCAACGTTCGAGTTGAGGCGAGGGGTTAGGCTCCGCGCGCTACGGTCCGTTGTGTTGCCTTGCATACATTTCCAGTACGCGGCGAACCTGCGGGAAGGCGG
>NZ_JAUXNA010000296.1 GCF_030682935.1 Polaromonas sp.
TCGCGTCACCGGCGCCCACCAGCGCCGGAATGATGCCGAAGGTGGTGCCATAACCTGCATAAAAGGAGAGCGCGCGCGGCAAGCCCACAAATGCCCCCACAACCTGCTCCAGCGCCTGGTTGGCCGCGCTGTGGCCGCTCACCAGCGGTGAGCCGCCCGAGCCCACGCCATAGGCCTGGGCCCCGGCGCAGGCGGCCTGCACCAGGCCCGGGTGGGTGGCCAGGCCCAGGTAGTCGTTGCTGCAAAAAGCCAGCATGCTGTGCCCGTTCACGGTCAGGCGGGCGCCGCTGTCGGGCGTGACCACGCGGCGCTGGCGGCGCAAATGGGCGTGGTCCAGTTCGGCGATGCGGGCCGGGAATTCGTCAAGCCAGGAGGTAGTCATTGCCATGCCGATGGAAGGTTGAAGGTCAGCGCCCGCGGATTGGGCGTGGACTGATAGGGAATCGTTGCCAGCAGCGGCGCCTGGAGTTGGCGCTGCAAAAAGGCGATGTTGTCGTCCTGCGCCAGCATGCCTGGGTCGACCTGGTTGGCGACCCAGCCCGCCAGCGTGAGCCCGCGCGCGCGAATAGCCTCGGCGGTCAGCAGTGCGTGGTTCAGGCAACCGAGCCGCAAGCCCACCACCAGCAGCACCGGCAGGCCCAGCGCCTGCGCCAGGTCGGCGCCGGTTTCGGTGTTCGACAGCGGCACATGAAAGCCGCCTGCGCCTTCCACCACCACGGCGTCGGCCCGCAGCGCCAGCGCGCGGTGGCAGGCCACGAGGTGGCCGATGTCAATGCGCACACCGGCACGGGCTGCGGCGATGTGCGGAGACACCGGGTCGGGCAGCAGCACCGGGTTGTCGAGTTCGGGCGGCGCGGCGCAGGTAGAGGCGGCGCGCAGGGCGACAACATCTTCGTTGCTGTCCATGCCGTCAACCCGCACCGTGCCCGCCGCAATCGGCTTCATGCCGACGACACGGGGGTGGTAGCGCGCCAGCGCATGCAGCAGGCCGGCGCTGACCAGCGTTTTTCCCACGCCGGTATCGGTGCCTGTGACAAACAGCGACAGCGCTGGCCGCGCGCGCTCAGCCATGCGCGGGGCTTTCGTCGGCCAGCGTGGCCTCCAGCGCCGCCAGCGCGCCGCGCGCCAGATGGGCCGCCGATGCGGCATCCATCACATAAGGCGGCATGGCGTAGACCGTGTTGCCAATCGGCCGCAGCAGCACGCCGTGCGCCATCGCGTGCCGGGCGTAGCGCCGGGCAAAGTGGGGCAGCGGCGTTTTTCCGACCGCTGTCTCGTCGATGTCCCAGGCCCAGATCATGCCGAGCCGGCGCGCATGTCGCACCGAGGGGTGCTGCGTCAGCGGCGCAAAGGCCTGGTCCAGCGTCTGCGCCAGTTCGGCGTTGCGGGCCAGCACGTTGGTTTGCTCAAACAGCTCCAGCGTGGCCAGTGCGGCGCGGCAGGCCAGCGGGTTGCCGGTGTAGGAGTGCGAGTGCAAAAAGCCCCGGGCCATCTCGTCGTCGTAAAACGCCTCGTAGACCGTGTCGGTGGTCAGCACGGCCGACAGCGGCAGCGTGCCGCCGGTCAGCCCTTTCGAGAGGCAGACAAAGTCGGGCCGTATGCCCGCCTGCTGGTGCGCGAACATCGTGCCGGTGCGGCCAAAGCCGGTGGCAATTTCATCGGCGATCAGGTGCACCTCGTAGCGGTCGCACAGCGCGCGTGCCTCGCGCAGGTAGGCGGCGTCGTACATCGCCATGCCGGCGGCGCACTGCACCATCGGCTCGACGATCAGGGCGGCGGTCTGCGCATGGTGCTGCGCCAGCCAGCTTTGCAGGCCGGCGGCCGCGCGCCGGGCGACTTCAGCGGCGCTTTCGCCGGGCCGTGCGCCGCGCGCATCGGGGCTGGGCACGGTGGCGGCCAGCCGCACCAGCGGCGCGTAGGCTTCCCGGAAAATGGCGATGTCGGTCACCGCCAGCGCGCCCACGGTTTCGCCGTGGTAGCCGCCCGCCAGTCCGATGAAGCGGCATTTTTCCGGCCGGCCGCTGTTGCGCCAGTAATGCGCGCTCATCTTCAGGGCGATTTCGGTGGCGCTGGCACCGTCGCTGGCGTAAAAGGCATGGCCCAGGCCGGTCAGGGCGCCCAGCCGCTCCGACAACTCCACCACCGGCTGGTGCGTGAAACCGGCCAGCATCACGTGATCGAGCTGCTCCAGCTGGTCGCGCAGCGCCGCCTTGATGTGCGGATGGCTGTGGCCAAACAGGTTGACCCACCACGAACTGATGCCGTCCAGGTAGCGCTGGCCTTCAAAGTCATGGAGCCACACGCCTTCGGCCCGGGCAATGGGCACCAGTGGCACTGGCGGTGGCCCTGCCGGGGACTGGTGCAGCTTCATCTGCGTGCAGGGGTGCCACACGTGGCGCAGGCTGCGCTCAATCATCGAGGCGTTGTCCATGGGGGCTCCCAAAGCGAGCGGAGCCATCAGGGCTGCTGCACCGGAATGGTCGAGCGCTCTTCCTGGATGCGGTTGTCGGGGTTGACGAACACCAGCCTGGGTTTGAAATCCGCGACCTGGTCCTCATGTACCTGGGCAAAGGCGGCAATGATGACCAGGTCGCCCACGGCGGCACGCCGAGCCGCTGATCCATTGACCGAGATGATGCGGCTGCCGCGTTCGGCCCGGATCGCGTAAGTGATGAAGCGCTCGCCGTTGTTGATGTTCCAGATATGGACCTGCTCGTTTTCGCCCAGGTTGGCGGCGTCCAGCAGGTCTTCGTCAATCGCGCAGGAGCCTTCGTAATTGAGCTCGCAGTGGGTCACGGCAGCGCGGTGGATTTTGGATTTGAGCAGGGTTCTGAACATAGGGGTTCCAAGCAAAGGGGCTGAACTTTACCCGCTGGCCAGCGTGGTGCGCGGCAGGCGGGGGCTGGGGGCGGGGGCATCGCTGCGACCGGCGGCCCAGGCAGCGGCCAGTTCGGCCAGGGCGGCTTCGGGGTCTGCGGCGGCCGTCACGGCTGAGATGAGGGCTCCGCCCGCTGCGCCGTGGTGCGCGGCGTCGTGCAGGCGCAGGGCATCCATGCCCCCGATGGCCACCACTGGCACGGGCAGCAGCTGGCTCCAGAACGCCAGGTTGCCATTGCCCTGGGGCAGCCAGGGCATGTCTTTGCTGGCCGTGGCGTGGATGGGGCCACAGGCCATGTAGCTGGGCCGCAGTGCCCAGGCGCGGCAGAC
>NZ_JAUXNA010000265.1 GCF_030682935.1 Polaromonas sp.
AAACTTCGACCCCGTTCTGGATTTCAACCGGACGGTCGAGCACTTTGCCCTGGTGGAATGTCATCGCGTATTTCTTGCCGTCGCGGCGCACGATCAGCTTGAGCCATTTCGAAAGGCCGTTGACGCACGACACGCCGACACCATGCAGGCCGCCCGACACCTTGTAGCTGTTCTGGTTGAACTTGCCGCCGGCATGCAGCTCGGTCAGGGCAATTTCGGCCGCCGAACGCTTGGGTTCGTGCTTGTCGTCCATCTTGATGCCGGTCGGAATGCCCCGGCCGTTGTCCACCACGCTGATGGAGTTGTCCATGTGGATGGTGACGAGAATGTCGTCACAGTGGCCCGCCAGCGATTCGTCGATGGAGTTATCCACAACCTCGAACACCAGGTGGTGCAAACCGGTGCCGTCTGAGGTGTCGCCGATGTACATGCCGGGCCGCTTGCGCACGGCCTCCAGGCCTTCCAGTATCTGGATCGAGCCTTCGCCATACGCTTCGGACGCGCCGGCCTGGTTGGTGTCGATTTTGGGCTGGAAATTGGAGCTTTCCTCGCCTGCAACACCCTCGTTGACGTTCACTTGATCGGTTTCGTTCGGTTTGTTTTCTTCAGTCATGGTCGGCTCTTCCCAATTTCTTCAATCTCTGCAATGACCAAACCCGCGAAGGTTCGCGGGTCTGTTTGTAGTTTCTGACGTGTTCTTCTTGTCAGACAGGCGTTAAATACGCATCGGCATCACCACGTACTTGAAAGCGGCGTCGTCGGGAATGGTCAGCAGCGCCGAACTGTTGGAGTCGGCCAGCTCAATCTTGACCATGTCCTGGCTCATGTTGGCCAGCGCATCAATCAGGTAGGTCACGTTGAAACCGATTTCGATGGAGTCGCCGCCGTAGTCGATGTCGAGTTCATCGACCGCTTCTTCCTGCTCGGCGTTGTTCGACGCCACGCGCAGGGTGCCAGGCTCGACGTTCAGCCGCACACCCTTGAACTTTTCGCTGGTCAGAATGGCCGTGCGCTGCAGGCTGGCCAGCAGCGGCACGCGGCCCAGCGTGATGATGTTTTTGTGGTTCTTGGGGATCACGCGGTTGTAGTCGGGAAACTTGCCTTCCACCAGCTTGGTCACAAACTCCATGCCTTCAAAGCTGAATTTGGCCTGGTTGCCGGCAAACTGCATTTCGATCGCACCTTCCTTGTCGCTGAGCAGGCGCTGCAGCTCCAGCACCGTCTTGCGCGGCAAAATCACTTCCTGCTTGGGCACTTCAACGTCCAGCGTGGCCGACGAAAACGCCAGGCGGTGGCCGTCGGTGGCCACCAGGCTCAGCTGATTGCCTTCGGCCACAAACAAAATGCCATTGAGGTAGTAGCGGATATCGTGCACCGCCATGGCAAACGACACCTGGTTGAGCAAGGCCTTGAGCACTTTTTGCGGCACTGAAAATGCCGGTCCAAAGTTGGCAGCCTCCTGCACCAGCGGAAAGTCTTCAGCCGGCAGGGTCTGCAGGGTGAAGCGGCTTTTGCCGCCTTTCAAAATCAGCTTGCTCTGGGCAGACTCCAGCGACACGGTCTGGTCGCTGGGCATGGAGCGCAGGATGTCAATCAGCTTGCGCGCGCCCACCGTGGTGGTGAAGTCGCCCATATCGCCGTCGAGCTCGGCCATGGTACGGATCTGGATCTCAAGATCGCTGGTGGTGAACTGCAACTGCGCACCCGTTTTGCGAATCAACACGTTCGCCAGGATTGGCAAAGTGTGCCTGCGCTCCACAATGCCCGCGACCGATTGCAGTACCGACAAAACTTTATCTTGAGTGGCTTTCAGAACGATCATGTCTTCCTCTGTATTTATCTTTAATTCTTTAATTCAAATTAGTAGTAGTGATAAGGGCAGCGACTTTCTGTGGATAGCCGCTATTTTCCTTTTAAAATCAACCACTTGGCGTTTGTTTAACCCTGTGCCCAGAAGCTCCTGAGCTTGACTGCCAGATATGAACAACTTTCGATTGTCATCTGCTTCTGTGGATAAGTCATGGCTTGTTAAAAAGTTGTCCACATGGTTGTCGCGCTGGCCTTGCTGTCATGAAAGCATGCTTTATCAGCCCTTGAGGGTTTGTTCCAGCACATGCAGCTGCTGGTTAAGCTCGCTCATGAGCTGGCGTTCAGCCGACATTTTTCGCACGGCGTGCAGCACCGTGGTGTGGTCACGCCCGCCGAACAGCTCGCCACTCTCGGGCAGGCTTTTTTGCGTAAGCTCCTTGGCCAGGTACATGGCGATCTGGCGCGGCCGGGCAATGCTGGCGGGCCGCTTTTTCGAATACATGTCGGCGACCTTGATCTTGTAGTAGTCGGCCACCGTTTTCTGTATGTTTTCAACCGAAATCTGCCGGTTCTGGATCGACAGCAGGTCGCGCAGCGCTTCCCGGGCCAGCTGAATCGAGATTTCCTTGTGGTTGAACCGCGAATAGGCCAGAATTTTGCGCAGCGCGCCTTCAAGTTCGCGCACGTTGGAGCGCACATTTTTGGCCACAAAAAACGCGACCTCTTCGGGCATGGTCGTGCCTTCCGTTTCAGCCTTGCGCAGCAAAATGGCTACCCGCATTTCAAGCTCGGGCGGCTCAATGGCCACCGTCAGCCCGGAGTCAAAGCGCGACACCAAGCGCTCATGAATGTCGGTCAAGCCCTTGGGATAGGTGTCGCTGGTCATCACAATATGTGATTTTTTGGTCAGCAAGGCTTCAAAAGCGTTAAAAAACTCTTCTTGGGTGCGGTCCTTGTTGGCCAGAAACTGCACATCGTCAATCAGCAGCAGGTCCAGCGAATGGTAGCGTTCCTTGAACTCGTCAAACGTCTTGCGCTGGTAGGCTTTGACCACGTCCGACACAAACTGCTCGGCATGGATGTAGAGAACCTTGGCCGCCGGATTGTCCGCCAGCAGCTTGTTGCCAATGGCGTGCATCAAGTGGGTCTTACCCAGCCCGACGCCGCCATAAATGAACAGCGGGTTGTAAAGCTGGCCCAGACTACTGGCCACGTGCAGCGCAGCGGCGCGGCCCATGCGGTTGGCCGTACCCTCGATCAGGGTGTCGAACGTCAGCGCCGTGTTGATCCGGTTCTTGAACGGAATCACCGCAGATTCTTCAGGCACCGCTGAATGGGCGGGTCCCGGAACGCCCGCGCCTTCAAAGCTTCGGACCATCGGGGCTGATTTGGTTGGAATTTCCCGGGGAGCAAGCGCTAACTCCAGCGGAATTCTCTGGCCTGACAGCTTTTCAAGCAGCGCAGAAATACGGGCCGCGTACTGGGCCCGAACCCAATCGAGTTTGAAGCGGTTGCCGACCTGAACGGTCACTTTGGACAAGTCGGGGGCGACGTTGACCACCAGCGGACGGATCCAGGTGTTGAACTGCTGTTCGGGTAATTCCTGGGCCAGATGGTCAACGCAGTTTTGCCACAAGTCGTGACTCGCATCAGAAACGGACACCGCACTCATGACTGATTTTGACCAGGCTGCAAGGGGAAAGCAGTGCGCAGCTGCTTGTGGATATTGTTAATTTTGAGCACCCTCAATTGTAGTCGTGGTGGCAAGTTATCCACAAAATTGGGGCTTCTGTGCCAGCGCAGGAAGGGAGGCCGGGTCATGACGAGCCCGAGGCCGCTTTGAACGCGATGTTACCCCCGAAACCAAGGCATGACATCGGTGTTGTCACCGTCAATTCGCGTATCACCTGGTCGCTGAACAATTCATTGAAACAGTAAAAGTTAATACTTTACTACTCAATTTCTGAAAAGTTTATTTTTTACTCATAACCATGGGGACAACTTTTGAACAACTTCAAGGTTATCCACAGGCTCAGCTAAGAATTCAAAGTTGTTCATCTCTGGCAAGCAAGTTCACGGGGACCTGGGCACAGGGTTAAACAAACGCCAAGTAGTTGAATTTAAAAGGAAAATAGCGGCTATCCACAGAAAATGGCGCCCTTTACTACTGCTACTAATTTGAATTAAAGAAATAAAGATAAATACAGAAGAACTCTGCGCCGCTGTTGACCACGGCCAGTCAGAGGGGACCTGAATTGCGTGGCGTTGTCTCTCCCTGTCAGGCAACCAACATCCGCCGCTGAAAGCTGGTTTTGCCTGTTGTTATCTAGCATGAAGCGCTTCACAGGCCGCGTTGACCTCACTCTTTTCCTTAGCCGCCAGCGCTTGGCGGTTGCCAGTTCCGGGAAATCTGCGATAATCACGGGTTTTCCCGATTCGTAGCGGATTGATATCGCTTGCACGGCCTTTTTATTGACTCAATGCTGAGTTGATCAACCAGGCCGTTGCAGGTGAGTTGCAGGTTGAGCAGACTTGTCACGTTGGTTGTGTTGTAAGGCCGCCAAGATCATTCGAATCGCCAAGTGAAGCTTTGCAGCTGACAGCCCCGTAATAAGCCGAATAAAGGCTAGTAGGATTTATCATGAAACGCACATACCAACCTTCCAAAGTCAAGCGCGCACGTACCCACGGTTTCCTGACGCGCATGAAAACGCGTGGCGGCCGCGCAGTGATTGCTGCACGTCGTGCCAAAGGCCGCAAGCGCCTGGCCGTCTAAGTCTGCTTTTTGCAGGCTTTGCACCGGTTTCCTTTTCTGAACTGACGCTTTGCGCTAGTGCAGCGGCTAAAAACCCGACCTCAGTTCCAGGCAGTCCTTGCCGGCAGCATTGTTGCAAGAACGACGCACTTCGCATTGCACCGCAATGCGCTTGATGCAAAAGCCGTGCAAGCCAAGCCCGGAGTTCCGGTTGACGAGCCCGTGCTCTTTCCTGTCCAGGCTACGTGGATAGGCGCGATGGTTCCAAAACGCTGGGCCAAACGAGCCGTCACGCGCAATGCCATCAAACGACAGATCTACACCGTGAGTGATGATTTCTCACCGCAGTATCCGCTGGCCGCTTACGTGGTCCGCCTGCGGCGTGAGTTTTCCCGCAAGGAATTCATCAGCGCCAGCTCCGAACAGCTCAAGCAGGCGGTACGCGCTGAAGTGCAGGCGCTGATGCAGGCGGGAGCGCATGCCGGATGAAACCGCTTGTTGCTGCTTTGCTGCGTCTCCCGCAAACCCTGCTTATCGGCCTGGTGAAAGGCTACCGCCTGTTGCTCAGGCCCTGGCTGGGATCGGTCTGCCGCTTTGAGCCGAGCTGCTCGGTGTATTCTTTGCAGGCACTGCAGTTGCATGGCGCGGCGATGGGCAGCTACCTGACGCTGCGCCGCCTGGTGCGTTGCGGACCCTGGTGCGACGGTGGCCACGATCCCGTGCCACCCAAGGATTCGGCCTCACTTTTCACCCGTCTGGTCACACCTGTGACTTCCACCTCTTCTAAAAAGACGCCGTCATGAACGACATCCGCCGCACCATTTTGTGGGTGATTTTTGGTTTCTCCATGGTTATGTTGTGGGACCAGTGGCAGGTTTTTAATGGCCACAAGGCCACTTTCTTCCCGTCCGCCACGCAGACGGCCCAAGCGCCTGCAGCCACTTCGCCTGCTGTGGGCACTGCCGCCGGGGCGGCGTCTTCAGTGCCCTCGTCTGCTGGCAGCATCAGCGCTAGCGCACCTGGCGCTGTGCCCATGGGTGCGCCGTCGACCACACCTTCTGCCGCCAAAGAGCGCGTGGTGGTCAATACCGACGTACTGGCGCTGACTTTCGACTCCGAAGGCGGGACGCTGGTTCACTCGGTATTTACCAAACACAAGGACATGGCGAACAAGGACGTCGGTTTTGTGCTGCTCGACGAAAGTCCCAACCGTATTTACGTGGCGCAGAGCGGCCTGATCGCAGGCAGCGCCGGTGGCACCTTCCCCACCCATAAAGCGCTGATGACCGTGCTGCCCGGCGAGCGCACGCTCAAAGACGGTGAAAACGAGTTGAAGGTTCAGTTCGAGTCGGCCGATATGGGCGGCGTCAAGCTGGTTAAAACTTACACGCTCAAACGCGGCGCCTACGATGTGGCCGTGCGCCACGATGTGATCAACACGGGCGGCGCTGCCGTCGAGCCGCAGCTTTACCTGCAGCTGGTGCGTGACGGCAACAAGCCGCCGGGTGAGTCATCGTTCTACTCCACCTTCACGGGCCCGGCGATTTACACCGAAGCCAAGAAGTACCAGAAAGTTGATTTCAAGGACATTGAAAACAACAAGGTTGACGTCGAGAAGCAGGCGACCAACGGCTATGTGGCCATGGTGCAGCATTATTTTGCATCGGCCTGGATTCTGGGTGATGGCCTGCAGCGCGACCTGTTTTTCCGCAAGGTGGACACCAACCTGTATGCCGTGGGCATGATCACGCCGGTGGGCACCGTTGCGCCGGGAACGACCAAAACGATCGATTCGAAATTCTTCATCGGTCCTCAAGTTGAAAAAACACTGGAGGTGTTGACCCCCGGCCTGGAACTGGTCAAGGACTACGGCTGGCTGACCATTCTGGCCAAGCCGCTGTATTGGCTGCTCGATGCGCTGCACGGCTTCATCCAGAACTGGGGCTGGTCCATCGTGGCCCTGGTGCTGCTGCTCAAGATCGCGTTCTACTGGCTCAATGCCAAGGCTTACGCCAGCATGGCCAAGATGAAAGCGGTCAGTCCCAAGATCACGGAAATGCGTGAACGCCTGAAAGACAAGCCGCAGGAAATGCAGCAGGCGATGATGAAGATCTACCGCGAGGAAAAGGTCAACCCGATGGGCGGCTGCTTCCCGATCATGGTTCAGATCCCGGTGTTCATTGCGCTGTACTGGGTGTTGCTGTCCAGCGTTGAAATGCGCAATGCGCCGTGGGTCATGTGGATCGCCGACTTGTCGTCGCCCGACCCCTACTACATCCTGCCCATCGTGATGGCCCTGACCACCATGCTGCAGACCGCGCTCAATCCTGCGCCGCCAGATCCGATGCAGGCCAAGCTGATGTGGTTCTTGCCCTTGATTTTCAGTGTGATGTTCTTCTTCTTCCCGGCCGGTCTGGTGTTGTACTGGATTACCAACAACATCCTGTCGATTGCCCAGCAGTGGGTCATCAATACCCGAATGGGTGTACCGCCGCAGTTCAACCTGCCGAAGTTCAAGTAACAAAAAGGGCCGCTTAGCGGCCCTTTAACATTCATGCTGGCCCGTCATCATCATTCCATCGTTGCCATCGCCACCGCGCCCGGACGCGGCGCGGTGGGGATTGTTCGCGTCTCCGGACAGAAAATTGCACCGTTAATCAATGCGATTTGCGGCCGCTCGCTGGTACCCCGCCAGGCGACTTACCTGCCGTTTCGGGATGCCCTGGGTCAGATGATTGACCAGGGGCTGGCCATTTATTTTCCCGCGCCCCATTCCTATACGGGTGAAGATGTGCTGGAGTTGCAGGCGCATGGCGGCCCGGTCGTGCTCCAGCTGCTGCTGGCGCGGTGCCTGGAAGCGGGCGCCGCCATCAATCCTGAGACCGGCCTGCCTTGGTTACCCCAGCTTCGCATCGCCCAACCGGGAGAATTCACCGAGCGGGCCTTCCTCAATGACAAGATTGACCTGGCGCAGGCAGAAGCCATTGCCGACCTGATTGATGCCAGCACCGAAACCGCAGCCCGATCGGCCGCACGGTCCATGTCGGGCGAGTTTTCGCTGGCGGTCAACACGCTGCTGGCGCAGCTGGTCCACTTGCGCATGCTGGTCGAGGCCACGCTCGATTTCCCGGAGGAAGACATCGACTTTCTGCAAAAAGCCGATGCGCAAGGCCAGTTGTTGCGCCTGCAAGCCACCCTGGCCAGCGTGATGCAGCGCGCCACCCAAGGCGCCATCCTGCGCGAAGGCATCAAGGTGGTGATTGCCGGCCAGCCCAATGCCGGCAAGAGCTCGCTGCTCAATGCGCTGGCCGGTGCCGAGCTCGCCATCGTCACGCCGATAGCCGGCACCACGCGCGACAAAGTATCGCAGCTGATCCAGATCGAAGGCGTGCCGCTGCATGTGGTCGACACGGCCGGCCTGCGCGAGGCACTGGACGAAGTTGAAAAAATAGGCGTGGAGCGCGCCTGGGCCGAAATTGAAAGCGCGGACGCGGTGCTGTTTTTGCACGACCTGACCCGACAGGATGTCACGGACGAGATGCAGGATGCTATAAATTACATAGCTGATGACGCCAGAATAGCCGGTATATTGAGTCAAAAACTCCCTAAAACCACGGCCATCATCGATGTCTGGAACAAGTCGGACAGGGCCAGCCCCGCTGTGCTGAGCCAGATCAGCGACGGCGTACTGATTTCAGCCAAAACCGGTGCCGGCCTGCCAGCCCTGCGGCAACAGCTGCTGCAGGTGGTGGGCTGGCAGGCCGCGCCCGAAGGCGTGTTCATGGCGCGCGAACGTCATGTGCGTGCGCTGCGCAGCGTGGAGACTCAGCTGGCAACCGCCGCAGCGCAGCTCGGTGCGGCCCGGCCCGCGCTCGACTTGCTCGCTGAAGATCTCCGCCAGGCGCAACTGCACCTGAGTGCCATTACCGGTGCATTCACGGCCGATGATTTGCTGGGCGAGATTTTTTCGAGCTTCTGCATAGGAAAGTAGTCTTTCCATGACCGGTGCGTGCTGCCAGGCCTGAATGCAGGTTCTTAAAGAAAAATTCAGCCCATCCTGGGTGAAATACACTCGGTTGAATGAAATCGCAGGGCCCGTGCCGAAGGGCGCGATGTGCATCCCCACTAGAGAGAACGTTGAACATGTCCTTTTTGAACTGGTTATTCGGCAAGTCCGCAGCGCTCCCGCCCCAGCCGCCGGTGCCCGAGGCCGCGATACGCCGCGAGCGCAGCAGGCTCAAACGCCATGCCCGCCGTGAGCAGTTGTATGTGGCCATTCGCGAGGCCATGATGCGGGCCGGCGTGTTGTCTACCAGCTACAAATTCAAGGTGCTTTCGCTGGACCAACCCGGTGAACAATTCATGGTCATGATGGACTTGGCCAAGGGCTTTGAGGGCTCGCCCGGGCAGCTGGCCGAAATGGAAGCGCTGATTGTCCACAGCGCCAAAGCCCGTTTCGAGATCACGGTGCCCGCCGTTTACTGGCGCCTCGATGAGGTGGCCATCGTGCGCAAGCCCGGACTGGCCTCACAGAGGGCCTGGCCAAGGCCTGCTTTGCAGGCCGATGCCGCAGCGCCACCGCGCCATGAGCCCATTCAGGCGGAGGAGATTGCCGCCTTCAAACAAGCTTTGTTGGCCGCCTCATCACAGGGCGCTTCAGTGGTTACGCAGGGCCTTTCCACCCGCAGTGGCCTGCACGAGGTTGCGCCGCGCACCGGCTTTGAAGATACCGAAATGCCGGAGTCGGCCGCCTCGCCTGCACTGAGCAGCACGCAATACGGCGACCTGAATTAAGCGGGGCAGCGAGCCCTTTGATCGGCTCACTGTCCTGAAAAATCAATCAGCGTGAACAGCGGCAAGCCTGCGGCGCGCAGCGCCGCTGACCCGCCGAGTTCCGGCAAGTCCACGATGGCCGCACCTTCGGTCACGCTTGCACCCAGTTTTTCGAGCAGCTTTTTGCCCGCCATCATGGTGCCGCCGGTGGCGATCAGGTCGTCAATCAGCAGCACCCGGTCGCCGGGTTTGACCGCGTCGGTGTGCAACTCCACGGTGGCGCTGCCATATTCCAGCTCGTAGGTTTCCTGTACGGTGGAAAAGGGCAGCTTGCCCTTTTTGCGGATCGGCACAAAGCCCACGTTCAGCTCGTAGGCCACCACGGCGCCCAGAATGAAGCCGCGTGCATCGAGTCCGGCCACCACGTCGGGGCGCAGGGCCGGGTCCATGTAGCGGTGCACAAAGGCGTCAATCAGCACGCGAAAGACCTTGGGATTTTGAAGCAGTGGCGTGATGTCGCGAAACTGCACGCCAGGGGTGGGCCAGTCAGGCACGGTGCGGATATGGCGGCGCAGGTAGGGGCCATAGTTGAACGAGTCGTGCGTAGTCGGCATGGAGGGTCAGACAAAGGGGTGGTGGGCCCTCATTTTGCCCTGCGCGTCGACCAGCAGGGTCTCGCCCATGGCCATGCCTTCACCGGTCAGCGCGCTCATGTTGACCAGTCGCTGGACCGAACCGCATGGGGCTGCAGACTGCGGGCCTTCAGCCGGCCAAAAGTTTCTGCTCGGCCAAGGCCAGCGCGGCAGGCTTGCCCGAGAGCACCAGCGTGTCGCCGCCTTCGAGCAGCGTTTCCTCATGGACCTCCAGCGCTTTGCCATTGCTGCGCCGCA
The DNA here is from genome assembly GCF_030682935.1 of Polaromonas sp. Classification (GTDB taxonomy): domain Bacteria; phylum Pseudomonadota; class Gammaproteobacteria; order Burkholderiales; family Burkholderiaceae_C; genus Polaromonas. Next base: position 10,228 of record NZ_JAUXNA010000265.1, read on the forward strand.
GGCTGACCACGCGCACGCCCGCCACCTGCAGCGCCAGTTTGCCCAATGGCTTGCCGACGCACTTGATGCCCGGAGGCAGTGTCACGGTAGCGAGGCGTTCCTGCTCAATCTCGTTGATGGTGTTGTCATCGGCACCACGGAAGTAGCCGCGCAGCAGGTTGTAGCGGGCATCGCGCTGGTCCTGCACCATGCGGATCACGCGGCGCATGGGCACACCCACCAGCGCCAGCGCATGGCTGGCCAGCATCAGGCTGCCTTCAATCGCCTCGGGCACAACTTCGGTGGCGCCCGCAGCCCGCAGTTTTTCCAGGTCATGGTCGTCCACGGTGCGCACGATCACCGGCACCGTGGGCGCATGGGCGCGCGTGTTGGCCAGCACCTTGAGTGCGCTGGCTGTGTCCAGATAGGTCACCACCACGGCGCTGGCGCGCGCCAGGCCCGCCGCCATCAGGGCCTGCAGCCGCACCGCATCGCCAAACACCACCGAGTCGCCGGCCGCCGCGGCCTGGCGCACCCGGTCGGGGTCGAGGTCTAGCGCCATGTAGGGTATGCCTTCGCTTTCCAGCATGCGGCCCAGGTTCTGGCCGCAGCGGCCATAGCCACAAATGATCACGTGTTTGTCGACGTTGATGG
>NZ_JAUXNA010000285.1 GCF_030682935.1 Polaromonas sp.
CAGGCTGTCGGCCGCGGCCTTGTCGTCGAGTTGGCAGACCAGCGCGTAGCTTGAATCAGTCGGCACGGCGATGATGCCGCCGCGCTGCAGCAGGGCCACGGCCTGCTTGAGCAGGCGTGCCGGAGGATTCTCGGGATGAACTTCAAAAAACTGGGCCATGTGGTACGCCTTGCAGGTATCAGGATTCGGGCGGCTGAAGCGTGACCCGGCTCTCGCGTACCGCGAGCCAGGCGCCTGCCGCACCGCACACCGCAATCATGCCCATGCCCAGCATGGACAGGTGATCGGGAACATGTGAAAACGCCAACCATCCGCCCAGCATGGCAAAGCCAATCTGCGCATAGAGAAAAGGCGTGAGGGTGGACACCGGCGCGCGGGCATAGGCCAGAATCATCATGAAATGCCCCACCGTGCCCATGAGCCCCATCAGGAACAGGCTGGCCCACAGCGTCCAGGAATCGAGCGAGGTCCAGACAAAGGGCAGGGCCAGTGAAGCGATCAGCGTGCCCACCCAGCCGGTGTAAAACTGCATGGTGAAGGGGTCTTCGGTTCTGGCAAGCCGACTGGTCAAAATCTGGAACCAGGCATGCGAGACCACCAGGCCCAAGGGCAGCAGCATGGTCCAGTCAAATCGTTCGCCGCCCGGTCGAATGATGACCAGGGTGCCCGCAAAGCCGCCAATCACCAGGGCCCAGCGCAGCACCGAAACCTGCTCGCCCAAGGTGATCGACGCCAGCAGCGTGATCAGCAGCGGCGTGATCATGACGATGGCTGTGAATTCGCCCACCGGCATGTACTTGAGGCTGAAAAACGCCAGCAGGCTGGTGGTCAGCAGCAGCACGCCGCGCAGGCACTGGAACTTGGGGTGCGCCGTTTGCAGCAGCGCCCAGCCGCGTTTTGGCAGCACCGCCACCGTGGTTGCGATGGCCTGAAACGCGTAGCGAAACCACAGCGCCATCAGCACCGGCACGCTCAGCGAGATAAATTTGGTGGTGGTGTCCAGCACCGCAAAGCAGGCCACGGCGGCCACCAGCAAGGCAATGCCTGCCAGCTTTCGGTTGGCGGCTGGGTGCGTAGCGGCTTTGGCGGCGCTGCCCATCACTGGATGCGGTCTGCCAGCAGTTCCCAGACCGGGGTCAACTCACCGGTTAGAAACGGCAGGGCGCCCAGGTCGGTGTGGCTTTCGTCAGGGCTGTGGAAGTCGCTTCCGCGCGAGGCGGCCAGTCCAAATTCCCTGGCGGTTTCGGCGTACTTCACGTATTCCTGCCTGGTATGGCTGCCCGTCACAACTTCTACGCCCCGGCCGCCATGCGCCCTGAATTCGGTAAACAGCGCGTACTCTTCATTGGGCGTGAAGTTGTAGCGGCCCGGGTGGGCAATGACCGCGATGCCGTGCGCCTGGGTGATCCAGGTCACGGCGTTTTGCAGTGTGGCCCAGCGGTGCGGTACATAGCCGGGCTTGCCTTCGGTCAGGTATTTGCGAAAGACTTCAGAGGTTTCGCGGCAGACGCCGGACTCCACCAGAAAGCGGGCAAAGTGCGTGCGCGAAATCAGTTCGGGGTTACCGACAAACTTCAGCGCACCCTCAAAAGCGCCCGTGATGCCGGCTTTGGCCAGCGAATCGGACATTTCCATGGCCCGCTGCTCGCGGCCGCCGCGGGTGTTGCGCAAGCCTTGCAGCAATCCGGCATTGTCAGGGTCAAACCCCAAGCCCACAATGTGCACGGTCTCGTTGGCAAAGGTGACGGAAATTTCGGTGCCGGTGAGGTATTTCAGGCCTTGCGCCCTGGCCGCCGCTGCCGCGCGGTGCTGGCCGCCAATCTCGTCGTGGTCGGTCAGCGCCCACAGTTCGACGCCATTGGTTTGGGCCCGCTCTGCCAGCACTTCGGGCGTCAGCGTGCCGTCGGATACCACAGAGTGGCAATGCAGATCGGCGTTGAGGATGTTTGAAGTAAGCACCCATGGATTTTAGGCTTTCTGGCCCCGCAGCGCTCTGGCGCCTGTCAAGCCCGTCGATGCGGGCAAGGGCCTCGCCGTCCGGGCGCGTTTGAAGGTGGCTTCAGCGGAAACCGAAATAAGACAGGATGGCGCCGATGATGACCACAAGGCCGACGATGTAAATGATGGTGTTCATGAGTTCCTCTGGGGCGTGAAGTCGGACGCACCGAAGGGCGCGTCTCGTGCAGCCTGATCATGGCCGCCCGGTCAGCCTGCGGCTGTAGGCAGCGCCGCCCAGGCGCCGTCGGACAAATGCGCTAGCGCGCACGCTGCGCGGGAACCTGGCGAGTGCCTACAGCTCCGCGCCTTCCACCAAAAACCGCACCCGTTTGACGCCCTGCCACTCATCGGCATCGAGCCGGAACGCCAGTGTCACCCGCGCGGGCAGCGACTCGGTGTGGCCAAACCAGATGGCGTCCACCGGCTGGCCCTGGTGCTTGAGCTTGAGCGACAGGTGTTTTTCGCCCACCAGCCGCTGCGACACCACCTCGACTTCTTCGCTGAAGGTGGGCGCGGCAAAACCCTGGCCCCAGACTTCCTTGTGCAGCGTATCGACCAGGTCGGCGCGCCGGTATTCGGGGGCCAGCGGGCCGTCGGTGTCGAGCCGGCGCGTCAGCGTGGCGGCGTCCAGCCACTCGCGGGCGACTTGCTGAAGTGCGTAAGTTAGCGCTCGGCAGCGTGTCGCGTCTTTCCCATTTCATAGCGTATCCAGTCGAGGAAAACTAGGCGTCTCGGATCGGAATCAAAGGGGACTGGAGAAAGCAAGACGTACTCTGATCCGTCTGGAATGAAGCCAAACGGCGCCACCAACCGGCCATCACTAATGTCCGCCTCCACCATGTAAATGGACCCAACAGCGACACCCAGACCAGCCCCGGCGGCTTGCAAGCTGAGATAAAAATGTTCGAATTGCTCGTTACCCTGCGATTCAATAGTGAGTCCTGAATGTTCCCGCCATAAATTCCACGCGTTGGGCCGACTTTTCGAATGCAGTAGTCGCTGCTTGCCCAACACAAAATGGTTGTTTGTGCCTTGCTGATTAAGAGGCAATGAAGCCGAACACACTGGACCAACCATCTCAGGCGCTACAGATTGAACATAACAATCAGCGTCTGGGCTGAAGTCATTTCTGCGCAATGCAACATCGACCCTGTCCCGGGCAAAGTCAATTTTTCCGCCAGCAGTCAGGAGGTGGATTTGATACGCCGGAAATCTGGCGCGGAAATCAGGCAATCTTGGAACCAGCCACCGGATGGCAATGGTGGGCTCACACGACAGTACCAACGGCAATGCGTCTGAAGGTGTTTTTATCTTGGCGATTGCTTGCCGAAGCGTGTCCATGGCTTTTACGCAAGCCTCGAAGAGCACTTCGCCTTTGGCAGTCAGGAAGACTGCTCGATTGCGGCGATCAAACAAGTCAAACCCCAGCACAGCCTCAAGCTGTTTGATCTGACGACTGACTGCTCCGTGGGTGACGAAAAGTTCCTGGGCTGCCCTGACAAAGCTCAGGTGTCGAGCGGCCGCCTCAAACACCCTCATTGTATTCAGCGGGGGTAGTCGATCAATGATCTGTGAATTTTTCTCACTCATGGCGTCAATAATAAATCGATTTTCTTTTTTCCTCTGGATCGAAATAATCAGCGAAGTTACAGGCGGAAATCAACCAAAGGAAAAAATATCATGCCAAAAATTTCTGGAAATGTTGTGGAAAGCTTACGCGAATATGTCACAGAAGAGAGCCAGGAAAGCGAAGTGGAGCGTGCCTGCAAACGATTGGCTCAGAAAGATTTCAGTTTTTTCCCCGAAACACGCACACGCGCACTTCTGGAAAGCGTTCATCCCGATGCTTTGAAAGACTTTGACGCATTTCAAGATAGCTGGGCTGATCTCGGCCTTGACCCTTATATGGCTGATGGGGGTAAATATCGAAGACGCCGACATGCCACTCTGAGTGCACTGCCCTCAAGCCGAAACTTTCATGTGCAGCCGCATCAACCGCACTTTCAAAGCCTCACTTACAACGACCTTAACGGCGGTATCCCGCGGCACCATGGCCCCATCCGTCCTGAAATTCTGGGTGGGTCCACCATGCGCGCGCTCATCACGCTGGGCTGCGAGATGTTTGGACGGCTGTCTCCCTACTCGCCCTGGCATATCGAGGTCCATCAATTCCGCATTGAAAGTAGTGACGGTGTCCCTGGCAAGCCGACGCCAGAAGGGGTGCATCAGGACGGCGTTAACTACGTCCTCATGGCGATGGTCAAGCGATGCAACCTGATTAACGGAAGCACTGTCATTTACAACCGCGAGAAAACGCGTGTTGATGAGTTCACCCTGCAGAACCCGCTGGACATGGCGGTCGTTAACGACGAACGCCTGTTTCATAGCGTGACGCCAATTGTCCAGCTCGATGTGGCGCAGCCAGCCATTCGGGATGTGCTTGTGGTCACTTTCAGAAAAAAGAGCTGACTTATTCTGCGTCGCCGCCTGAGCGAGCTTGCGCTCTGCCAGGCTGCGGTAGCAAATAAGCAAGTATTTTGATTATTCAGGATAGCTCGGCCTCAACTGGCTCAGCGGTCCAATCCAGCCTTGTAGGAGACCTGACTATGGTTGAACTTTTCGCCGTGGCAATCATTACCACGCTCGCAGTTATCAGCCCAGGCGCCGATTTTGCGCTGGTAACGCGCAATAGTCTTGTGCATGGGCGTTTTGCGGGGTTGATTGCATCGCTGGGAATTGCTGCTGGCGTGCAGTTGCATGTGCTTTACACGATGTTGGGGGTCGGTCTAATTCTGAAAGAATCTCCGCAACTGTTCGCCATGGTGAAGCTGGTTGGCGCAATTTACCTGGTGTATCTTGGCTACACAACCTTCATGTCTCGAACCAGCAGCAGCCCCAGTTCCGTGACGGATTCCGGAATCAGCCCGCTTCAGGCATTCCGGACGGGCTTTTTTACCAACGCGCTGAACCCCAAGACCACACTGTTTGTCGTGAGCGTGTACACCCAGGTTGTACAGCCCACAACGCCTTTTGCCGTTCAGGTTGGGTACGGCCTTTTTATGTCTGTGGCGCATTGGCTCTGGTTCAGTCTGGTATCGCTGTTCTTTTCTGAAGATCGACTCCGCACGCTGGTACTGGCGCATCAAGTTCTCCTCAATCGTGTGATTGGGGTGGTGCTCGGATTTTTGGGATTATCCCTGGCGATCTCTCATCCTTAAAACCTATCGAAAAGACTCAAATGAACGTCGCCTGCATTGATCTTGAGGGGGTGCTGATCCCTGAACTGTGGCCACACATTGCCAGCGTCACTGGCGTGCAAGAACTGGCCATCACCACCCGCGAGGAGCCGAATTACCCCCGACTGGTGGAGCGGCGCTTGGGTCTCCTCAAACAAAAAAATATGCGTCTGCGCGACGTCCAGGCTACCCTGGCTGACATGACGCCGTTGCCAGGCGCTCTGGATTTTTTGACGGCGCTCAAATCTCGATGGCGGCTACTGTTGGTGTCTGATGCGTTTGATGAAATGGTTCGACCACTGTGGCTAAAACTGGGATCCCCTGAATTGCGGTGCCACCGCCTTGTCTGTGATGCGGCTGGCTACATCCAGCGAGCCCACTACACGAGGCAGCTTGGCAAGCACGAGGTCATCAACGATTTGGCAGCAAACGGCTGCAGGACTATGGCGGTGGGTGACGCGTTTAACGACCTCACGATGCTGCGTCACGCCGATATCGGATTTCTTTTCCGTCCTTCACCTCAAACACTGGAATCATCCCAGGACTTACGCGTTGTTCAGCAATACGAGGAAATTCTGGATGCGCTTTCAAATTTCGAGTTGGAGGCCTCACCAACGCTGCGAATGGAACACGTCAATCACCCCGCGCGACCACTGAGCGCTTTCAGTCGTCGAATTTCGGATTGAACTCTGCTTTGATCATCCGGTGACGGGTTATTTTAAAAACTATAAAAGTAATAGCTGCTCGCGCAGGTGCTGACTGCGCTGGTGGCCTTAAACGCTTATATTTCCGCGCCTTCCACCAAAAACCGCACCCGCTTGACGCCCTGCCACTCATCGGCATCGAGCCGGAACGCCAGGGTCACGCGCGCGGGCAGCGACTCGGTGTGGCCAAACCAGATGGCGTCCACGGGCTGGCCCTGGTGCTTGAGCTTGAGCGACAGGTGTTTTTCGCCGACCAGCCGCTGCGACACCACCTCGACTTCTTCGCTAAACGTGGGCGCGGCAAAGCCCTGGCCCCAAACCTCCTTGTGCAGCGTATCGACCAGGTCGGCACGCCGGTATTCGGGAGCCAGCGGGCCGTCGGTGTCGAGCCGGCGCGTCAGCGTGGCGGCGTCCAGCCATTCGCGGGCGACTTGCTGCAGCGCCTGCTCGAACGCCTCAAAGTGCTCCTCGGCAATGGTGCAGCCGGCGGCCATGGCGTGGCCGCCAAAACGCAGCAACACCCCGGGGCAGCGTTTGGCCACCAGGTCCAGCGCGTCGCGCAGGTGAAAACCGGGGATCGAGCGGCCCGAACCCTTTAGCTCATGTTCTTTGCCCGGCGCCTGGCTGGCGGCAAACACAAAGGTCGGGCGGTGCAGCTTGTCCTTGATGCGCGAGGCCACGATGCCGACCACGCCTTCGTGGAATTCCGGGCCAAAAATCGCGATGGCGGGCGGGGCTTCCTCGTCTTCGTCAATCATGGCGTCGGCCGCCAGCTGGGCCTGCTCGCGCATGCCGGCTTCAATGTCGCGGCGCTCGCGGTTGATGCCGTCCAGCATGCTGGCCAGCGCGTCGGCCCGCACCGGGTCGTCGGTCAGCAGGCATTCAATGCCCAGCGTCATGTCGGCCAGGCGGCCTGCCGCGTTGATGCGCGGGCCGAGTGCAAAGCCGAAGTCAAACGTGGTGGCCACCGGTGCCTTGCGGCCTGCCGCCGTGAACAGGCTGGCAATGCCCGCAGGCAGGGCGCCGGCCCGGATGCGTTTGAGGCCCTGGGCCACCAGGCGGCGGTTGTTGGCGTCCAGCCTGACGACGTCGGCCACGGTGCCCAGTGCCACCAGCGGCAGCAGCGCGTCCAGCTTGGGCTGGGGAATGGCCCCCACGCTGGCCACTTCGTGTGCTGCGCTGCCCCCCGAGGGGGCTGCCCCGCCTTGGGGCGGCCCGGCGGCGGGGTCGTCAAACACGCCCCGCGCGCGCAGCTCGGCGCGCAGCGCCAGCAGCACATAAAACATCACGCCGACGCCGGCGATGGACTTGCTCTCAAAACCGCAGTCGGGCTGGTTGGGGTTGACGATCACGTCGGCGTCGGGCAACACCACCGCGCCGTCGATCAGCGCGGGCAGGTGGTGGTCGGTCACCAGCACCTGCAGGCCCAGCGCCTTGGCGCGGGCCACGCCGTCGAGGCTGGCAATGCCGTTGTCCACGGTCACCAGCAGGTCGGCACCGCTGGCTTTGACGCGCTCGGCAATCGGCGCGGTCAGGCCGTAGCCGTCAATCACCCGGTCGGGCACGAGGTAGCTGACATGCCTGGCGCCCAGCAGACGCAAGCCGCGCAGCGCCACGGCGCAGGCGGTGGCGCCGTCGCAGTCGTAGTCGGCGACCACGCAGATTTTGCGGTCCGCGGCGATGGCGTCAGCCAGCAGCCGGGCGGCCTCCGGGTTGCCTTTTAACGAGCCGGGCGGCAGCAGTTTGGCCAGCCCGTCGTCGAGTTCGTCCATCGAGTGAACGCCCCGCGCCGCGTAAAGCTGCGCCAGCAAGGGGTGAACGCCGCCCTGCTGCAGGGCCCAGACGCTGCGCGGCGGCACGTCGCGTACCTGTATTTTCATGATGTTTTATTGACTATGGTTTTTATAGCGGCTGCAGCACGTCCAGCAAGCGCAAAGGGGCGAAGAGGCTTGAAATCCGGGTGCGCAGGCTGGGCCGGCTGGTTTGAAAGGTCTGGGCGCTGCGCTCGCCGCAGAGCGTCAGCCGCACGGTTTCGCCCGCTTGCTGGCTCGCCAGCAGCCGGGCCACTTCGCCCGCATCCAGCGCCGCCCAAGCCTGTGCGTAGGCGGTCCAGTCGTCGGCAAAAACCGCTTCGGCCAGGCTGCGCGGCACGCTGATGTTGCCTGGCGTGGCGGGCACGGTTGCGTGGGGCAGGGCGCCGGTTCCGCTGATCCAGATCGAGTTGACCGGCAACTGCCGCCGCGCCGCCCGCTTGTCGTTCAGCGGGTGGGTATAAAGCAGCATCTGCATTTCGTTTTGCAGCCGGGTCAAAACTTTCACCCCCACGCTTTTCACTTCGTGTAATGCGCTGCCCCCCGAGGGGGCTGAACTTGCTTGGGGCGGCCCGGCGCTGCGTTCGGCCTGCCGGGTACCGGGCAGCCACGCATCCACATTGCGGCCCAGCACCCGGTCCAGCGACGCCGTGGGCAGGGTGCGAAATAGCGCGCCTTCGGCCAGCCAGCGCCCCGGCGCCGCGTAGTGCAGCGTGATGCCATCGGTTTCAAAATAAGGTTGCATCGCCGCCAGCAGGGTGCGGGATTCTTCCTCGGTCAGGGCCAGCGCGGCGGGGTCGCTCAGCGTGGCGTGCTCGCGGCCCATGGCCCAGTGGCAGGGCGTGATCCAGGCCCAGCCCTGCGTGCCGCCCTGCTGCAACTGGTCGGCGGCCTGCCGGGCAGCCCAGGGGATCAGGCCATCCGGGGTTTCAACGGTGGTCAAGCCCTGCGCCCGGGCCAGCGCCCGTTCGTGGGGCGGCGACAGCGAATGCGCACTGGCTTCATCGGTGTGCAGCGGCTTCATGCCCCGCAGCAGCTGGGCAAGGCGCTGTGTGCTGGCGGGCGGCAGCGCCTGCAGGGCGGGCAGCCAGCTTTCGGCGCTGCAGGCTGCAAACGGAATCAAGAGGTGCTGCGACGCGGGGGAAGAGAGGGAAGCGATGATGGCTGACATCGCCCTATTGTCCGGGATGCCACAATCCTTGCTATGCAAATCCCCTATGAGCTGATTTTGGGCTGGCGCTACACGCGCGCTGGCCGCGCCACCCGGCGCAATGGCTTTATCTCCTTTATTTCAGGCGTGTCCATGCTGGGCATCGCGCTGGGCGTGGCCGCGCTGATCATTGTGCTGAGCGTGATGAACGGCTTCCAGAAGGAAGTGCGCGACCGCATGCTGGGCGTGATCTCGCACATCGAGGTGTTCGCCCCGCAAGGCGCAGCGCTGGCCGATCCGCAAAAAACCCTGGCCGAGATTCGGGCCAACCCCCATGTCGTGGGCGCGGCCACCTTTATTTCGGCGCAGGCCCTGCTGGCGCGCGGCGAAGACATGAAGGGCGCCATCGTGCGCGGCATTGACCCGGCGTTGGAAGGCCAGGTCACCGACCTGGCGGTGCAACTGCAGGACACCGCCTTTCCCAAGCTGGTCAGCGGCGAGTTTGGCGTGGTGCTGGGCGGTGAACTGGCGCGCGCCATGGGCGTGCGAGAAGGCGACGCGGTGACCTTGATTGCGCCCAGCGGCCAGGTCACGCCAGCGGGCGTGGTGCCGCGCCTCAAGCAAATGACGGTGGTGGGCACCTTTGATTCCGGTCATTTTGAATACGATTCGGCGCTGGTCATGCTGCACCAGGACGACGCCGCCAAAATTTTCAGGCTCGAAGGGCCGACCGGCATCCGCGTCAAACTCAAAGACCTGCACCAGGCGCGGGAAGTGGCGCTGGAACTGTCCAAGACCCTGAGCGGCGACCTCCTGATTCGCGACTGGACGCGGCAAAACAAGAACTGGTTTGCCGCCGTGGAGCTTGAAAAACGCATGATGTTCATCATCCTGACGCTGATCGTGGCGGTGGCCGCCTTCAACCTGGTCAGCACGCTGGTGATGACGGTGACCGACAAGCGCGCCGACATTGCCATCTTGCGCACGCTGGGCGCCAGCCCCCGCAGCATCATGGGCATTTTCATGGTGCAGGGCGCCATGGTCGGCGTGATTGGCACGCTGTCGGGCTTGCTGCTGGGGCTGGGCATCGCCTTCAATATTGATGTGATCGTGCCGGGGCTGGAGCAGCTGTTCAATGCCAGCTTTTTGCCCAAGGAAATCTACCTGATCAGCCGCATGCCCAGCGAGCCGCAGTACGCCGACATCATGCCGATTGCCGTGATCTCGCTGGTGCTGTCCTTTCTGGCAACCATCTATCCGAGCTGGCGCGCCAGCCGCGTGAATCCGGCGGAGGCCCTGCGCTATGAATAATAAAGCCCCCACGCTCCCCACTTCGTGTGGTTCGCTGCCCCCCGAGGGGGCTGTTCCGCCTGCGGGCGGCCTGTCGGCGGAACGTGCTCCCACGCCCAGCGCCGGTGAAGTGGTGCTGCGCGCCAGCGCCCTGACCAAACGCTTCACGGAGGGCCGGCTTGACGTGACCGTGCTGCAGGGCGTGGACCTGCAGGTGCACCGAGGCGAAACGCTGGCCATCGTCGGCGCCTCGGGCTCGGGCAAAAGCACCCTGCTGCACCTCATGGGCGGGCTGGATGCGC
>NZ_JAUXNA010000286.1 GCF_030682935.1 Polaromonas sp.
GGAAGTCGCGGGCCGGTTCGTCGATGGCATCACGGGTAGCTACAGCTACTCGTTGCCTGTCGACGCCCCGCGAGTGGCGCCCTATGTGGCGGCACCGAACTTGCTGGTGTTTGCTCCCGACACGGCTGCGGCGGGCAAATACACACTCAATGCAAGCTTGACCGGATTTGCGGACAAGACGGTAACGCTCGCCGCGTTGACGTCCGCTCCCGCGATCACGACCAACATCACGTTCCCCTAAGCCATCAAGAGGTCAAGCATGAAACCCACTTCAGTCAAAACAGGCCGTGCCCTCGGGCTCCTTGTTGCAGGTCTGCTGGCCACCGCTGGGGTCATGGCCGAAAAGCCGGAGTGGGCGGGCGGCGGCAAGCCCGAGCAGAGCGACAAACAAGCTCGGCCGGTCCAGCCCACGCAAGGGAAGGCGCAAGGCCGTCCCAACCAGGCACCGGATGCTCGTAACCGAAACGCTTCGAAAGGTGCGCCGGTCCAGGTGGGTGGGTATTTTGGCGATACCCAGCGCACGGCGGTGCGCAACTACTACAGCGAGCAATTCCGCGTTGGCCGGTGCCCGCCCGGGCTGGCCAAGAAAAACAATGGTTGCATGCCGCCGGGGCAGGCCCGCAAGTGGGCCATAGGCCAGCCTTTGCCGCGTGATGTCATTTATTACAGTGTGCCGCCTGCCCTGATCTTGCAACTGGGCGTACCGCCGGCCGGCCACCGCTACGTGCGTGTAGCCTCTGACATTCTGCTCATTACCATTGGCACTGGAATGGTGATCGACGCGTTGCAGGATCTGAACCGCATGTAGTCCAACCCTAGCGCCGTGCGGTGCCCGAGAACGGCCGCACGGCGGTATTTTTTTGTCGGCGCTACGGCTGAACCTGGGGGTTGTCCCGGAACCACCGGCAGCCAGGCCGTCCACCCTGCGCCACCACACTGCCAAATCAGGCCAACGCCCTTATCGGTCATGCGCAAGAAGCTATCAAATAAATAGCATTTATTGCCAACGATTTGTTGGATGCCTTGAGCTGCCACACCTCCCCCCGAAACTGAACACCCCCGGTGCGCGAAGGAAGAGGTACTGAGGTGCGTTCTGCTCGAAACATCAAGCCCCTGCGTAGCGGAACAATTGGTCGCCGCCGGGCGCACGGATTTGGGCATTGAAGGACACGATGATGCGGTCGCGCTCGCCCGCGTAGGGCATGGCCTTGTGCGGCAGGAAGGCAGGAAACAGCACCAGATCGCCTTCATTCGGCGAAACGTCGAGCGTGGCCTGCTGCAAAAAGGCGTTGCCCATGTCGATGTGGGCGCCGCCGAGCAAGGGAAACATCGGGCTGTAAAAGCGTGTGGCGCCGTTGAGCGCGCCCAGTTCGGGGTGGGCCTGGCGCTGTGCGGGCGGGTCGATCTGCACGTAGTACACGCCTGACCACGAACAGTTGCCATGGGTGTGGATGTCATGAAAGGCGGCGCCGTTCTGGATCTGGAACCAGACACCCGTCAGTTCAAGCTGCAGGCCGTGCCGCCCGGGTGGCCAGACACCTGCATTGGCCTGCTGGGCGGTGGTCTGCAATGATGCGGCGATGAACTGCAACAAGGCGTGGAACTCAGGCAGGTCAATGCGCCGCAGCAGGTCATCGGCGCTGGCGTAAAAGCGGCCGCCTGGCGCCTGCGGATCGGTCGCGCGCATCGTCAGAAACACCCGCGCCAGCACTTCGTTGATTTCGGCGGCACGCTCGAACCGGTGCACGGCCAGCGGCACCGGCCAGTGCTGCTGCAAGGCGGCGGAGGTTGCGCTCACGCAGCGCCCTCGTCGGTAGAGGCATCGGGCAATTCGAGCCGCCAGCCGGTGCGCTGGGCGAGCTGCTCCACGTCCTGAAGGGTGTCCAGGTCGGTGATGAAGCGGGTGTTGCTGGTTTCATGCACATGCACCAGTTCGGGCTGGCGCTCGATCAGGTGGCGGCAGCCCAGGTTGGTGTCGCTGGCCAGAATCTGGCTGCGGGCCACGTCGTCCAGCACAATGGGGTTGCCGCGCTGCCCGCCCACCACCGGCACCACGACGTTGCCGGTGGGGCGCTTTTTAAAGGCCGAGATCAGCTCGGTCAGGTCGCCGGAGCCGATCAGCGGCTGGTCGGCCAGCACCACAAACACCGCGTCAAAATGGCCGCTGAGGGCCGCCAGCCCCACGCGTACCGAGCCTTGCTGGCCTTCGCGGTAGGCCGGGTTGTGAGCCAGCGTAACCGGAAAAGCCTGCACCTGGGCTTCGATGGCTTCGCGGGCATGGCCGGTGACGACCACGACCTCGTCCACACCGGCGCCGCTGAGCGCAATCAGCTGGCGGTTGATCAGCGGCACGCCCTGGAGCCGGATCAGCGGCTTGGCGACGCCGCCCATGCGCGCGCCCTCGCCGGCCGCCAGCAGCACGGCGCCCACACGCAGGCGGGCGTACAGCCCGCCGCCCTGTTTAAGTAAGCATCCCATCGTGGTGATTCCTGGTAGGTAAAAAGGGCAAAAACATCAACTACATCAGAAGCTCAAGCCAGCAGTTCGGGCAGGCGCATGAGACTGGCCAGGTTGTGCGCAGGCATGAAGCGCGACACATAGGGCGCAGCCAGCCGCATGGCTTCAGACTGCGGCAGCTGAACCGTGGGGTGCAGCCAGCAGACGCGCGCACCCCGGGCCCGCACCTGCGCCAGCACCTCGGCCAGGGCCTGCGGCTCGTCGGTGTCAAAGCCGTCGCTGAACACCATGAACAAATCACCCCGAGACAAACTGCGCGCCAAGTGCAGGTGCAGCGCCTCGTGCAGGCAGGTGGCAATGCGGGTGCCGCCGCCAAAGCCAAAGGTAACGGCATTGACTTTTTCCTGCACCCGCTCGCTGCGCCGCTTCATGAGCGGCGTGACATCGGCCAGACGGGTATGAAACACAAAGACGCGGGCATCCATGACTTCGACAAAAGCACGGCTCAGGTGCAGAAAAAACTGCGCATGCGCCTCCATGGAGCGGCTCACGTCGACCAGTACCACCACGCGCGGCGGGCGACGCTGGCGGCGCACGAAGTGCAGCTTGACCAGCTCGCCGCCGGTGGCCAGTGCCGCCCGCAGCGAGCGGCGCAGGTGAATCGGGCCGCTGTCGGGGTGATGCCGCCAACGGCGCAGCAGCTGGGTGCGCAAGCGGCGCTTGAGCGCTTCCACCAGGGGTTCAAAACGTTCGATGTCGCCGGGCAGCCAGTCGGCAAAGTCGCGCTGGTCCAGCGGTTCGGTGCGGCTCGCCCCGCCTTGGGCACGCTGGGGTGAGTCGCTGGCTTCCACATCGCCGGCGCCTGGCTGCTGGGCCATGCCCACGGTGGGCTGGGTAGCCCCGGGCGGGGTGTTGCCCCTGTTATCCATGCTGCTATGCATTTGCTGCACCAGTTCGGGCAGCGAGCGGCCGCGCTGCGTTAAACCCGAGCTGCGCGTGGAGGCTCTGACCTTGTGGGGGAACCAGAACGCCTGGTGCAGTTCCGGGTATTTAAGCCACTGCTTGTGGCTGCCTGCGGCAATACCGCGCCACAGCGCTTCAATGCGGGGCCACTGCGCCAGCGGCAGCTCGGCAGCGGCGCGGGCCATCAGTTCCAGCTCGGTGTAGCCCAGCGAAAACCCATGCTCGCGCAGGTAGTGCAAAAATTCGCCCAGACGTTCCCGGGGGTCGGTGGCAACGGGCATGGGCATCAGCGCCGGCCTCACTTCATGGCGCCGGCCACACCCACGTCCTGCGCAATGCGCGGGCCGTCAATCAGCTTGGCGACGCGCTCCACCGTGACCTGCCAGCGGTCGTTGCGGGTCTTTAGCAGGGCGGCCAGCGTGGGCACCAGCGCCTGCGGGTCTTCAGGCAACTCGCCGTGGCCCAACTTGAACAGCACGCGTACCCAGTCCAGTGTTTCGGCCACGCCGGGGGTTTTGTCGAGGTCTTCACGGCGCAGGCGCTGGACAAACGCGACGGCTTGCTCCACCAGCCGGGTCGCGGCCTCGGGCACCAGGGTACGGACAATCTGGATTTCGCGCCCGAGCGACGGGAAATCAAGGTAATGAAACAGGCAGCGCCGGCGCAGCGCGTCGGACAAGTCACGCGTGCCGTTGCTGGTCAAAATGACCAGCGGTTTGCTGCGCGCGGTGAGCGTGCCCAGTTCAGGCACCGTGACCTGGTATTCGGACAGCATTTCCAGCAAAAACGCCTCGAAGGCATCGTCGGCGCGGTCAATTTCGTCGATCAGCAGCACGCAGGGCTGGGGCGAACGAATCGCCTGCAACAGGGGACGCTCGAGCAAAAATGCTTCAGAAAACAGGTTCTCGCGCAGCCGGCTGCTGTCGCCCTGGCCCGCTTCAGCCAGCCGGATTTCCAGCAACTGGCGGCTGTAGTTCCACTCGTACACAGCCTGGCTCAGGTCCAGGCCTTCGTAGCACTGCAGCCGGAGCAGCGGCCGGCCCAGCGCACGCGCGCAGGCGCCGGCAATGGCCGTTTTGCCGACGCCGGCAGCGCCTTCAAGCAGCAGCGGGCGCTCCAGCGCCAGCCCCATCCAGACCAGGCTGGCGAGGTCTTCGTCGGCAATATAGCCGGCCTTGAACAGGCGCTCGCGCAGGCCGTCGGGGGTGCTCAAGGGTTGCGTCATGGGCCGGCGTCGCGTCAGGTCTGGCGGCCAAACAAACGCGCAAAGAAGTTGCGAATCAGCATCCACACAATAGCCAAGCCATTGAGTTCCTTGGCCACCACGGGCGCAGCAGGAGCAGCGCCTGGCGCCGCCTCCCCGGCAGGGGCAGCGGCGCCCTGAACAACTTGCGCTTTTTGCGAGAATGTTTCGGCGAACTGGGCCAGGATCATGTCGGACACGGAAGTCATCATGCGCCCGCCAAACTGGGCAAACTTGCCATTGACGATCACCTCGGCATGGCCTTGCAGCGTGCTGTTGCCGTTGTCGGTTGGCACGAGTTTGGCGGTCAACTCCATCGAGGCCGAGGAGCCGCCTTTGTCAGCCCCCTTGCCGATCATTTTGAGTGTGCGCGCGACCGGGTCCAGCGACAGAACCTCAATGGTGCCGGCAAAGGCGGCCACGGCGGGCCCGACCTTGACCCGGACGCTGCCCTTGAAGTGGGTCGCATCGATTTCTTCAGTGATCTGCGCGCCGGCCATGCAGGTCGCCAGTTCAGGAATGTTGGACAGCACGGCCCACGCGGCATCGACACCGGATGCGACAGGATATTGTTTATCGAGCGTGACTTGCATGAATTCTTTCTAAAAGCGAGAGGGCGGATACACCTTGGTGCACCCGCCCCGCTGGGAAACACGATCAGCGGATCAGCGGGTAAGGCCAGATTTTTTCAGTTGCTGCCACACGCGGAACGCGGTATGGGGCATGTCAAAGTGAGTCACACCCAGGTGCGCAAAGGCGTCCACCATGGCACTCGTGAAGGTCGGGATGCTGCCGACGTGCGGCGACTCGGCCACGCCCTTGGCGCCCAGCGGGTGGTGCGGCGAAGGCGTCACGGTGTAGTCGGTTTCCCACTTGGGGGTTTCCACGGCGGTGGGCAAAAAGTAGTCCATCAGCGAATTGCCCTGGATGTTGCCTTGCGCATCAAAAGACAGCAGTTGCCCCATGGCGACCGCAAAGCCTTCGGTCAGGCCACCGTGAATCTGGCCCTCAATGATCATCGGGTTGATGCGGGTGCCGCAATCGTCGAGCGCATAGAAGCGGCGTATCTTGGTCTCGCCCGTGCCCTTGTCGATGTCCACCACGCACAGGTAAACGCCAAACGGAAAGGTGAAGTTGGGCGGGTCGTAGTAATGCACCGCCTCCAAGCCGGGCTCCAGGCCTTCGGGCGGCTGGTTGTAGGCGGCCCAGGCAATGTCCTTCATGGTCTTGAACTTGGCGTCGTCGCCGCGCAGCTTGAAGCGGTCGATTTCCCACTCCAGATCGGCTTCACTGACTTCCATCAGGTGGGCCGCGATCTTTTTGGCCTTTGCATGGATCTTGCGGGCCGCCATGGCAATGGCCGCACCGGCCACCGGCGTGGAACGCGAGCCGTAGGTGCCCAGGCCATAGGGCGCGGTGTGGGTGTCGCCCTCCTCGACCTGAATCACCTCGGACGAAATACCGAGTTCGGTGGCAATGATCTGGGCATACGTCGTCTGGTGGCCCTGGCCCTGCGAAATGGTGCCCATGCGGGCAATAGCGCTGCCGGTGGGGTGCACGCGAATCTCGCACGAGTCAAACATGCCGACGCCCAGAATGTCGCAAATCTTGCTCGGGCCGGCGCCCACCACCTCGGTAAAGCTGACCAGGCCGATGCCCATGAGCGTCGGGCAATCGGGGTCGGCGCGCTTGGCGGCTTGCTCGGCGCGCAAGCCCTTGTAGTCAACCGCCTGCAGCACCTTGTCGAGCGCGGTCTGGTAGTCGCCCGAGTCGTATTCAAACCCGAAGGCGGAGGTGTAGGGGAACTGTTCGCGCTTGATGAAGTTCTTGGCGCGGATCTCGGCCTTGTCCATGCCCAGCTTTTGCGCCAGCACGTCGACCATGCGCTCGACCAGGTAGACCGCCTCAGTCACGCGAAACGAGCAGCGGTAGGCCACGCCGCCGGGCGCCTTATTGGTGTAGACGCCATCGACGCGGCAATACGCGTTGGCAATGTCGTAGCTGCCGGAGCAGATGTGGAACATGCCGGCCGGGAACTTGGTCGGGTCGGCGCAGGCGTCAAACGCGCCGTGGTCGGCAATCACATTGGTGCGCAGCGCCAGGATCTTGCCGTCGGCCGTGGCGGCCAGCTCGCCCGTCATATGGTAGTCGCGGGCAAAGGCCGTGCTGGAGAGGTTCTCTATGCGGTTTTCGATCCACTTGACGGGCCGCCCCAGCACGATGGACGCCACGATGGCGCAGACATAACCGGGGTAGATGCCGACCTTGTTGCCAAAGCCGCCGCCGATGTCGGGCGAGATGATGCGCACCTTGGACTCCGGAATACCCGAGAGCATGGACACCACGGTGCGCACCACATGCGGCGCCTGGCTGGTGATCCAGGTGGTCAACTCGCCCCGAACCGGGTCGAACGAGGCCACGGCGCCGCAGGTTTCGAGCGGGCACGGATGCACGCGCGGGTAGTGCATGTCCTGCTTGACCGTGACGGGCGCGCTGGCAAAGGCCGCGTCGGTCGCCTCCTTGTTGCCCGCGTCCCAGGTAAAGATGTGGTTGTGGTGGTATCGCTTGCCGTGCGCGCCTTCGGTCTTGCCGGCCAGGTCTTCCCGAATCACGGGCGCGCCTTCCTTGAGGGCCTCGAACGGGCTCACCACCACGGGCAGTTCCTCGTATTCGACTTCCACCGCCTCCACGCCGTCGGCGGCGGCGTAGCGGTCATCGGCAATCACCACGGCCACTTCCTGCATTTGAAAGTGAACTTTTTCGTCGGCCAGCACGGCAGCCACGTCGCCTGCGAGCGTGGGCATCCAGTGCAGCTTGAGCGGTTTGAGGTCTTCCGCCGTCAGCACCGCCACCACGCCCGGGATCTTGAGCGCTTCTTCCTTGTTGATGCGCAGGATACGGGCGTGCGCCAGCGGCGAGCGAACAATCGCCATGTGCAGCATGCCGGGCAGCTTGATGTCGTCGACATAGTTGCCCTTGCCCTGGATGAAGCGGGCATCTTCCTTGCGCAGGCGGGACTCGCCCATGCCCATCAGCGCTTTTTCGCGGTCACTCATTGGTGCGTTCATGTGTGTCTCCTTGGTGGATGGCCGCGTTTTACGCAGACACCTTGTCTTGTTGCAGGGTCCGGGCGGCGTGGAGCACGGCCTTGACGATGTTCTGGTAGCCCGTGCAGCGGCACAGGTTGCCCGACATGCCGACGCGAACCTCCTCCTCGGTGGGGTCCGGGTTTTCTTGCAGCAAGCGGGAGGCGCGCATCAGCATGCCGGGGGTGCAAAAGCCGCACTGCAGGCCGTGTTCCTTGTAAAAGCCTTCCTGCACCGCGTGCAGGACACCGGCCTGGGCCAGGCCTTCCACGGTGTTGACCTCGCTGCCTTCGCACTGCACGGCCAGGTGGGTGCAACTCTTGATGGACTGGCCGTCCACGTCCACGGTGCAGGCGCCGCAGTGGCTGGTCTCGCAGCCAATGTGCGCGCCCGTGAGGTTCATTTTTTCCCGCAGGAAATGAATCAGCAGCGTGCGCGGCTCCACCAACTCCTCCACTTTGCGACCGTTCAGGGTCATGGACACGATTTGCTTGGTCATGGGTTTGTCTCCTGTTGTTCTTGGTTCAGTGGCAGCGTGCGGCAGCGGCGCGGACGGCGCGCTGGGTCATTTCGGCGGCCATCGCGGTCTTGTAGTCGGCGTCGCCGCGCAGGTCTTCCGCAGGGTCGCACACGGCGCGCACGGCCTCGCCCACCGCCGCCAGCGTGGCGTCGTTCACGGGCTGGCCGACCAGCGCGGCTTCTGCAGCACGGGCACGCAGTGCCGTAGGCGCCACGTTGGTCAAGCCAATCCGGGCTTCGGTGACCACGCCGCCGCTCATGCGCATCACCACGGCAGCGCCGGCCGTGGCCCAGTCGCCGGTCTTGCGTTTGAGCTTTTGGTAGGCGTAGCCGGTGCCCGATTCAAACGGTTTGACCAAAATAGCCGTCAGGATTTCGTTCTCGGCCAGTTCGGTCATGTAGGTGCCGTGAAAGAAATCGACCGCCAAAACGCGCCGTTCACCGCCGGGGCCCTGCAACACGAACGTCGCTTCCAGCGCCATGGCAATCGCAGGGTGGTCGTTACCAGGATCGCCGTGGGCAATGTCGCCGCCAATGGTGCCGCGGTTGCGCACCTGCGGGTCTGCAATCAGCTGGGCCGCTTCGGGCAGCAGGGGCACACGGCCCTGCAGAAGGGGGGAAACAATCAGCTCGCTTTCGGTCGTCATGGCGCCGATGCGGATCAGGCCGCCTTCTTCACGGATGCCGCGCAATTCGGGAATGCGGTTAATGTCGATCAACGCGCCCGGTTGCGCAAAACGCAGCTTCATCATGGGTAGCAGGCTGTGGCCGCCGGCCAGCAGCTTGGCGTCGTCGCCCAGGCTGGACAACAGGGAAATTGCCTCGCCCACAGAGCGGGGGGCGTGGTACGCAAACGCGGGTGGAATCATTTTGTCTCCTTGTATGGTTTTGGGACCTTCAGGAAACTGACTCTAGCGTCAGCTAAATCGGCTGGGGTGGCAAAGCAATCAATGGTCGCTCACACCGCACGAATGGCAACAGGATTGCACGAACGAAAAACCGGAACCTCCAGACCGCTTGCCAGCCGCGCCGATCAGCGGCTCAGACCTTGACGGGCACAGCGTCCACCAAGCCCAGCCGCTCCATCAGGCGCGGGGCGCTGGCGCGCGACACCGGGATTTCCACGGGGATGGAGCCCATCATGCGCAGCGTCATGCGGCCGTCATCACGCACAATTTCCTCGACATGCGACAAATTGACGATATAGCTGCGGTGAACGCGCAGAAACAGCTGCGGATCCAACCGGTTCTCGATGTCCCCAATATTGAGATTGCAGAACTGGCTGCCCTGCCCGGTATGGACCCAGGTGTAATGCCCCTCGGAGCGAATGAACGACACGCTGGGCACATCGACCAGCAGCACCCGGTTCTGCTTGACGGTCGGGATCTTGAGCAACTGGCGCTTTTCACCTGCCTCGCGGCTGCCGCGCGCCACACTGCTGTCCACTTCCTGGCTAACCACTTCGGTGATGTCGTAAAAAACCAGGGTGTAGCCGGTAGTTGCCCCTTGGGCATCGCCGACCTTGGACACCTTGATGAGCAGCATGCGGTCGGGGGTGCTGATCATCATGGCCATGGGAGGCGGGTTATTGACCGGGCATTCTGCATGCCCCAGCAAGAACTTGACCTTGGCCGCAGCGGCTTCGGGATGAAACGAGGTCACCAGCTTGCCAAATGGCAGCTTTTCTTCCACCGGCAGACTTCTTCGCGCGAAATCGTTCATGCCGATGACGTACAGCTCACGGTCAAGATGAACTACTCCGACGTCAAAACGCTCTAAAAGATAGAGCCAGGAATTTGGAGATGAAGGGGGCGCAGCGCTGAATGGACAAGTTTTCATTGGAACTCCCTGTTGTTCTTGAACGCCCCCAAGACCGGGGAAGTATTTTCGTGACCCAAAACGGACGCTCATGCATGCCTGGCGCGCTTCGTTCACGCGCCCGGCAAAAAACGGGGACAAGGACTAGAGTTTGTGCACTTGCTTTGTTTTTGAAAATGCTGATGCGGCCGCATTTTTTATGCTAGTTTAAATATTGATAGCGTCACGCCCGCTTCGCCATGGGGTTTACCCGGAATTAGCGCCTTAATTTTTCCTGCTTGGAGGATGAATATGAACACCCCGCCGCACTGGCTGCTTCGCAGCTTCGGTTCCGCCACGCTGACACCGGCCGTGCTCGTTTTACTGGTGGGAATCACGTTGTACGCGCTGCGTCAGCCCGGCGCCCTGATGGCAGGTGGACAACTCACCGTCATGGTGGTCACGCTCGCCATCGTCGCCTTGGGATGCGCCGCCCTGACGTGGGTGCGGCCCCAGCGCGCCGGATTGTCCCCGCCCCACATCATGCTGTCCCTGGGGTTTGGCGGCATGCTGCTGGGACTGCTGTACGACAACGTTCATCTGGGCCCGGCCCGCCTGAATGACCTGTGCGCCCAATCTGCCGCGCTCGGTTTTTTTGACAGCTTCAGGCTGCATATGGAATTTCTGCCGGGCATGCACATGGGCATGCTGGCGGGCGGCCTGCTGGCCATTCCGAGCTTGCGCCTGCTCCGGACGCACTGCGGACGCTACCTCTGCTCGCTGTTTGCGCAGAACCTGATGTGCTCGGCGTGGATGCTGATGGGCATGACCGCAGGCGCACTGTGGTTTTCGCGCTGGACGCTGACATCTGGCGAGAACGCGCTGTCAGGCATGCTGGGCGGCATGTTCATGGGCATGACCTGGGGCATGGTGCTGAGCGTTGCGCTTTATCGCGGATTTTTTGCCTGGCGTGACAGCCACGCCAGAACGCCATGAAACGCCCTGAAATCTACCTGCTTCCGGTTTTCTCCACTCGCTGAAAAGGATCAAACCCCATGGACAGTACCGATCTTGTTGTTCTCCGGAAAAGTGTGGCGTGGTTGCAGGCGGGCCATCGCCTTGCCCTTGCCACGGTGGTGCAGACCTGGGGCTCTGCTCCCCGGCCGCTGGGTTCCTGGCTGGTGATCCGCGAAGATGGGCAGGTCATCGGCTCGATTTCAGGCGGCTGTCTGGAAGACGACCTGATACGCCGTGTGCGCAGCGACATACTCACACAGACAAAGCCCCAGGTGGTGACCTACGGCGTGACCAAAGACGAGGCGGCCCGCTTTGGCCTGCCCTGCGGCGGAACCGTCCGGATTGTGGTGGAACCGCAGCCCGATCTGGCGCTGCTGCAAGCCCTGTTGCAGCGGATTCTGAACAAGCGCCTGACCGTGCGGGAACTGGACCTGCAAAACGGGACGTCGGTCTTGCGTGACGCGAGCCGTGCTGACGTGGTGAGTTTCGATGGACAGGTCATGCGCACCGTCTATGGGCCGCGCTGGCGGCTGGTGGTGGTCGGTGCCGGGCAGCTGTCGCAGTATGTATGCCAGTTTGCGCTGGCCGCAGACTACGAAGTGGTGGTGGTTGACCCGCGCGAGGAGTTTATGGAGGGGCTTGAGATGGCCGGTGTGGACTTCCGGCGCGGCATGCCCGATGACGTGATCCTTGAAATCGGCGTCGATAACCACACGGCGGTGCTGGCCCTCACGCACGACCCCAAGCTCGACGACATGGCCCTCCTGGAGGCCCTGAAGTCATCGGCGTTTTATGTAGGCGCACTTGGCAGCCGAACCAGCACGGCAAAACGCCGCGAACGCCTGGCGCTGTTCGACCTCAGCGCCGAGGAAATTGACCGGCTTTACGGGCCGGTTGGCCTGTTCATTGGTGCCGACACTCCCCCCGAAATGGCGCTGTCGATTCTGGCGGAGGTCACGGCGGCCAAGCACCGGGTGCCCATCCTGCAAAAGCGTCAAATCGCTTCCGCAGAACTCAGCACCCGCCACGAAGTCATCGAAACGCTGTCCGCGCCAACCGGACTTTAACAAAAACGACCTGGATTCACCCGGCCAGCTTGGCTGCCTTGACCGGGTGAAAGCTCAATGCGCCTGCTGCCCGAAGCTGAAGACGCCCGGCGAGCGGATCGGGTCCACATCGACCGGAATGACGCTCTTGGGCGGGTACAGGCCTTCGAGCAGCAGCTTGGACAGGGGGTTTTCAATCCGCTGCTGGATCGCGCGCTTGAGCGGCCGCGCCCCATACACCGGATCAAACCCGACCTTGGCCAGCTCGCCAATGGCGGCTTCCGACACCTCCAGCGTGAGGTCCATCTTCTGCAAACGCTCCTGCAACACCTTGAGCTGAATGCGGGCAATCGCTTCGATGTTTTTGGCATCGAGCGCATGAAACACCACGGTTTCGTCGATCCGGTTCAAAAACTCGGGACGGAAGTAGTTCTTCAGCTCGTCCGTCACCGCCTCCTTGATCTCTTCGGCCGGCCGGCCCACCATGCTCTGAATAATCGGTGAGCCGATGTTGCTGGTCATCACGATCACGGTGTTTTTGAAGTCCACCGTGCGCCCCTGGCCATCGGTCAGGCGGCCATCGTCCAGCACCTGCAGCAGCACGTTGAACACGTCCGGGTGGGCTTTTTCGACCTCATCGAGCAAGAGCACGCTGTAGGGCTTGCGGCGCACAGCTTCGGTCAGATGGCCGCCTTCTTCATAACCGACATAGCCCGGAGGCGCGCCAATCAGGCGGGCCACCGAATGCTTTTCCATGAATTCGCTCATGTCGACCCGGATCAGGTGGTCTTCGCTGTCGAACAGGAAGCCCGCCAGCGCTTTGCACACTTCGGTTTTAC
Organism: Polaromonas sp.; assembly: GCF_030682935.1. Classification (GTDB taxonomy): domain Bacteria; phylum Pseudomonadota; class Gammaproteobacteria; order Burkholderiales; family Burkholderiaceae_C; genus Polaromonas. Next base: position 12,968 of record NZ_JAUXNA010000286.1, read on the forward strand.
CGACGCCCGTGGGGCCCAGAAACAGGAAGGAGCCGGTCGGCCGGTTCGGGTCGCTCAGGCCGGAACGCGAGCGGCGGATGGCGTTGGCCACCGCGCCAATCGCTTCGTCCTGCCCCACCACGCGTTCGTGCAGCTTGTCCTCCATGACCAGCAACTTGTCGCGCTCGCCCTGCATCAGTTTGCTGACCGGAATGCCGGTGGCGCGCGCCACGACTTCGGCGATTTCTTCAGCGCCAACCTGGGTACGCAGCAGCGTGGGTGCGCTGGTCGCGCCTTTTTTGGATTCAACGTCTTGGGCCGCACTCAGGCGCTTTTCAAGCTCGGGCAGCTTGCCGTACTGCAATTCGGCCACCTTGTTGAAGTCGCCTTTACGGGTGAATTCTTCAATCTGGAAGCGGATGCGGTCAATTTCTTCCATGACGTCTTTGGAACCCAGCGCCTGGGCCTTTTCAGCCTGCCAGATTTCGTCAAGGTCAGAGATTTCCTTTTGCAGCTTGACGATCTCTTCCTCAATCAGGCCAAAGCGCTTTTGCGACGCTTCGTCTTTTTCGCGCCGCACGGCTTCGCGCTCGATTTGCAACTGGATCAGGCGGCGGTCCAGCCTGTCCATCACCTCGGGCTTGGAATCCCGCTCGATGCTGATCTTGCTGGCCGCTTCGTCGATCAGGTCAATGGCCTTGTCGGGCAAAAACCGGTCGGTGATGTAGCGGTGAGAAAGCTCGGCCGCCGCGACAATCGCCGGATCGGTGATCTGCACGCCGTGGTGCAGCTCGTACTTTTCTTTCAGCCCGCGCAGGATGGCAATGGTGGCTTCGACCGACGGCTCGCCGACCAGGATTTTCTGGAACCGGCGCTCCAGCGCGGCGTCTTTTTCAATGTATTTGCGGTATTCGTCCAGCGTGGTGGCGCCCACGCAGTGCAGTTCACCACGCGCCAGCGCAGGTTTGAGCATGTTGCCTGCGTCCATCGCGCCCTCGGCCTTGCCGGCGCCGACCATGGTGTGCAACTCGTCAATAAAGACGATGGTCTGGCCTTCGTCCTGGGCCAGCTCCTTGAGCACGGTTTTCAGGCGCTCTTCAAACTCGCCGCGAAACTTGGCGCCGGCCAGCAAGGCCGCCATGTCAAGCGACAACACGCGTTTGCCTTTGAGTGAATCGGGCACCTCGCCCGCCACGATGCGCTGGGCCAGTCCTTCGACGATGGCGGTCTTGCCGACGCCGGGCTCGCCGATCAGAACCGGGTTGTTTTTGGTGCGGCGCTGCAGCACCTGAATGGCGCGGCGAATTTCATCGTCGCGACCAATCACCGGGTCGAGCTTGCCGAGGCGGGCGCGCTCGGTCAGGTCCATGCAGTATTTCTTCAAGGCCTCGCGCTGGCCTTCCGCGTCAGCGCTGTTGACGTTCTGGCCACCGCGCACGGCGTCAATCGCCGCTTCCAGCGCCTTGCGGGTCAGTCCGTTTTCTTTCGCAATGCGGCCCACGTCGCTCTTGCTGTCGGTCAGGGCCAGCAGAAACAACTCGCCGGCGATGAACTGGTCGTTGCGCTTGATGGATTCTTTTTCGGTCGCCTGCAGCAGCTTGGCCAATTCCTGGCCGACTGTGATCTGGTCCTGACCCTGGACCTGCGGGAGCTTTTTAACGGCGGCATCGGCCGCCTGCATCAAGCCGTTGACGTTGACGCCAGCCCGCTCCAGCAGCGCGCGCGGTCCGTCGTCCTGGCGCAGCATCGCGGCCAGCAGATGGGCGGGCTCGATGTAACCGTTGTCGTTGGCCAAGGCCAGCGACTGGGCGTCGCTCAGAGCTTCCTGGAATTTGGTGGTCAGTTTGTCTTGCCGCATGTAGTCACTCCGGGTGAAACTCTAAAAAGGTGGATCCCTTTGGATCTTGGGCCTTTTCTGCGACTTTGCAAGGCGCGCCAAGGGGGCGCGCCAACTTGAATCAGGCAAACTTGATGAAAATCAAACTTGTGCGTTGCCGCTCAAGCATTGCTGATGCTGATGCCCCACTTGGCCAGCGCCGCGTCGTCGCTGACGCGCGCATCGACCCAGCGCGCGCCTTCGGGTGTCTGCTCTTTTTTCCAGAACGGTGCCTGGGTCTTGAGGTAGTCCATCAAAAACTCGCAGGCCTGGAAGCTTTCGCCCCGGTGCGCGGACGTCACGGCCACCATCACCACCTGGTCCAGCGGCTGCAACAGGCCGACACGGTGAACCACGCGGGCGGCAAAAATATCAAAGCGCGCGCAAGCCTCGTCAATCATCCCCTCGATGGACTTTTCGGTCATGCCGGGGTAGTGCTCAAGTTCCATGCTGCTGACGCTCAGGCCATCATTGCGGTCACGCACGGTACCCACAAAGCTGCAAACGGCACCTACGCGCTTGTCGTTTTTGCGCAGCGCGTCAAGCTCTGCACCCAGATCAAAATCCTCGGTCTGAATCGATACACGGGGGCTCATGTCAGCCTCCGGTGACAGGCGGGAAAAAAGCCACTTCGCAGCCGTCGGTCAGCGCAGCCGACTCGTCGCTCATGACCTGGTTGAGCGCCATGCGAACGGACTTGCCGCGCGCCAGGCTGGCCGCGTGCGCGGGGCTGGCGGCCAGCAGTTCATCGCGCAGGTCCGACAGATTGAGCGCCCCGGTTTCACGCACTTCACTGCCCTGCCCCATGGCTTCGCGGACGGAGGCAAAGTATTTGATGGTGACTTTCATGCGCCAAGCTTTCAATAAACAGGTTTCACGACAAAAGGGCCGAAAACGGAATGAACTGGACCGTGTCGCCATGCGCAATGGTTTGGCCGGGTGGGTTGTCCACCAGGCCGTCGGCCCACACCGCAGAGGTCAGCACGCCGGAGCTCTGGTTGCAAAACAGCGCGAGCCCGCCCGCAGCGTCACGCTGAACGCGCAGAAATTCACGTCGTTTATCGGCTCTGGGCCAATCAAAATGGGCGGTAGCCGCCATGGATTCAGGCGCAACGTCGGTCACGCCCTGCAGCCTGAGCAAAAAGGGCCGGACCAGCAGCAAAAAGGTCACGAAGCTGGACACCGGGTTGCCTGGCAAGCCAATGAAATGGGCCGCGCCGACCTGGCCATAGGCAAACGGTTTGCCGGGCTTGATGGCGATTTGCCACAGGTTCAGTTCGCCCAGCGCCTGCACGGCGGGCTTGATGTGGTCCTCTTCACCGACCGACACGCCGCCGCTGGTCAGAATCAGGTCGTGCTGCTGGCTGGCGCCCTGCAGCGCAGCCATCGTCGCATCGAGCCGGTCGGGCACGATGCCGAGGTCGGTCACTTGGCAACCCAGGCGCTGCAGCAGGGCCTTCAAGAAGAACCGGTTGGAGTTGTAAATGGCGCCGGGTTTCATGTCGGCGGGCGCTACATCGCCGGGCATGACCAGTTCGTCGCCGGTGGAAAGCAAGGCCACGCGGGGCCGTGGGGCCACGGGCAGCTGGCTAAAACCGATGCTGGCCGCCAGCCCGAGGGAGGCCGGGCTCAGTCGTTCGCCGCGCTGCAGCACCACGGCGCCGGAGGCCACATCTTCACCGCGGCGGCGAATCCACTGACCTGGCTTGGGCGGCGCCTGTATGCGAATGCCGGGATACGGCTGGTCGCCAGCGGCCACGGTGTCGCAGTCTTCCTGCATCACCACGGCATCGGCGCCTGAGGGAATCGGCGCGCCCGTGAAGATCCGCGCGGCTGAGGCCGGTGCGAGTTCCTGCCCGCTGCTGCCGGCCGGGATGCGCTGGTGGACCTGCAGCACAGTCTGGGCGCCGGACCAGTCCGCACAGCGCACGGCGTAGCCGTCCATGGAGCTGTTGTCGTGCGCGGGCACATCAAGGCCGGACACCAGATCCTGGGCCAGCACGCGGCCATCGGCCTCAAAGGTGGAAACCCGTTCAACACCCGGCAGGGGCGTCGCGCAGGCCAGCAGCTCGGCCAAGGCCACGTCAAGCGGCTTGAGCGGTGCACGTGCAGGCGATGCCGTGGCGGGGATGGATGGATTTGCAGGCGCAGGGCTCATGGCGAAGTGTCCGGAATTGGCGTAGAAACTGGCGTGAGCAAGCGGTGGTGGGTCAACGATCTTCAAACGAATAGTGAAACCGGTCCTGATTGTTGACCAGGTAATCGGCCACGGCGTCGGCGTTGTTCAAATCCAGCACCGGGCGCATGGTGGGCTCAGGCAACTGGCCGGGTGCGTCGGTCGCAATGGCCACGATGAAATCGTCGTGCATGTAGCGAGCCGGCTTGCCGACGTAGCTGGCCGAGGGGGCACGCCAGACTTCAATCTTGAGCAGATCGCTGTCCTTGAAGCCTTCGACCAACACCCAATCGACACCACCGTAAAGCTCGGCAATCAGGTGGTGAACCGTCAGTTCGGCAGGCTGCTCAAACTCACGCATCAATGCGAGCCGGTTTTGCGACGCCACGACCACTTCAAAAGCGCCGGCCTCTCGGTGCCGGTAGGTGTCTTTGCCGGGTTGGTCAATGTCAAAACGGTGGTGGGCGTGCTTGACGACTGACACGCGCAGGCCGCGCAGTTTGAGGGCAGGGATCAACTGCTCCACCAGCGTGGTTTTACCCGAACCCGAGTACCCGGCAAATCCAACCACCTTCATGAATCCGCCTTTTGCGCGCCATTGCCGCTATCAATTAAATAGCTACAAATACCCGCAGCGTATAGGCTACAGCCTGATTTAATGAACATTTTCAACAATGTAGAGCTTGATCACGGCGACGTCGGCAGGCACGACCTTGACCCGCTTGGGCAGTGCTTCGATGCCTTCGAAGCGGACGGGACGGTCCGGCGACTGGCCCAGCGCTTCCTCGATGGTGGCGGCAAACTTGATGGGCAAGGCGGTTTCGAGCACGATCATCGGAACGCCCGGCTGCACCTGCTCGCGCGCCACTTTCACGCCATCGGCGGTGTGGGTGTCGATCATGGTGCCAAAGCGCTTGTAGGTATCGCGAATGGTGGCCAGCCGGTCGGCGTGCGTGCTCTTGCCGCTCACAAAGCCGTAGCGCTGCGCGGCCGACTGGAAGGCCGGGTCGGCGCTCAGGTCAAAACTGCCCTGGCTGGCCAACTGGTCATGAAACAGCGCTTTGACTCTGGCGCCATCGCGGCCCAGCAGGTCAAACACAAAACGCTCGAAATTCGAGGCTTTGGAAAGGTCCATCGACGGGCTGGAGGTTTCGTGCGTGTCGGCACTTCCGCGCACGCGGAAAACGCCGGTACGGAAAAACTCGTCGAGCACATCGTTTTCGTTGGTGGCAACCACCAGCTTGTCAATCGGCAGCCCCATGCTGCGCGCCACATGGCCGGCGCAGACGTTGCCGAAATTGCCAGAAGGCACGGCGAAGCTGACCTTCTGGCTGTTCGATGTGGTCGCCTGGAAGTAGCCGGCAAAGTAGTAAACGACTTGGGCCATCAGGCGCGCCCAGTTGATCGAATTGACGGTGCCAATCTTGTACTGGCGCTTGAATTCGAGGTCGTTGGACACGGCTTTGACGATGTCCTGGCAGTCGTCAAACACGCCTTCAACGGCGATGTTGTGGATGTTTTCGTCCTGCAGGCTGAACATTTGCGCCTGCTGGAACGGGCTCATGCGGCCGTTGGGGGATAGCATGAAAACGCGCACGCCCTTTTTGCCGCGCATGGCGTATTCGGCGGCGCTGCCGGTGTCGCCGCTGGTGGCGCCCAAAATATTGAGCTCTTCGCCGCGGCGGGCCAGCTCGTACTCGAACAGGTTGCCCAGCAACTGCATGGCCATGTCCTTGAACGCCAGCGTCGGTCCATTGGACAGGGCTTCAAGGTACAAACCGCTTTCAAGCGGGCGAAGCGGCACGATTTCCTTCGTACCGAACACTTGCTCGGTGTAGGTCTTCGTGCAAATAGCCTTCAGGTCTGCGGCAGGAATATCGTCGATATACAGCGACAGCACTTCAAACGCCAGATCGGTATAACTTAGGCCGCGCCACTTCGTGAGCATGGCGTCGCCAACCTGCGGATAGTGCTCTGGCAGGTACAAGCCGCCATCGGGCGCCAGGCCTTCGAGCAGAATTTCGCAAAACTGTTTGCGGTCCGGGTGGCCGCGCGTGGAGAGGTAACGCATCACGCCAGTTCCTCCTTGCGGATGCGCGTGATGGGCGCCAGCACGGTGGGCAGCGCCTGCATTTGCGCCAGCGCCTCGTTCATCTTTGCTTCCACGCAGTCATGGGTCAGGATGATGAGGTCGGTTTGCGTGGCCCCTTCGCCGCCGACTTCGTCGGCCTCGCGCTGCAGCACGGCGTCGATGCTAATGCCCATCGAGGCCAGAATGCCGGTGACCTTGGCCAGCACACCGGCTTCGTCGGCCACGTTCAGGCGCAGGTAGTAGCTGGTCACCACCTCGGACATCGGCACGATGGGCAGGTTGCTCATGGCATCGGGCTGGAAAGCCAGGTGCGGCACGCGGTGCTCGGGGTCAGCCGTGTGCAGGCGGGCGATGTCGACCAGGTCGGCAATTACCGCGCTGGCGGTCGGCTCGCTGCCGGCACCCTTGCCGTAGTAGAGCGTGGTGCCGACGGCGTCGCCCTGCACCACCACCGCATTCATCGCGCCTTCGACGTTGGCGATCAGGCGCTTGGCCGGCACCAGGCTGGGGTGCACGCGCAGCTCGATGCCGTTTGCGGCGCGCTTGGTGATGCCCAGCAGCTTGATGCGGTAGCCGAGTTGCTCGGCGTAGCGAATGTCTTGCGCCGCCAGATGGGTGATGCCCTCGACATAGGCCTTGTCGAACTGCACCGGGATGCCGAAGGCAATGGCCGACATCAGCGTGACCTTGTGGCCGGCGTCCACGCCCTCGATGTCGAAAGTCGGGTCTGCTTCGGCGTAGCCCAGGCGTTGCGCTTCCTTGAGCACCACGTCAAAGTCCAGGCCCTTGTCGCGCATCTCGGACAGTATGAAATTGGTGGTGCCGTTGATGATGCCGGCGATCCACTGGATGCTGTTGGCCGTCAGGCCCTCACGCAGCGCCTTGATGATGGGGATGCCCCCGGCAACCGCAGCCTCGAAGGCGACCATGACACCCTTGCGGTGCGCCGCAGCAAAAATCTCGGTGCCGTGCACGGCCAACAGCGCCTTGTTGGCGGTGACCACATGCTTGCCGGCCTCGATCGCCTCCAGCACCAGGGCCCTGGCAATGCCGTAGCCGCCAATCAGCTCGATCACGATGTCGATGTCAGGGTTGGCAATCACTTTTCGCGCATCGTCCACCACTTGCACACCCTCGCCCACCGCTGCCTTGGCACGCGCCACATCCAGGTCGGCCACCATGGTGATTTCAATGCCGCGGCCCGCGCGGCGGCGAATCTCTTCCTGATTGCGCTGCAATACGTTGAAGGTACCCGTGCCCACGGTGCCCATGCCCAGAAGGCCTACCCGGATGGGGCTCAAATTCGTTGATTTCATAGTCGCCTGGCGTCTTGTTTGTAAAAAAATCGAAAATCAAATACGGTTGTTGCGCCAGGTCTCCAGGAACTTGGCAATGCGCGCGATGGCTTCGCGCAGGTCGTTTTCATGAGGCAAAAAGACGATGCGGAAATGATCCGGCGTGGCCCAGTTGAACCCCGTGCCCTGCACCAGCATGACGCGCGTTTCCTCGAGCAACTCCAGAAAAAACTGGCGGTCGTCGGTGATGGGGTAGACCTTGGGGTCGAGCCGGGGAAACATATACAGGGCGGCGCTGGGTTTGACGCAGCTCACGCCCGGAATGGCAGTGATCAGCTCGTAAGCCAGGTCGCGCTGGCGGCGCAAACGCCCGCCCTCTCCGACCAGTTCGTTGATGCTTTGGTGCCCCCCCAGCGCGGTCTGGATCGCCCACTGGCCGGGCACGTTGGAGCACAGCCGCATGTTCGAAAGCATGTTGAGCCCCTCGATGTAGTCGCGCGCCGGCTTCTTGTCGCCCGAGACCACCATCCAGCCTGCGCGGTAACCGCAGGAGCGGTAGCTTTTGCTCAGGCTGTTGAAAGTCAGCGTCAATACGTCTTGCGACAGGCTGGCAAGGGCCGTGTGGCGCGCCCCATCGTAGAGCACCTTGTCATAGACCTCGTCGGCAAAAATCACCAAATTGTGCTCACGCGCAATATCGACAATGCCCTTGAGCAGTTCGTCGGAATACAGCGCGCCGGTCGGGTTGTTGGGGTTGATGACGACAATGCCACGTGTAAACGGCGTGATCTTGGCGCGGATATCGGCCAGGTCGGGCATCCAGCCATTGGCCTCATCGCACAGGTAATGCACGGGCGTGCCGCCCGAGAGGCTCGCGGCCGCCGTCCACAGTGGGTAGTCGGGTGCGGGCAGCAGCAACTCATCGCCGTCGTTGAGCAGCGCGTTGGTCGCCATCACGATCAACTCGCTCGCCCCATTGCCCAGGTAGATGTCGTCCAGTGTGACGCCCTTGATGCCCTGCTTCTGCGTCTCGTGCATCACCGCCTTGCGCGCCGCAAAAATACCCTTGCTGTCCGAATAACCGGCCGAGTTCGGCAGGTTGCGGATCATGTCCTGCTGGATTTCTTCAGGTGAATCAAAGCCAAACACAGCGAGGTTGCCGATGTTGAGCTTGATGATCTTTTGGCCTTCTTCCTCCATCTGCTTGGCCCGGTCCATGATAGGGCCGCGAATGTCATAGCAGACGTTGGCTAATTTGGCAGATTTGGTAATCAGTTT
>NZ_JAUXNA010000298.1 GCF_030682935.1 Polaromonas sp.
GCGCCGCCGGATGGAGGCCTTGCCCGTGGCCTGCAAGGCCTGCTCGATCCAGGGCAGCTCAATGAGGCTGCTCAACCCATCCAGACACGCCGGCGTCTTGTCCAGCGTTTGCGATAGCTCTGCTTGAAATTCCATAAAAAAGGGACGTGATGAACACGTCCCTTTTTTACCCTACCTCGGCTGCCAAGTCCTTAACTGACTGGCATTACGCAGGCTGCGGGCTTTTTGAGATCAATTTAAAACCGCTTAGCGCAATGCAGGCAGGGCCTTGAAAGCCTTGATGGCACCCTCTCCCATGGCCGCACCAAACTTCTTCGCGAGGCGCTCTGCCACATTGTCGCGACGCGTATAGTCAATTATTTCTTCGGCCTTGACCACCTCTCGCGCGACGTAATCCAGGTTTCCCAACTGATCCGACAGGCCCAGCTCCACCGACTGCTGACCACTCCAGAACAGGCCGCTGAACATCCCGGGCGTTTCCTTCAGGCGATCGCCGCGTCCAGCTTTGACGACTGCAATGAACTGCTGGTGAATCTGGTTCAGCATGCCTTGCGCAAATGCGCGCTGCGTTTCTGTTTGCGGGCTGAAGGGATCCAGAAAACCCTTGTTCTCACCCGCCGTCAGCAGCCGGCGCTCCACGCCCAGCTTGTCCATCAGGCCGGTAAAGCCAAAGCCGTCCATCAGCACGCCAATGCTGCCGACGATGCTGGCTTTGTCGACAAAAATCTTGTCGGCCGACACGGCGATGTAGTAAGCGGCCGAAGCACAGGTTTCTTCAACCACGGCATAGACCGGCTTATTGTGCAAAGCCTTCAGGCGCAGTATTTCATCATTTATCATGCCGGCCTGCACGGGACTGCCGCCAGGTGAATTGATCAACAGCACAATCGCCTTGGCGCCCTTGTCTTCAAATGCAACCCGTAGTGCTGCGTTGACGAACTCGGCACTGGCGTCGGCACCGGCCGCGATTTCCCCCTTGATCTCCACCACGGCGGTGTGTGGCGCGGTCGCGGCGGTCACAGAGGCGCTGCGCTGCAAGGCCATCCATACCAGGAAAATGAAAAATGCCAGCCAGGACAGGCGCACAAAGGTTTTCCAGCGGCGCGTGGCTTTCTGCTCGTTGAGCGACGCAAATACCAGCTTTTCCAGCGTCGCCCGCTCCCAGCCAGGCGCACCGGAAGGGCCGGCTTCAGCCGATTTTCTGGAAAGGGAGGCGGGTTGGTTGGGCGGCCCTGGATCCTGCGGCGGATCAAAAGAAGGGTCGGTGTTGCCGGGGCGGTTTGAATCGTTCATGGTCATTAGTTTAGGGAGGTATTAAAACGGTACTTGCTTGAGGTTGTAAGCCGAATGCCAATACACGACACCGTCATTTTCTGAAAGCGTTATTTTGACCAGTCCGCCGTGGCACGGGCCACCGGCGCATTGGCCGGTATCGGGCTGGTAAGCCGCGCCATGGCTGGCGCACAGCAGCCACTGGCCGCTGTCGTCAAAAATCCGGTTGGGCTGCCAATCCAGCTCCATCGCCACGTGGGTGCAGCGGTTCAGGTAGGCATGCGGCAGACCGTTGTAACGAATGGCAAAGGCACGGCAGGTCTGACCGGCATAGTTGATATCAAACGGCACGGCCTGCCCGCCCTCCAGCAGATCGCGGCTGTTACAAAGAGGAAAAAGGGGAGACAAGGCATTCATGACGGGTTTGAAAGCTCGGTCTGCGGGCTTGCCTGTCCATCAAGCATGCGCAAGCAGCCAGTCATGCAGCGCCTGCACCGAGTGCGCAACATGGCGCGGCGCCAGGGCCACGAAGGCACTGGGCTCGTGCGCGCCATAGCTCACGCCAACGCTGGGGCAGGCCGCATTGAGCGCCATCTGCAGGTCGTGCGTGGTGTCACCCACCATCAAGACCCGTTCGGCCGGTATGTCGAACTGCGCCATCAACTCGTGCAGCATGCGCGGATTCGGCTTGCCGGCCGTCTCATCGGCGGTGCGGGAAGCGTCAAAAACCCCCTTGAGTTCAACGCTTTTCAGCGCCTCGTCCAACCCCACCCGGGATTTTCCGGTGGCCACCGCCAGCAGGTGGCCGCGCGCCTTGAGCCCATCGAGCAGCGGCAACACGCCCTCAAAAAGACTCAAGTCGTTGAAGTGGGTGGCGTAGTGGTGCCGGTAACGCATGCCGAGTTCCGGGTATTTCTCAGGGGGCACATCGGGTGCGGCGTGGGCCAAAGCCTGCATCAGGCCCAGACCAATCACGTAGCCCGCCGCCCGATCGGTCGGCACCGTGCCGCCCACGTCACGGACCGCCGCCTGGATGCAGCGCACAATGATCCGGGTGGAATCAAACAGCGTGCCGTCCCAGTCGAAGGCAATCAGGTCAAAGTTTCGAGTGTGCATGCACGGATTGTCGCTGCCTGGAATGAGCCCGACGTGACCCCGCCGTGCAATTCCTCAGGAATTTTCAGGCTCTGCCGAGGGCTGCGGGAACGCGTCTGTTGAGCGCGAGGGCAGAAACTGCTGCAACTCATCAGGCAATGGCGCTTGCAGCTGAACCGCTTTTCTGGTTTTGGGGTGATTGAATTTCAGGCTCCAGGCGTGCAGGAACATGCGTTTCAACGACGCGGAACCAGTACTGGATTTTTGCAGCGCCTTGTTCAGCTCGAAATCACCGTACTTGTCGTCCCCGGCGATCGGATGGCCCTCGCCGGCCAGATGCACCCGGATCTGGTGGGTACGGCCGGTCTTGATGGTGACTTCGAGCAACGTAAACGGCGTGGCCGGCGCCAGCGGGTTGGCGGCAATCGGGGTTTTCACCTTGACCAGCGTGACAGAGCGCATGGCGTCGGGATGCTCATTGGGCACTATCTTGACGCGGCGCTCACCGTTGGGAAGCAGGTATTTATGCAGCGCCTTGTCGATCACGCGCTGGTTGGCGGGCCAGTTCCCGCCGACCAGCGCCAGATAAACCTTGTCGGTTTCGCGCTCCCGGAATTGCTCCTGCAGCAGTTTCAGGGCCATGCGGCGCTTGGCGATCAGCAAAATGCCGCTGGTTTCGCGGTCCAGCCGGTGCACCAGCTCGAGAAAATCGGCCTCGGGCCTGGCCATGCGCAACTGCTCGATGATGCCAAAGCTCACGCCGCTGCCGCCATGCACGGCCACGCCGGCCGGCTTGTCGATGGCCAGCAGGAAGTCATCTTCGAAAAGAATCGGAAATTCGCGCGAGGGCGCGTAACCGCCGACGGTCGAGCTGGCGCCGTGGCGCGCCACCTCTTCAGCCATGGCTTGGGCTTTTTGCTCGGCCCGCTCCGAAGTCCGTACCGGCGGCAGGCGCACGATGTCGCCCGCCTCCACGCGGGTATCGGCATGCGCCCTGCCCTTGTTCACCCGCACCTCGCCGCTGCGGATAATGCGGTAAACATGCGTTTTGGGCACGCCCTTGAGCTGGCGAATCAGGAAATTGTCGAGCCGCTGGCCGGCGTAATCTTCACCCACCGTCACCAAGGTCGCCTGGGGCGCTTCCGGGGCAGGCATTTGAACGATTGGCGGACCTGGCGGCGCTTGCGGCTTGGGTGGAGCCGCTGCAGAAATCGGGCGGACAGGCGCTTTTACCGGGCGTTTTGCCTTGCCTGAAGCTGCCCCTATAATGTGTTTCACTAGCGATACGCTGTAAGTAGTTGATTTGTCTGGAGTTTAGTCCACACCGGTCCAAAGCCCCTGAAAAGGCCTGCAAACAGCCTCGCTGGAAGGTCGATGCCACTGGTGGCAATGGCCCACAAGCGACGAGTGCCAGGCACCTCGCGACACGGGAATTGCCATGCAGACGAGTCGACGTTTTGCGAATACAACTACGGAATATTATGTGTGCAGCCTCAAGTCAAGAACTAAGGGCTGCATGCGGATCCAGGTGAGAACAAGTCCTTTAACGGGTAACCCTCTGATGACAACACGGCTCAGTCTGATTTTTAGTTGCCTGCAACGCCTTCTGGCCTTGCTTTATGGCATAAATCAGCCTGCAGCCCTTGCACAGTGGGCGCAAGCAGCTACTTTTTTTGTAGCAAAAACCTGCCGGACCCCTGCTCACTCCATCCACGCGCCTACGCCCAGACCACTTGGCTGACTGATTTTTCAGTCGGCCAGCGTGCTGTCAAAAGCTCTCCGGCAATTCCCCACGTTCGCACTGCGTCCCTCCTGGCGTCGTTCACCCATTTTTGGGCTTTAGAACGAAGAATATTTAGGAACACCCATGAAACGCATGCTGGTAAACGCCACCCAGGCCGAAGAACGCCGCCTGGCGATTGTTGACGGACAAAAACTCCTCGACTACGAAATTGAAATTGAAGGACGCGAGCAGCGCAAGGGCAACATCTACAAGGCCGTCGTGACCCGCGTCGAGCCCTCGCTGGAAGCCTGCTTCGTCGACTACGGTGAAGACCGCCACGGTTTTCTGCCGTTCAAGGAAATCTCCAAACAGTACTTTGCGCAAGGCGTGCCGGTCAACCAGGCCCGCATCAGCGACGTGATCAAAGAGGGCCAGGAACTGCTGGTCCAGGTTGAAAAAGAAGAGCGCGGCAACAAGGGCGCGGCACTGACCACCTTTGTCTCGCTGGCGGGCCGCTTCGTGGTGCTGTTGCCCAACAATCCGCGCGGCGGTGGCGTGTCGCGCCGCATCGAGGGTGAAGACCGGGCCGACCTTAAAGAGGCGATGGACCAGCTCGAATACCCGGGCGGCATGAGCATCATTGCGCGCACCGCCGGCATTGGCCGCAGCGCGCCTGAACTGCAGTGGGACCTGAACTACCTGCTCAAGCTCTGGACCGCGATTGACGGCGCCGGCAAAGGCGGCAAGGGCGCTTTCCTGATTTACCAGGAATCGAGCCTGGTGATCCGCGCGATCCGCGACTACTTCAACAGCGACATCGGCGACATCCTGTTCGACACCGACGACGTCTACGAGCAAGCCCGCCAGTTCATGGCCCACGTGATGCCCGAGCACGAGCACCGCGTCAAGCGCTACCGTGACGACGCGCCGCTGTTCTCGCGCTTCCAGATCGAGCACCAGATCGAGTCGGCCTACGCCCGCACCGTGCAGTTGCCTTCCGGCGGCGCCATCGTGATTGACCACACCGAGGCGCTGGTGTCCATCGACGTCAACTCGGCCCGCGCCATCAAGGGCGGCGACATCGAGGAAACCGCGACCCGCACCAACCTGGAAGCCGCCGACGAAGTGGCGCGCCAGATGCGCCTGCGCGATTTGGGCGGCCTGATCGTCATCGACTTTATCGACATGGAAGAGTCGCGCAACCGCCGCGATGTTGAAACCCGGCTGCGTGACGCGCTGCGTCAGGACCGCGCCCGCGTGCAGTTCGGCACCATCAGCAAATTCGGCCTGATGGAAATGAGCCGCCAGCGCCTGCGTCCGGCGCTCAACGAAGGCGCGTCCATTCCCTGCCCGCGTTGCGGCGGTTCCGGCCACATCCGCGACACCGAAAGCTCGGCGCTGCAGATTCTGCGCATCATCCAGGAAGAGTCGCTAAAAGACAGCACGGCCTCGGTGCTGTGCCAGGTGCCGGTCGATGTCGCGTCTTTCCTGCTCAACGAAAAGCGCTCGGAAATCGCCAAGATCGAAATGAAGCAGCGCATCAACGTACTGCTGGTACCCAACAAGACGCTGGAAACGCCGAACTACCGCCTGGAGCGCCTGAAACACGACGACCCGCGCCTGGACAACATCGAAGCCAGCTACAAGATGGCTGAAGATATTGAAGACCCGACGACGGTAACCCGCCGCAGCCAGGAAAAGCACAACAAGCAGGAACCCATCATCAAGGGCGTGCTGCCTGATGCGCCCGCCCCTGTGGCGATTCCCAAGCCGCCAGCGGCGCAAGCCCCTGCGGCGCCCAAAGCGGCAGCGCGCCCTGCGCCAGTCGCCACGCCGGTGCCGGCACCTGCCCCCGCCGAACAGGGATTGTTTGGCTGGATCAAGCGCCTGTTCAGCGGCGAGGAAACGCCCGTTGCCGCACCTGCTCCAGTGGTAGTGAAAAAAGACGAGCCCGCCAGCGATGTACGCCGTGAGGGACGCCCTGATGGACGCGGTGAGCGCGCTGAACGTGGTGGCGAACGCGCGGAGCGTGGTGGCCGTGATGGCCGCCGCGGTGGACGTAGCCGCGGTGAAGGCCGCGGGGAAGGCCATGCCGAAGGTCGCACCGAACACCGAACCGAAGGCCGCACCGCCGAACGCCGTGAGCGCAATCCGGAAGGACGCGCCGAGGGAGGCCGCCAGGAACGTCCGGCCGGTGAAAACCGTGCTGACAACCGTACCGAGGGCCGCAGCGAGAACCTGAACGAAGGCCAGCCGCGCAACGAGAACCGCGAAGGCCGTGGCCGCCGCGAGCGCGGTGAACGCACCGAGCGCCCGGAGCGCGGCGAACGCATTCCGCGCGATGCCGTCGAGCAGGATCTCGCACTGGCCAACCAGGCCGCCATGGCTGCGGCCATGGGCGGCGAAGCGGCCGCACCGCGCCAGGAACGACCTGTCCAGGATGCCGGCCGTGACGGCGAGCGCCAGCAAGGTGGTCGCGCTGAAGGACGTGGCGAGGAACGTGGCGAAGGCCGCCGTGAACGTGGTGGCGAGCGCAGTGGCCGCCGCAACGAACGCCGTGGCGATCGCCCCGAGGGCATCACTGCAGCGCCTGTCGCTGTCGCCCAGGCCGACAGCTTTGACGCGGCCCACCCTGCCGTCGTGGCAGGTCCCGACGAGGCCGGCAACCCGGTTGTACCGGCATCGTCGACCGACCTTCCCGTTCGCGCAGAGGGACGGGAAGAAGGCCAGGACCGCCCGCCGCGCGAACCCCGCAGCCGTGACCGTTATGGCCGCGAGCGTCGTGAACGCGGTGAGCGCAATGAGCAAGCAGCTGAAGGCAGCGCCCTGCCGGTTCGTTCTGAATCTTTCGATTCTTCAGAGAAAAATCAGCTTCCAGCCCAGCAGGAACGGGAACCACTAGCTACCAAATCAGTAGCAGCCGTAACCGTACCACCGGCAGCGGCTTATGTGGCACCCGTGCCTGCAGCCGCGCCGGCGCCAGTGCAAGCCGCACCAGCACCTGCTGCGGTGCAAGCGGCGCCTGCTTCCAGCGCCCTGCCCAAAGTTCAGTCCTACGACTTGCCGTTGCAGGACCTGGCGCAGGTGGCGCAGGGTTCGGGTCTGCAGTGGATCAACTCCGATGCAGCCAAGATTGCCGAAGCAAAAGCGGCGATGGCTGCTGAAGTTCAGCCCGTGAAGGTTCAGCGTGAGCGTCCTGCGCTGGTAGTGTCGGAAGAAGCGCCCCTGGTACTGGTCGAGACCAAGCGTGATCTGGGAACCATGCCCCTGCCGTTTGAAAAGTCGGCCGATTAAGGTTTATTGACCCCCCGCGAAAAAGGCTCCATTCGGAGCCTTTTTCTTTGCCTGTTTTCAAGCTGGACACGGCATGAAATCCCGCTGTTCACCGTTCAGACCAGAGCGCGATGCGCCCGGGGATGCTGCGCTTGCATGGTGCGGGGTGGTGTTACATGCCAGCGCTGCCGCACCAGGCCGCATTGTCTGGCAACGCGGTAGCAAACGGCGCATCCAGCAGCCGTTTCCATTTCTGTTTCCAGGTTCAATGCTCAGCGCAGAGTTTGATCCAGCCGGCCATCAAGCACGGCGGCTACGCGAATGTCTTAGCTTTGCGCCGCCCGCTTGTAGGCCTGCGCGGCAGCTGCGTCATCCTCGCGCTGCTCGGCCAAAAGCGCCAGGGCCCGCCAGGCATTGCGCCGCAGCGCACCGTCCGGCAAGGCCGGCGTAGCCTGCGACAGCAGCTGCTGGGCTTTGCCCCAGAGCTGGCGGTTCAGGCAGGCCATGCCCGCCAGGTACTGGAGATTGGCATCACGCGGACGACCACGCTGCGCCATTTCGATGCGGGCCAGCCAGTCGGCATCAAGGGTATCCAGGCCGTCTTCCAGCACCGCTATCAGTTTGGTGTGCAGCTTGTCGCCAATGCTGGTGCCCGGCTGCATCATGCGGTCCCAGACCTCAAGCAGCCACGATCGGGCCAACTCGGCATTGCCGTGCAGCGCCATGAGGCGCGACGCCGCATGGATCACCAGCTCGGGCATGGCGCGCTCGCTGTCGTCAAGCGAGTACCAGGCTTGCTGCAGTTGCACCGGATCGTGCGCCTCGTTGAGCAGCTCCAGCGCCAGGCCGCGCACAATACTTTGCGCGGCGGTCGGCGAGAACGCGCGGTGCTTGGCCAGCAGCCGTGCAGTCTCCAGCGCCTGCGCGGTCTGCTGCGCCTGCCGGGCGGCGCGCAGCTTCATGCGCAGGGCCAGCGTGCGCCTGGCGGCGCCCTGCGGCAGCTGGCTCAGCCACTCGAGCGCGGCGCCAGCGTCGCGGTCCTCCAGCGCCCAGCGTGCCGCGCGAAACTGCACCGCCTCGCGCACGCCCTGCGCGGAGCGCTGGGCCGAAGCCTGTAGCGCCGACTGCAAATGCCGCTCGCGCAAGGCCTTGTTTTGAAGCGACTGCGCGCTTTCGGCCGCCAGCAGGTGCGCCAGTGAACGCAGCTGGCTGGCGCGGCTGTCGCTGTGCCCGGCCTCGTGGCCCGACGCATCCGCATGCAGTTCCAGGCTTTTTTCCTGCGCCAGCGCGTTTTGTGCCGACTTGCTGGCCCGGATGTAGCGCCCCGCCAGCAGGTGCGCCAGCGCATCCATGAGTGCGCCGTACATGGCGCGTTCTTTCTGCTGGGCGCGCCAGCGCCGGGCTTCGGCGGGCAGGGACACCACGGCCGACATGGCGCGCAAGGCCAGGTACAGCAGCATGAACAGGCCCGCCAGCAGCAGTATCAACAAATTGAAGGAGATATCCACCCGGTGCGGTGGCCAGAAAACGGTCACCACCGCCTGGTTGTTGCCGGCAAACAGGGCAACCGCCACGGCTACACCAAACAGGGCCAGAAACCAGAGAGCGGCGCGCATGACTTGCTTGTTGCCCTTCTGGCTGTTAACGGCCTGCAGCCGCAGTGGCCAGAGCCGTCATGGTGTCGTCCAGGCGCGGCAGCTCGCTGGTTTTCAGCTGGCTCTGCACCTGGGCAAGCAGTTGCAGGGCCACCTGGGTTTTGCGCGAAGCCGGGTCAAAGTATTTGCCCAGCCAGGCGTTGGCGCTGAGCAGATCGGCACGCGCGGAGTCAGTCTGGCGCGACAGCAGCCCCAGGCGCGCATTGAGCAGCCGGAGCTTGAGGTTTTCGCGCAGGAAAAATGACTGCTCCGGTGCCAGCAAAGCCGCTTCAGGCTGCTCGATGCGGCTCACGCGCAGCAGCTGGCGGGCTTCATCCCACAGGCTGCCCAGCATGCGCTGCGACCAGCCCTGGAGCGCCTGCGGGTCAAAGACATCGCGCCACGACGCGCTGGCTGCGGATGCTGGCGCCACAGGCGCGGATGCAGCCCGTGGGGTCGCCGCGCGAAGCGTGCCGCTGGCCACCATCGCGTTGGCCACCGGCAACTCATCGACCAGGCCGACCAGTTCGTCGAGTTTGAGCATCAGCACCGGCACATCGGTGACGCTGGCGGCCTTGATACGGTCCAGGTCCCGGGTAATGGCGCG
The DNA here is from genome assembly GCF_030682935.1 of Polaromonas sp. Taxonomy (GTDB): domain Bacteria; phylum Pseudomonadota; class Gammaproteobacteria; order Burkholderiales; family Burkholderiaceae_C; genus Polaromonas. Next base: position 9,605 of record NZ_JAUXNA010000298.1, read on the forward strand.
CTGCAGGGGCCCCAGACGGGGCTGGGCGGCACGTGACAGGCGCTGGTCGGCCGATTTGAGCGCGGCCATCAAGGGCTCGGCACTGCCGGTGAGCTGTGCCTGCTGCTGGGCCAGCCGCAGTGCGGACTCCATGTCCACCACCAGGTTCTCATCCCGCGAGCGCGACAGGCTCTGCATCAGCTCTTCGAGCTGGGTGCGCTGCAGACTGACTTCGCTGATGCGGGTTTCCTGTATCGCCAGCCGCGCCGACAGTTCGAGCATGCCCTCCTGCGCCTGGCGGGCCAGGGTACGCGCCTCAATCGACTGTGCGCCGGAATCAATGCTGCGGCGAGCGAGTTCTTCCTGGACGTTGTTAAGCTTTTGCCACAGCAAGGCGCTGGACAACAGCGCGGCCACGGCCAGCGCCAAAAACAGCAGGGCCCACTTGGCGGGCACCAGCCAGCCAAGCAGCGGCACGGCGGACGCGTCGGTTTTGACCCGTCCGCGCTCCGCTCCGCGGTCGGGCACAGGCCCGTCATCGGATGCGGGCGGGGGAGGGAGGTCGGGGTAGCGGTCGCTCATGGATGGCTTGATTCTATCGAGGCAAGCGTGTCCCTGATGTCCTTCAGTGCCGGACGTGACGCCACAACAACACCCCAGCCCGCCGCCCGCGCGGCCTCGAGAATACGCGGATGGGTGGCCACGGCGCGGGCATGGCGCCAGTCCAGCCCCGCCATCTCCGGCATATGGGCCAGGTTGGCCACCGCCTCGGAACTACTGAAGAGCCAGACCGACCCATCGGTGCTGGCCGCCCTGGCGCGCTGAATCTGCGCGTCCGTCAACTGCGGCGCGCGACGCTGGTAAACGCCCACGAAATCAACCTGTGCCCCGGCTGCCACCCACTGCCGGGTGATCCAGTCACGGCCAGATGAGGGGGCACCGCTTTGTGCGCCTGAATTTTGTCCGCGCACCACCAGCACGCGCCGGCCCTGCCAGTCGCGCTGGCCGACCACATCCCACAGCGATTCCGAGTCAAACTGAAGCGCGTTGGCAGCCGGTGCATCAATCTGCCCGGCGGGGACGCCCGCAGCGATCAGCGCGGCCACCGTGCCCGGGCCGGGCGCCATGAAACGCAGACCGGGCGGAACAGTGCCCGGCACCTTGTTTGCTATATTTTCAATAGCTTCTTGCGCCCTTCCCTGTTGGGCCAAAGCCTTATTTTTCTTAAAAAAGTAGTCCACCGCATTGCCACTGACAAACAGGCAGGCAGCGTAGCGCTCCAGCGCCTGCACACTGGCGGTCGTCGAAGCGGGTGCAATTTCAATCAGAGGCAAGGCCTCGGCCGCAACACCGCTCTGCTGCAGCTGCTGCACCCAGCGCTGGGCATCGCGAGCAGGCCGTGTCACCAGCACACGGCGCGTGTTCAGGCCAGCGCCCGGCATCAGGCCGCGGGGACGTTGCCGGCCCAGACCGCACCACCGGCGCGCAACTGCGCCGCCACCGCCTCGCCCAAGGCCTCAGCCTCGTCAAAGCTGCGCACCACGGCGGTTTTTTGCACCTGCACCAGAGGCGTCGGCAGGGCAGCGCAGGAACCGGACGTCGCCTCGGCATCCACCGGGTCACCCCAGGCTGCCTTCAGCTGCAGGGCATGCCCGGGCCCGGCCGTCACAAAGGCAGCCAGCGGCATGGAGCAGCTGCCGCCCATGGCGCGCGACACCGTGCGCTCGGCCGTCACGGCCAGCCAGGTCGGCTGATGCGCCAATGTGGCCAGCGCCTGCAGCAGGTCGGCACGATCGGCCCGCACTTCAATCCCCAAAGCCCCCTGCCCGGCGGCCGGCAGCATGTCCGTGGTTGCAAAGGCGCTGCGAATGCGCGACGCCAGGCCCAGGCGCTTGAGCCCGGCGGCGGCCAGCACAATGGCGGCGTACTGGCCTTCGTCGAGCTTGCGCAAACGCGTGTCGAGGTTGCCGCGCAGGGGCTGGATGTTCAGGTCGGGCCGCAAGGCCTTGAGCAGCACCAGCCGGCGCAGGCTGGAGGTGCCCACCACGGCGCCCTGTGGCAAGTCGGCCAGCGAACCGAACTGGTTGGACACAAAGGCGTCGCGCGGGTCCTCGCGCTCCAGCACGCAGGCCAGCGCAAAGCCTTCGGGCAGGTCCATCGGCACGTCCTTGAGCGAATGCACCGCCAGATCGGCCCGGCCTTCGCTGAGGGCCACTTCAAGTTCCTTGATGAACAGGCCCTTGCCGCCGACCTTGCTCAGGGGACGGTCCAGGATCTGGTCGCCCAGGGTCGTCATGCCCAGCAACTCGACCTGCCAGCCCAGACGCGCCTCAAAAAGCGCCTTGACATGCTCGGCCTGCCACAGTGCCAGACGGCTTTCGCGCGTGGCGATCACAACTTTTTTCACAATGTTCCTGACGGTTTTAAACTCTGCGGACACTCGTAACCTGCTGGTAATCTTTAAGGGGAGTGAATGCTAGCATGCGAGCTTCAGACACATAAGGCAAAGATGGTCACTTCGGCACACACGAAAAAGGTCAAGGAAAACATTCCCGGGAGCGCTACATCGGTTGGCGACAAGGCGCCCGGGCGCGCCAGAGACAACGAACGCCCCCTGGTGGAGGACATCCGGCTGCTCGGCCGCATCCTCGGCGATGTGATCCGCGAGCAGGAAGGCGTCGCCGCCTACGAGCTGATCGAGCAGGTGCGCAAGCTGTCGGTGGCTTTTCGCCGCGACGCCGACCAGGCGGCCGACAAGGCGCTCAAAAAACTGCTCAAGGGCTTGAGCGGTGACCAGACCGTCAGCGTGATCCGTGCCTTCACCTACTTCAGCCATCTGGCCAACCTGGCCGAAGACCGCCACCACATTCGCCGCCGCACCGTCCATGAGCGCGCTGGCGACACCCAGGAAGGCAGCATCGAAGTGGCGCTGGCCCGCCTGCGCTGGGCCGGTATTGCGCCCAAAACCATCGCCAACACGCTGGCCCACAGCTTTGTCTCGCCGGTGCTGACCGCCCACC